>NZ_RQFY01000012.1:300000-465383 GCF_004769555.1 Leptospira koniambonensis | reverse complement strand
CCGGGCGATATCCTTCAGGCGTAAAAACCATATTAATTACGTCGCCCAACCGGTCAAACCTCTTTTGTATTTATTGAGAAGATTTTCTGCAGAAAATTTGAGAAAAATTCCCAATGTTTTCCGGAAGATTTTCCTATTTTAAGGAAAAAGTACAAAAAAATCCTAAAGAAACCTACTTCATAAAGAAAGTAGAGAAGAGAAATATTTACAATCTTAAATAGTATATTAGAAAAATGAGAAACAATTTATTGAAAAATAGGATATATTTTATTCGATCTTCAAACAAATTCTGATTTCATAATATAGAAAAGGGAATGATCAAAGTAATGATCTTCTATATAAAATACTTTTCATTTATATCTAAATATTCCGGATTGATCCAGCATTCCCTGCAGTGTCACATTTGGTCCAAATAAAACGACCTAAAAAAGATCAACTAGCCCATTCATTCAATACGAATCCCCATTTTCTTACTAAACTTAGTATATACTAATTTAGGAAGAAGTTTATGAGTTTGATTCGATTCTTTATCTATCCGGTATTCTTTTTAGGAACGTCCTGTTTCTATTTTTTATTTGTACATTCAGGAATGGAGCCGCTCTATTCTAGCTTCATTTGTTTTAGCTTATTGGCTCTTATCGTTTTTTATTTAGAGAAGAAGTTTCCGTACGAGCCGGATTGGAATCGAAATCTAGGAGATCTTTCTGCGGATATAATCCACAATCTTGTGAATTTTCTTCTGATATTTTTAACTTATAAGATGATAGAAGTTCTTAAATTCAAAATTTCTATTCCTTCTATTTGGCCGAGTGAACTTCCCTATTTTTTACAGATAATGATTGCAGGAGCATTCATTGATCTGGGAATGTATTGGATCCATAGACTTAGCCATTCTTTTCCTTTTTTATGGAGGCTTCATTCTGTTCATCATAGTTCCGAAAGACTTTATTGGCTAAATGGAGAAAAAAGACATCCAATCCATGCGATGTTAGAAGGAAGTCCTGGAGTTCTATTGGTATTTCTTTTAGGAGCTTCTTCGGAAGTGGTTTTAGGTTGGTTAAGTGTTTTAAGTTTTCATCTAATGTTCCAACACGGGAATATAAATTATCGCGCAGGTTTTTTGAAATATATCTTCTCTGTTGCAGAACTTCATAGATGGCATCATAGGAAAAAATACAGAGAAACTCAGGTGAATTACGGAGCAGTATTTTCTTTTTGGGATCGCATGTTCGGAAGTTTGCAAAATGGAGAAGGTTTCGTAAGAGGTTCACAAGTTGGTCTGGAAAGAGAGATCCCTTTTCCAAAAGATTATCTAGGACAGATGATAGAACCTTTTAAGTAAGAGTCGCGGCAGGGATACGCAGGGCTTTAGTCCTGGCGAAGCCAGGATGAGCGCAACTGCGCGAACCCGTAGTAGCCCGACCCGAGTGAAACGAGGTGCCGCCCCCTATTGCTCTGTCGCTACGGAAAGTTGCAAAAAAGTCCATGTTTAGGAAGAAAAAGGAATTCGAATTTGGGATTTGAAATTTCAAGTTTCTTGCAAATGGAGAAGGGTCGAAAATTTTATCTTTAGATGAGTTCGTATTTTTCTCCCGGAGAATCGGAACAATCCGGAATGATGATCGGTTTGCCCAAGGCCAAAAAAGGCGGGAGGGCATTGGTAGTTGCTGGCGGAGGAATGAAAGGTTCCTTTGCGGGTGGTGCTTTGTATGCAATCAATCAGGCTGTGCCTTCTACATACTTCGATCTAATTTTGGGAGTTTCTTCCGGTTCTTGTGCTGCTGCGTATTATACCACTGGCTATGAGACAGATCATGCTCATGGTTTGAAGATCCTGGATATTTGGAGAAAAGAACTCACAGGCAGCCAATTGATCTCCTTTTTAAATCCTTTCCGGGGTAAAACATTTTTAGATCAAGAATATCTAATAGATTATTTGTTCGGAACAAAGTATAGACTTCCTTCTGAATATTTGGAGAAGAAAGAAACTTCTCCTTTTTATGTGGTGGTCACAAATCTTGCAAAAGCAAGAGCAGAATATGTTAAGGCGACCGCTTCTAATGTTTTAAATTTGTTAAAGGCAGCGACTTCTTTGCCTATTGCTACCAGAGGAAAATGGAAATTGGGCGGGCAATATTATGGGGATGGAGGGATCTCAGATCCTATCCCTGTTGAGTCAGTCATCCAAGCCGGTTATAAAGATATTACTGTTGTATTAAATAGTCCGGAAGATGAATTTTCTGATCCTATCCCTGGTTTCCAAGGTTGGCTTTCTTATCCTTCTAATAAAAAACTTTCTCATATGATCTCTAAGGTGCATCATACTATGTACAATCGTGCAGTCAGTATCATTCATTCTCCACCTAAAGGTGTAAAGATCAGAGTGATCTCTCCGGATGAATCTGAATTGAGCATGGTCACCACAAGTTCCAAACTTTTGAATCGTTCCGTTACAAAAGGTATGGAAGCAGGACAAAGATTGGTCGCGAACATGATCGCAGAAATTTCAGGACTCAAAAATAAATCCAAACTTTTAAGAAAACTTTGGCTTCCTACAATCCGTCCGGAAAAAGACAAAAGCTGATCTTAAGCTGCTTCTGAAAATCTGATCTTTTTAAGATCTTCTTTTCTTTTTAATTCCGAGATTGCAAAATAATAGGATTTGCGGACAGAATGTTCACTGAGTCCCAAATACCAGCCTATCTTTTTGAAACTTTTTTCTTCCGTTACCGAGCCGCAGACTTCGAGTATCTGTTTTCTGGACGTTTTCCATCTTTCTAAATTTTCGAAATGGTGGATCTGCATGTTTTGGTAAAGCCTGGAAAGTTTTTCGTTTAATTCCTTTTTTCTGATCCAGGATTTTCTTTCTTCTTCTATATCTTTTGAATAATAATCCTTGAGTTTTAGTTTTTTCTTTTTGAGTTTTGAGTAGAATAATCTAAATTCTTTTAAATTCAAAGGAATTCTATGTTTTAATTTTAAGATAAGAGAAGAAATCGTATCCATTTCCGAGAGAACGTTTTGAACTAAACCTGCGGCCTGCTTACTTTCGTTCAGTATATTTCTTGTGAATTCGGATCTTGGGTCGTAAAATCTTTCGAATCCATCTGATAGAATTTCACTTCGATTCAGTCGGATCTCTTTTCTTCTTTGATTCCATATTAAATTTTTAGTATATGTTGTGAAAAACGCAGGAAAATTAGAATACCCTCTTTCCTTGAATAGATGTAATACTTCTTCTGCATTTAAAACTAGTTTCAGAACGATCTCAGAACAAGAATCTTCGTCCAAACGGTATTTTCCTCTGGCAAGTGCCCAGGCCCAAACCCATGCTTCTTTTAAAAAATGTTCTGAATTCCCTTCTCTAAAATAAAATTCAACGGAAGAGATAAGTCTTTTGTCTTTTTCGGATATTTTTTCCATGATCGGATCTCAAAAGAGAAGTTCCGATCTTCTACTAATATAAAAATGGAACCGTTCGCCTTAGGCCCTAAATTGGTAACTAAGACGAACTTTTTTGGATTTTTTTAATTCGCAATACCTACAGTCAGATTCGCGATATATCCTCCTGTGGAAGTATCCTCAGTGATCGTGCATAATTCCAAACTTAAATCTGAGGCGGAGTTATTAAATATATTATCATAACAATTTCCAGGAACGGAAGTGTTTTGCCCGTGCGCCGAATATAAAGAAGTGTTATATACAGTTTTCGTAATATCTTCCGGAAAAGCAATTTGAGAAGTTGCAACAAGTCCGTTATTTAAATATACTTGGAAATGTATATGAGTTACTCTTCCTGAATACCAACCTGGATAGATCGTAGTAAAGTTTACGATACCTGAACTATCAGTGAGTTGAATTCCTCTACAGAATGTTTCTCCAATATAATTTTTGGTACCTAAATATCCAGATTCTTTGTATCCAGAATAATATCCGTCCTTATCACAATGCCAAACATCCACTCTCGCATTCGAAATTGGGTTACAATTATCGTTTATGTTTTGGATCGTCAATACAAGACTCAAAGGAATTCCAGCTTTTCCCTCAGTAATATCTTGGCGGAAATAAGAAGAATTGGAACTCAAATCTAAAGGATATGGACCTTCTGTTTCTTTTGGGATCAATGCACATACAGAAGAACTAGAAACATCAGCCGCATTGCAGGAAGAAGTTTCCAATATCCCTTGCAATAAACCCAGATTAGAAGGCGAATTATCCTTTTGAGAATTACATGAACTTGTGAGTCCCGTAAAAACAGCACCGGATACGAATATACTTTTCAGAAAATCTTTTCTTTTCAATGCAAACTCCGTATTCTCTCCAATTAGAATGAGAGAATGATTTAGATATTTTTTGCATCTAGATAAACCCGATCAAAGAAGAAGGTTCCCGAGAAAAGATTGAAGAAAGTTTTTTACTATAAAAAAGAACTCTTTATTCGGATAATAATGCCACTTAAGTATGAAAAATCCAAAATGAAACTAAATCATATCTTATTAGGTCAGAGTTGAAAACAAACTCCGCAAGAGACAAACATTATGAAAAAACTAATTTTATATTCTGCAATAACGCTTACCTTGACTGGATCAACATTTGCTCAACCAAGTGGTGGACCTGGAGGACCTCCAGGTGAAGATCCATGTAAAACGGAAAGACAAACTTATTGTAAAGATTCGAAACCAGGCCATGAAACAGATCGATGTCTGAGAGAATACATGTCCAAATTGTCAGAGACTTGTAAAAATCATATCAACGAAATGATGTCCCGTTTTGAAAAATTCAGATCGGCCTGCGCTGCGGATGATGAAAAATATTGCAAGAACGTAGAACGTGGACCTGCTCATATAGGATGTATGAGAGATAACGAAAGTAAGTTATCCGCTTCATGTAAAGCAGCACTTCCGCCCCCTCCTCCCAAAATGTAAACGAGCAAAAGAAAGTCCTCGGAATACGAGGACTTCGGTTTCCTTATTCGACTTCTTAAAAACTTCCTAATATCCGTTCAGGTAAACAAAAACCTAGCCGATCTATACAGCAGATCGTTTCCAATCGAAATTTTTCAATACTGAACAGAGAATAATTCATTTTTCTAATATTTCATATAAATGGGCTATGATCAAATCCTGATCCAACCTTAATTTACCCCACAATCTCCATGGTCTTAAGTGATTGACCAATTTGTCGGCCTTTACGTATGATTCCAAAATATAAAATGTCTAAACATTTTTCCAAGCTCCACCCGATCCTTACGATTATCTTATTCTCCGTAATCTCATTCTACGCATGTTCTGCTCCAAGTATCTACGGGAATTTTACGCCGACCAATACTATGTTCCAAAAGACCCCTATCCTGCCGGAACAAGTGATCATCTATACGGAATCTCTTCCTCTTGGAATTAGAAAAGGATATAGCGGCTTTTTCGAAGTTGAAAACAAATATAAAAATAAAATTGAGATCGTTGGAAAAATAGACGTAGATCTTCGTTATGGGGCCATCAATCGCCCCGGTTCCGGGCCGATTCCTTATTTTCTCCGACCGGAAGAAGAGGATGGTCTTGGGAGATACTGTCGTGGTTTTCCTTTAGTAGTTTTACCTTTGCCTGTATTCAATATACTTAATCCATTAGCTTGGCCCTGTGCGGATGCAAAAAACTTTGCGGATGATTCTCCTGAATCCATCGCATATAGAAACAAACTTAGAGAAGAGTGGATACGAAAGTTAGCTTCGGAAAATGGAGCAGAAATTGTATT
Source organism: Leptospira koniambonensis (assembly GCF_004769555.1). Classification (NCBI taxonomy): domain Bacteria; kingdom Pseudomonadati; phylum Spirochaetota; class Leptospiria; order Leptospirales; family Leptospiraceae; genus Leptospira; species Leptospira koniambonensis. Next base: position 459,632 of record NZ_RQFY01000012.1, on the reverse strand, counting down.
CATGTTCGAAGCTCGGGAAGGTTATTCTGTTCATACTAGTACTTCTACAAATTATGATAAAAAAACTTCGTATCAAAGTACAAGTATCAATCCTAGAATAGAATGGCATATTTTTGCTGTAAAAGTATTGGATAAGAACTATTTGAAAATGAAATAAGATCCTGGATCCTAAGCCGGTAAAATCCCTGGGTCGTATTCATCTGTTGGTAAAGGAGTACATCCAGGTAATTTGCTCCAGTCCGGTTCATCTCCAATATGGCGATAAGAATGGGACCAAAGAATTCTATCTTTTAAAACTAAAAATACACCAGGCATTCTAAGTAGATGTCTACCTTGGACTCCGTAAAAATTTCCTTTTGCAAGCGCACGCACAGCACTTACCCAAACTTCTGGGCCTGCCAATTCAATTAAATTGCCTTCTTGTACACTGATCTGTTCATAAAAGGAAACATTTGGATTGGAGATTGCTTTTGCTTCTGGCCAGAATCTGGAGAAAAATTCTTCTCCTTCTCTAACCGATTCGGGATATACAAATAAGATAGGAGGGAATGCAGCCATTTCAGAACTGAAAACACGAAGGTCTTCCACTGTTTCTCTGCAAAATATACAACCAAGATGTCGTAGAAAAACGACCAAGCTAGGTTTTTGAGGAAGATTGTCCTCGAAACTATGGCCGGTTAAATTTCTCCCTTCGACCTGGGATTCCAAAATTTCTCTCGGTAAGAATTTCATCTCTCTTTCAAATCTTCTACGATACCGGAAAGGAAATCGATTGCTTTTCTAGTCCTTAGACGAATTTCTTTCTACAATGGATTTGCATCTTGTAGACCTTATCATCTCTCTTCTGACCCTAACAGCGATGGAAATCGTTCTAGGAATTGATAATATTGTATTTCTTTCCATAGTAGTCGGCAAACTTCCCAAAGAACAACAGGCAAGCGGCCGCACAATCGGACTTTTGGCTGCCTTAGGTTTTAGGATAGGCTTACTATTTACCGTAAGCTGGCTCGCCAGTCTCACTAACGGACTTTTCCAAGTCGGAAATTTTACAGTGACAGGAAGAGATCTGATCATGCTTGGCGGGGGACTTTTCCTAATAGCAAAAAGTACAAGTGAGATCCATCATAAAATGGAAGAAGGTGAAACTGATCTGGACACTGGATCTTCTCCATCTTTTCTGAATGTGATCGTGCAGATTATCATTTTGGACATTATATTTTCAGTAGATTCGATCATTACCGCAGTCGGACTTTCCGGAAACTTGATGATAATGGTCCTTGCTGTAGTCATTTCACTTTTGATCATGTTAATTTTCTCAGGAAAGGTAAGCGATTTTATCAACGAACATCCTACCATGAAAATTTTGGCTCTCTCCTTTTTGATCATGATTGGAGTGATGCTGTTTGCGGATGGTTTACATTTCCATATTCCGAAAGGATATATTTATTTCTCTATGGCATTCTCACTTCTCGTGGAATTCATAAATATGCGGGTTCGTAAGGCAAATCAATCCCCTTAAGAACTCTGGAATTGATCCTCGCTTTTCGATTCCAGATAGCCCAGCTCAGATTATAAAGTGGAGAAGACCAAAAGTCCGGAAGAATATTTCCGTTCACTGCAAGTTCTAATACTTGGTTTCTCCATTTTTTGTAGAGTTTATCCACTTCTTCCAAAGCTTCTTTAGTAACTGGATCCAGGGAAAAATTTCTAGTTAAACCAAGAGTAGATTCTACTTTTTGAATATACTTTTCCTGCTTTTCCTTTAGCTCCGCACTAAAAATAGAAACTGCCTTATCATAATTTTTCAGACATAGTCTGTATAAAATTTCATGATTCCACCAAAGAGAAGAATCTGGGCTTGCTCCTGGTTGGACAATATTTCCTTCTAAAAAAGTTTTTCCGGGAATGGAAAAAGGAATAAAAACGGATAAAGAAGGAATAGAACAACCAGTCGCCCAAAATTGTGAGTAAGCAGGATTAGTATCTAGCTCCGCTACAAAAGAAGAAGTTGTTTGGTTGGGAGAAAAAGGGCCTCCCGCATGAAGACAAACTGATCCCATCCCGGACTGACTAGGAGAATATCCTATACTTTTAGAGGGAAAACCACCTTGGCTGATAGAAAGAGGAGCACTTCCCTTTTCTTTACCTTCTAACCTTAGGATCTGCATCGCTTCCTGCACACCAAGCTTGGAGCCGAAAAATTTTCCTCCACCTGTAACGATCTCTCTTCGAACTTTACATTTACTGAAACTAGTAAATAGAGAATCTGAGAACGCTTCTTTAAAGGAAAAAGTTTGCCCTTTCTTTAGCCAACCTTTGGCTCTTGCAAAATCGATCGCATGAGAATGAAGACCATCATAATCAGACTCCAAGGTAAGACCATTCGAGATCGCGTAAAATCCCTTGATCTTCTTCCAAGCCCAATATCTATCTGCAGTTTCCAGAACATAAGCTTCTTTAGGATCCGCGATTATAAAACTATTATGATAGAAGAAGTTCTTATTTGAGTAACCACCGCATGCATCTTGGCCAAATCTTTCTAAATAATCTATGATCAGATCTCTCGCTTCCGCGGCAGTATCGGAATGTTCTAATCCAAGACGTAAAAGGTCCATTCCAGTAAGGCCATCATTCTTCTTCTCGATCTTAAGTTTGGTGAATACAGCCTCATTCCCGATCACAACACCTTTAGAATTTGCTCCCATCTCCGCTCCCCAGATATGAAGAGGACGAGAAATCAAAACTTCTCTGGATTTTTTGGAACTCGGAATATCTATGAATGTAAGTCGTTGCTGGCTTTCTTTAGATATTTTTTCTGGATATCTAACAAGACATTGAGGTTCATTCGGTTCTCTATCTGAATTTTTTCCGAAGATCATTTTACCGGAAGAAGTGGAATCAGGAGTGGCTACAAAAGTATCACACATGGGAAGTGATACTAACTCTTCCCGCAAGAAGAGCAAGATGTTTTTTGTTTTAGAGAACTTCCAAAAGTAGCATAGTCATATCGTCCTTAGGCGGAGAAGAATGTAGTCCAAGAACCGCTTCTCCCAAAGAATCCAAAAATACTCTGCCAGAAAGAGATGTATAATCTCTGATCAGATCTAAGAATGCTTCGTAGCCGAAAAATTCTTTTTCTTCTGTATAAAACTCGAACATCCCATCTGAAAATAATATTACCCTATCTCCGGGTTCTAATAAAATTTCATAATCTCTATTAAACAATTTAGGAAGAGCAAGTAACACTGTTCCCTTCCCGGTCAATTCTTGCACAGAACCATCTGACTTGATTAGAACCGCAGGATGATGTCCTGCATAAGAATAGGTTAGACTTTTTTTCTCTCGATCCAATCTCATATAGACAGCGGTGATAAAAAATCCACCGATCATAGTCATTAAAGATTCATGGATCAGAGTTAAACCCTTAGAAGGGCCTTCCGCAACCGGAGCAATAGTTTTAAAAGCCATTACAGCCATCGCGGAAACCATCGCAGCAGAAACTCCATGGCCGGCAGCATCCGCAAAGAAAAAGTCAAGCTCCCCTTCTTTGCCTAGATTTGTTTTGATAAGATCTCCACCCACACTTTCCAAAGGTTTAAAATAAGAACGTATCCTGAAATTTCCTGCTTCCGGAAACTCAAGATCCACAAGGCTTTTTTGGGTCTTCTGAGCGATCTCTAATTCTTCTTCTATATTTATCTGGAATTTTTCCATTTGCTCATCAGCCTCTAAAAGAGTTTCGAATGTTCTCATTCTAAACCCGATCACTAGCACGGATAAAATGGAAGAAGAGATTAGACCGAAATAATACATCCCCACATCTATCTTGGGATTTTCTACATGTATCCCAACAAAGAACGCTACCGCTATGAATAGTAGAAGGACCGGAATGAGCACCCTTCGATTATTGATCGAAACACCCGTACTGAATACAACGAGTATCAATCCAAATAGATAACCCAAATATAAACCATTCACATATAAAAGATAAAATGAATGGATACTCATCACTGCGAAATGGAATAGTAAAACCGACTCGCAGTATTTTTTAAAATTTTCGAATTTAAAACTTAATAATATAGAAATACAGATTAATGTAACATGAGAGATCCTCATCCATCTTGGATCTATGATACCCTCTGAAGCAGGATCACCTAACAATAAACCGAATCCCGCGAAAAAAAGAAAAAGAGACATCGCGAAACGAAATCGCGAAAGAGATTCCTCTGATAAAAATTCTTTTACGCTTGTGATTGCCGGCGTTTCATTTGTTTTGCTGGAAGAATTGTTCCTTGTAGACATCTGGAATCGCCACCGGTTTTCCGGTAGAAAAATTAAACCATAACAGTTCCGCTTTTCCAGTCAACACGCATTCCCCTGCCTGATTCCACATAGAACAAACGATTGAAAAAGATCTGTTCTTAACAGATTCCAATTTTACGGAAATATCAATCGTTTCCGGAAAACGAACCTGCTTCCTATAATCCATTTCTATATGAGTAAGGACCGGCCCGCCTTCCATAGGTTTTTGAGGAGATTCCCAAAGCCCCATATCATCAAAATAAGAAGCTCTGGCAGTTTCGAAATATCTTGCATAGACCACATTATTCACATGACCAAAGGCATCCATATCTCCCCAGGCCACTTTCTGTTGAACGCTGTACGGGTATTTTTCCGGTTTAGACATAGTGTTAGAAAAATCGAAGGGAGAAATTCTGAAAAGGAAAGAATTTTTAGAAAAATTTTCCCGCTAAATTTAATTTGCCAATAAATGATTCTTCTTCAAATATTCCTCTAAATCTTGGAAAGCTTTCTCCCAAACCTGAGACTCATATCTATTTTCGATGATTTTTAATAATTGAGTAAACCCGATATACTCATGAGTGATTCTTATCTTCTTATCCTTGTATCCCAATTCCAATCTTTCCTTTCTGAATTCGACACGATTGATTTCAGACCAGTAAAGTCTGGTCCTTTGCCCAAACATAGTCGTATGCTCTATTTCCGTTTCATTCACTCTTACACCTGAATTCGTGTAGAATAAGATGCCCGAACCGGAGAAGAGTAGAAAGAAAATCCCGAATGCCGTAGCAATTAAGTATTGTCCGACAGTACTCCCATTCTGTAAAAAAGGAATGGAAAAGATAGAGAATCCAAGAGGAATAATTAGAATCGAAACTATTAAAACGAATTTAGGAACGTAGAGAAATAATGCTCCTTCCTTTCTGCGAATCTTCGATTTCTGGATTAATCTTTGAATTAAATAAACAAAAGGAATCGCTAATATTGAAGCTAAAATCGAAAAAACAATCCTAATGCCAATCTCTTCCATCTATACCGTCCGATTTATACGGCAACATTTAAAAAACACTCTTCAAGGGTGTTTCTTCAGGATTACTTTTTCAAAAAGTTTTCGTATTTTTCTAAAGCTTCTTCTGCGATTTTTTGAGGAAGGTATTTTTCAAGTGTCTCTATAAAAACTTCGAACCCAGATAAAAGAGTCACCACTTCTATTTCTTCCTTACTATCAGAAAGAAAAAAAGCAGATTTTTCAAATTGAACAGATTGAATATCTCGCCAAAGGATCCTTTTATGTTTCCGAAAAATCCCTCTAGAGAGAATAGCGTCCTGCTCCAATATAATTTTATAATTTTTACAATAGAGTATTAGTAAGGTCCCGATCAAAAAAAGAACAAAGGACACCAAACACAAATTTGGGTCTGGAAAACTGAAGATCCCATTCTTCTGGAAAGTAAAATAAGAATCTCCTAAAAGAACAATAGGAACGAGCAAAATTAAAAAGAAACCCGCAAACCTATAAAAGATAGGAAGCCTCAAATAACGTTTCGTATTCTTCTGAAGCTGCAGTTTATCTGTATGTTTAATAAAATATTCGAATGTATATGTAAGAGAAAAAGCAAAAACAGATCCAAGTATTAAAACCAGGATCGCTTCTCTTGTGAACCATTCCATATTTATAAAATTCATATAATGCCAGTGGAAGGTTGCCTGTAAGCCGGATTTTGTACTCTTACGAGTGATGATCATTTATCTTGGTCTTTCAGTTACCGAAAAGACTCTTTGCTCTCTACCCGCGGCCCTGCAGAACCAACGATGGCCGCCTATTCGAGATTGCACCCGGGAGGGTTTACATTGCCCGCTTCTTCACAAAAGCGGCGGTGGGCTCTTACCCCGCCATTTCACCCTTACTAGAAAACTAGCGGTATATTTTCTGCTGCACTTTCCATATCCGGTTTCTTACGATCCCGAACTCCGGGAATTACCCGGTCCCGTGGTTCTATGGTGTCCGGACTTTCCTCACAAACTTCCCGAATGAGGGAAAAATCCACTCGATCAGAAAAGAAAGCGCGACCATCCGGCAGACCTTCCAAAACGAGTCTGGAAGAATTCAATGCAAAGGCTATTCGTTTTCAGACAATATAACATGAAAAACTCAGGATTGTTTCGCACAGAGATCACGGAGCACGCTGAGGATTTAATAAGGCAGATCCCTCCGTGCCCTCTGCGAACTCCGCGCGAAACACAAATGTAAAAAAATATCGGTGCTATTTTGCAACCTTCTCCCCAAACCAACCTCATATTGAACGATGTCATCAAAAAGCACTGTACAAAAGCCCCATCCTGGAAGTTCTGAATTAGCTAGAAAAGCGTTACGCTGGTTCGGAAGACTCTACGGATCCTTATTTTATAAAACAGAAGTTTATGGATTAGAAAATGTACCTCAGACTGGAAAAGTTTTGGTACTCTCCAAACACCAAAGGAATGATGATATTCCTCTAGGCCTTTCCAAAGCATTATATCATAGAAGAATGGATATCTGGGCGATCATGAAAGATTCTCTCGCTGCCCCTATTTTTATGGACTATTTTCTAAAATGCGGAGGAATTCCTCTCAATAGAAAAGAACCTAGAAAAAGTAAGAACGATCTTCTATTTGCAAAGAAGGTTCTGGGTGAAGGCAATATGCTCGTGATCTTCCCGGAACAAACCACCATCCCTTATAAGATGGGAAAAGGGCGCCCAGGTGGATTCAGATTTATAGTAGGAAAACCGGAAGAACCGCTAGCAGTTCTTTGCCTGGGATTAGAATATAAGCCCAGAGGGTTTTTGCGTAGGACCAGCTTCATAGTCCGAGCAGGAAAACTCAGACATTTTGAGCCTGATATGGACCATGAGGATTTCCTGCACGATTGTATGCACGAGATCGCAAGCCTCACGAATCTCAAATATCCATTCGAACAGGCTAAAAAAACGACTGATCAAAATGAGGATTTAGAACTCACAGAAACAATCCGTTAGAATTTTTGGCACGCGAAGCCGCTAAGTAGAAAAGAGTCCGCTTATAAAGTACAAGACCTTCTACTCTTGGCGCCTTTGCGTGATCCATCTTAGATAATTTCCCCGGCCTTAATACCTTCCTAACGGGGTGGAAGGAACTCCTTACACCCTTCCCCATATACATCCAGAACCCAAAAGGCTATACTATGCCAAGTTCAGGGAAATTTTCAGGTTTTAATAATAAAAAATCTAGTTTTTCCCAGAGACTTGGCACGGCGTTTGCACTATATTAGACAAAGCCTCGGCTGGGAGATAAAAAGATGAACAAATTAATTAAAATTGCCTTAATTTTAAGCATCTCCACTGCAATTTATGCAGAACCTGAAACCAACGTGATCGAAAGTTCGCTCAAGAACTACACACCGGAGACAGATGCCCAGCTAGCAAATAAGCTTACTGCCCTCGGAAGCCTAAAACAAAAAACCAGGGACTACGAAGGTGCAATCGCTTTTTACGATCAGTCCTTAGCAGTGAGAACAAAAATCGGCGATAAAGAAAGCTCTGGATACGCTCTGGTTCTTTACCTGAAGTCAATCTCCGAATTCCGTCTCGGCAAATCCTGCCAAGCCTTAGAGAACATTAAAGAAGTTATTCATGTATACCAAAAGATTGGTGACCTTGATTCCGCTCTTCACGCAGAGGAAGAAGGTCTTAAAAAATACCAGGAAGCATGTGGCCTGGCTTTTGCGAAACAGCCAAGCCTGACTCTAAACAAGGACTAAGAAACGCTAGGAAATCATCCCATCTCTAGTTCTAACTTCCCTGGTCCGCCCCTTTCGGGGCGGGCGCTTTTTTTGATTTGACTCTGATTTTTTCCATCCTAATCTTACAGGAATTCCTGGGTTGGGATGACTCCCTTTCTTTCCCGTCCAAAAATACGTTTCTTTAGTTTTTTCTGATCCGCATTCGTGCTATGATAAAACTTTGAGAAGCCAATAAATAAATTCCGCGGAGGCTTTACATGAAAATCGTTTTTAATTGGAAAAATTTGGATCATTCCGGAACGGCAGAAGATTATGCCGGAAAAAAATTAGAACGAGTATCTAAATATATACAAAAGTTAGTTTCGATGGAAATTTCATTCGAACAGGTGCATGGACTCATCAGCGCAAATTTAAATTTAGCCGCGGACGGAAGTAAATTTAACGCACAACACGAGGACAAAGATATTTATTCCTGCATAGACGGCTTAGAAGATAAGATCGTAAAACAAGTAAGCAAACATCACGATAAAAAAGCCGCTCATTGATGGACCAAGACAGGAAATACGAAGAAGCGATAAAACATTTATCCGAAGGAGAGTTCGAACTCTCTCGAAACATATTCGACTCCCTATTGGAAGAAGATCCTGAAAACCCCGAGTTTGCCTCGGGGTTTTATATTTCTTCTTTCTGGGATCATAGAATTGACCGGATCCATCTCACAAAAGAAGGAAGAGAAAGAACGGGACTTCTATTAGAATTCCTAAAAGATTTCGATTCGGTTTATAAAAGTAAATCATTTCCAAAAGAACTCTCTTATCATTCAGCGATGAGTTCTATTCTACAAGAAACCACTGACCAAGTTCGTATCGCTCTTAGAAAAGAAGGTATACAATCTCTATCTCCGGGACTAATCGCAGAACTTGCTTATAGACTTTTACTTGCAGAAGATACTGATCTTGCTTCTGAAGTTCTAAGAGATTCTTCCGGGTTAGAAAGATTCTCTCCTGAGTTATTATTTTTTAGAGCAGAATGTACTTACTTAAGCGGACAACATGCACAAGGACTTTTATTATATAGAGAGGCTTTTCTAAAAGAGCCTAGCGCTATCCGACTGGAATCTGTTCGTTCAGAACCTATCTTCTCCGCTATCCAAATCCTAAGAGAAGAATTTAAAGAAGAAGGTGAACTAAAAGAAGCATTACCTGTTCTTCTTCTTGAAAGAGGAGTATTCAAAGATATCCGTAAAATGAGCGATAAGGAATTAGAAGCCTATCGTTCCGAATTGTTTAGACTTAGAGATTCTTTAGGGCTACGAAAAGGTGGAACAGAATTTAAAGTAAAATGTAGAATGATCCAACTCTGCTGTGCACTACTTGACTCCAGAACTTCTATCCTATATGGAGAAGTGGCTCAGGAAGCAAAACGGATCCTGGATTCTTTAGATCCGAACTTATATCATAAAAGACTGAAAGTTTGAGACGCTGAGAGATTATCGAGGCGCAGTGCTTATTCTCACGCAGAGACGCTAAGACGCAGAGAAAAACTTTGCGTTCTTTGCGGCTTCGAGTGAAACCGCAGCTAAACATATTAAATTACTTAGAAGTTGATTCCAGAACGTGGCGGATTTCTTGAGCAGTTCTATAATCGCCTTTTTCAATAAAGTATTGCTCCAAAGAACCTAAGGTTTTAGAAGCTTGGGGATTTTTAGAGATCTCAAGTAGATGACGTGAATTCAGATCCACATCTACTCTTGCAGAAGAAGGAAGATCCACGAATTCGCGGTCTTCGCCTACTGTAAGAGTTCCGGATCTTTCTGCTAAACTTGTTTCGTTAGAAGAAGAAAAACGACCTACTGTAACTGCGAGAACTAGGATTGCGAGAGCTGCACTGAGGGAGTATTGGAAGGAACGGTTCCAAACAAAACCGCGGGAGAACTTGGACCAAGAGGTTTCCTCGTCGAAACGGACATCTTTGAGTAGATTTTCTAATCTAAGATTGAAGTCCTTGGAGAGATTGATATCCTTCATCTGTTCCGTTCGCAGTTCGGAGACCGCGCGAACGAGAGAGTTTTCCAATTTAACATGATCCGGATCTTCTTTCTGAAAAATAGAAGAGAATCCGAACTTTGTTCCCTGTTGTTTACTTGTTTGTTTTTCCATACCTTACTACCTAAAAAAGCCTTCGCTCTTCCCATCTTTCATAATCAGATGTTTCAAAAATTCCTTTGCCTTAAAGAGCCGGCTTTTGACTGTTCCGATATTTGTTCCGAGAATCTCAGCTATTTGTGAATAGGACATTTCCTCGAAATACCGGAGCTCGATGACTTCTTTGTATATGTCCTCGAGTTCGTTGATTTTGTTGATTAGATAGTTACTCTCGTCAGAAAGTTCTACTTTTTTTTCGAAGCTGATACGATCGTCAGTGACCTGGAACTCAGAATCGTCCATGGAATTCTCCCTGGCCCTCTTTCTTTTAGCCAGTAGGTCCTTGGACTTATTAACCACGATACGGTACAACCAGGTATAAACCCCAGATTCTGCCCTAAAATTGCGTATGGATCGATATCCTGAGATCAAGGCGTCTTGGACGATATCCTCTGCGTCATCCCCATCTTTTACCATGGAGACAGCTTTTCTGTACAATCTTTCCCTATAAGGGCCAGTAAGCTCTATATATGCCTTGTCATCCCCTTCTTTGATCCGTTTTAGAAGTTGGATTTCTTTTTCTCGTACGGTTTGTTTGCGATGAGGATTATCGGTTTCGATCATTAGAAGCCTTTACGACATAGGTAGGCTCTTACCTGACCTTTGCAATAAAAATATGACGTGTAGAAGTGCGCGTATAAATGTGCGACTTTTGGATTTTAACCTTCTAAGGAAAGATTAATGAGTATAAGAGATTCTGTGAGTTCTAAAGGATCCCTAAAACGTATTCCGTATAAGAACTTTCGTTTAGAGTCTACTTGCTTTGGGATTTTCCAAACTACGTCGCCTAAAAATTCTAGACGTTTGCCAGTTCTTCTTTCTATGACTGAACCTTCGATCGGAATGGAGCCGGGTAGATCTTCTCCACTCATCAAAATGCAGATACCTGATTCGGAAATATTACCTAGTTTACCTTCTAACGTGATGAGCCCAGAATCCACCTGCACGATATACTCGTCAAAATCTCTGGGATAAAATCTGGGACTCCTAGGTTTTTGGTCAGGCTCGCTCATCGATAAGGGTTCAAATTAGAAACGAATTCGACAAGTGTCCAGCTTTTTACTTTTTTCAGAAGTCGAAGTATATAAAAGGGATCTCTCCATCTGGACTTAAGATCGCAAAACAAAATGCAACCAAAGGATAAAGAGAAAATTCTAACCAAGCTGGGATTTTGAACTCCTTTCCTTTTTCGTAAATAAGCCAACCAATATAATGTCCAATGATCACACAGAGTATCGCGGGGATACCTTGCTTTAACATATAAGGTCTGAGTTCTCCGCTTTGGTACACATACATTCCGTGTATCATTTTCAGAGCGGATTCTATATTTGCGGAACGGAATATAACTCCAAAGGTAACCGCTACAGAACTCGCATATAAAACTCTAATAGGAGTTAATGCCTTATCCCAAGAATCTGAAATTGTTAGGTTCGGGAACCATTTCGCTTTCCATTCTTTTAATACAGATTCTATTAATAGAAATCCGCCTTGGATAGAACCCCAGATGAGGAAGGTCCAATTGGCTCCATGCCAAATTCCTCCCACAAACATTGTGAACCAAACATTGAATCTATGACGGAATAGCCCTACACGATTTCCACCTAAGGAAATATACACATAATCTCTGAGCCAAGTAGAAAGAGTGATATGCCACCTTCTCCAATGCTCAGTTACTGATTGGGAAATATAAGGCATTCTGAAGTTCTCTGGCAGCTCATAACCCAATAGAAGTGCTGCAGAATATGCCATATCAGTATACCCGCTGAAATCACAATATACCTGCACCCAGAAAAGGAATGCACCTAACCAAAGCGCTTCCGTAGAATAAGCGTCCGGGTTTTTAAAGATGAGATCAGCGATCGGAGAAATATTATCCGATAGTACAACCTTCTTAAAATATCCCATTAAAAAATAGCGGATGGCCTTTCTAAATGGAATATCTTCTATCTTCTTTTCTGTTTGTAATTGAGGTAAAAAACTTTTAGCAGTGACGATAGGTCCAGCTACCAATTGAGGGAAGAAGGAAACGAATAATGCAAATCTAATGAAGTTCTTTTCAGAAGGAATTGCTCCTCTATATACATCTATCGTATAACTCAAACTTTGGAATGTATAAAAGGAAATCCCTACAGGGAGGACAATTTTAAGTATAGGGAATAAACTTTGGAAACCTAAAGTATGCAAGAATACATTTAGGTTTTCGCTTAAGAACCCGTAATATTTAAAAAATCCTAAAATAAATACAAGGTTCAGCACTAAGCTGATTACGATCATTCTTTTGCGGAAAACTTGATCCTTAGATTCGAAGATCAGATCCGCTAAAAAGAAATCGATTACGGTGGATAATAAGATCAATCCACCGAATTTCCAGTTCCAGCTCATATAGAAAATATAACTCATTATGAGCAGGAAGATATGAATGAGTGATTTACGTAGTTTTGGCTCCGGAATAAGGGCTGGTAAAATGTACCAATGGGTTACAAATACGAAGGAGAAAAAAAGAAAAAATTCAAGTGTGGGAAAAATCACGTAGGTTCCCTAAATCAAATGGGCATTCGCCCTTAAGAACGGCTTTATTTTAATAATCCGTCTTTCGGTCCAGAAATAACGAGACTGGAACTAGGTCAAGGGATTCTCTTCCCTTTATTGGATCAGTTTAAGACGTGAATTTTTCAGTCAAGATTTTGCCTCACAAAAAGGAAGGGAGAATGTAAATCTCTTGCAAGATTTTTTCCATACTTTATTCGTAGTTTCGCATTCCATTCATATAAAGGAGTTCCGTTTTCAATGGTGAAAAACGTTTTCAAAAAAATAATCCTGACCTTGGTACTGGTAGGAGTTAGCTTCGGTTCCTTAGCGAACTGCTTCGGAAAATTCGCACTTGTAAGAGTTTTCTACAATGCTAACGACGGGATCAATGTGGGCGGTGGCCTTCTTGCAAAAATCGTAAAAACGGTTCTATTTTATATTCCTTTCGGATTTTTAATGGCAATCGGTGGATTTATCGACTTTCTACTTTTCAACTTGATCGAGTTCTGGTCTGGAAGCAACCCAGTAGGACTAAACGAGTATGATAAAGAAGGAAGATATGCAAAATCTTTCGAGCAAGACGGAGAAAAACTGACTTTAGTTTATACTGAATTCGGTTCTAGATTGGATCTAACTGCAGTTTCTAAAGAAGGAAAATCAGAAACTCTAACTGCTTTCCGCTCTCAACCTGGAAAATTTTTCGTAGAGAGAGAAGGACAACTTTCTGAGATCGAAGTTACTTCTCAATCAGTAGGATCCCAAGTGATCTTAAAACTGACTGAACAAGGTAAATTAAAATCTTCTAAAGTAGTAGAAGCTCAAAATTTACAAGACCTTCAATTGAGAGCTTCCGAGTCTCTCTAATCTCTATAAATGATCCGTCCTATCGGGCGGATCATTTCCCTATATATCTACCCTCTATCTTTAAAACAGAATCCTTTCCAAGTCCACGTTTAGCAAACCATCTAGGATTTGCTTCTACTGCATACATTACCTTTTGGGTAGAATGATACAGAACCTGAGTTTGGTTCGGTGCCATTTCATAAACATCGACTAATTTCTTATTTCTTGAGAAATAACCAATACTCAAAGGGATTAATGTATTCTTCATCCAAAAAGATAAATGATCCTCGCTAGGAAAGATGAAGATCATTCCTTCATTCTCCCCTAATTTTTTACGGAACATCAATCCCCTTTGTCTGGATTCGTCAGTATTTGCAACTTCTACAAGGAGAGCGTGATCTCCTATATAGATGGTGGTTTTTTCTAAATATAAGGGAGAATTATATTCTCCCCAACCTGCCATAGGAAGGCAGAATAAAAAAGATAGAAGTAAGAATCTGAAAGTTTTCATAGATCCTCAGAAATTAGGAGGACGTTTTTCTAAGAATGCTCCCATTCCTTCTTTGGATTCTTTTCCAGAGAATAGATTAGAAAATTCTTTTTTCTCCAACTCTTGTCCTTTGGATAACTGCATATCCAATCCGTTTAGGATAACTGATTTTGCAGTGGAGACTGCGATAGGCCCTTTTTTCAGAATGGATTCCGCTGTAGCCTTTGCAGTGGCGATCAGATCTTCTCCATCGTTAGTAAGTTTGTTTAATATACCTATACGATATGCTTCTTCTGCACCGATCATATCACCTGTAAAGATAAGCTCTGCTGCTCTTCCGTAACCGACTAGTCTTGCAAGTCTTTGGGTTCCACCAAATCCAGGGATCAAACCTAAAGAGACCTCAGGAAGTCCTAATTTTGCTTTTTCAGAACCTATACGGATATCACACGCAAGCGCAAGTTCAAGTCCCCCACCCAGTGCAAAACCGTTTACTGCTGCGATAGAAACTAATCTACTTCTTTGGATACGGTCGAATGCGCTTTGGCCAAGGGAAGCAAACTTCTCAGCTCCACTTACATTCAATTCTTTCATTTTAGCAATATCAGCACCTGCAACAAAAGCTTTTCCTTGCCCGGTGATGATCACAACTTGAATAGATGGATCTTTTTCTAGATTACTAATCTCGCTTGTTAATTCGTTTAATAATTCTTCGTTTAATGCGTTTAACGCAGAAGGACGATTGATCTCTAAGATCGCCAGCTTGCCTTCTTTTTGTAAATTGATCAGTGATTCGCTCATGTATTTACTCCATCTCGATGATCAGGAAAAGTGTGTCGTCTTCGAATTCAGCATCTCCAAAAAATGCGGAGAGTTCTACCTGGACGGCTTCTTTAAACTGTTTTAAATCGGTAAAAGACTTATTTCTGTTCAGGATTTCAATTAGGCCTTCACTTCCAAGCTGTTTTCCTTGTGGATTTCGATTCTCTATCAATCCATCAGTGTATAAAAACAACCTTTCTGCAGACTGGATCGGTAGTGAAACCAGCTCAGCGATCGGCCTTTTGATCCCAAATCCTAATATACTTCCGGTAGTTTCAATTTCCCTAAAGTCATTTCCATTTTGGGAATGCATTAAATATGGATGTCCCCCATTAGCAAAATGGATCTCTTTGGAAATAAAATCAAAAAATATATAAACAGCAGAAGCATGATGGGATTTGAACTGCCTAAGAAGTGTCTCATCCAGATATTCCAATAAACGGACTGGATGTAGCTTAAGGCGATAAGGCATGGTCGCTACCATAATTTTGATAAATGATGCGACTAACGCAGAAGCTATCCCATGTCCTGCAATATCAGTTAAGAAAACTCCAGTGTTTCCTTCCCTTAATTGAATAAAGTCGTAAAAATCCCCACCAATCTCGTTGGGAGTGGATCTAAATACCTCGTATTTAAATCCTTTAATACTTACATCTTCCGGAAATAATGTCTCCTGTACTTTTCTAGCGATCTGAAGTTCATGTTGCAAAAATCTATACTCAGAATCCAGTTCGGAAGAAATACGAACTAACCTTCTTACGATCACGACGATTGTAGTTCCGATCAGACTTAAGATCAGATAGACAACATCCGGAACGAATAGAACTAAAGGAAATCCAGGAAGAGAGCTATTATTGAGTTTGAAATAAATAAACCCAAGATGTAATACAATAGAATAAGTAGCAGTTAAAAAGCAGCCTTTTACCTTCAAGCGGAACATTTGGAATAAAACCAAAAATCCAACGAGTAAGAAATAATTATTATAAAGTTGTAAACTATGGAGATCGTCGAAGCTATAGAAAGATTCGTTTAAGATCAACATCACCAAAAATATAATACTAAAGTTTGTACCGTGAATGACAGCAGGCAGATATTTTCTTTGGAAAGAAAGGACAATGCTCAGAATATTTAAACTCAGGACTAGACCAAAATAGATGGTCCCATGAGGAGATTTTTGAATTTCAGGAATTAATGCTAAAAAATAAACTAAGAAGTGAAGAAAAAAGGCCAGCCTGATAAATGACTGATCAATTCGAACGAAATCTTTCCATGCACTAACTTCCCTGTAATTGAACTCGGTTTCCAAGAAGGACCAAGGGTTGAGTATTCCAGCTTTTTTATTGGATAGATTCATCTAATATAAATTCGTAAATTTCCGATCCATTAAATCTGATCTTCATATTGAAGCCTGACTTAAGGTACCGATCTAGTTTTTCCGCTAATTCCAAACCTTCTTTAGAATCCTTAATATTAGAATAATAGAAAGCGGCTGATTTTGATTTATAGTTATACGGAAATCTTTCGTTAATTAATAAAGTAACGCGAAATCCGCCCGGCCTTGTCTCTAAAACGATATGACTCACGTCCTTTCGATTTAAGATCCTCTCATCTATAGGAAGTTCCCAAGGATTGGTCACATCCGAAAAGATAGAGGCTCCATAAAGAAACATAGCGGCTATACATAACAAGAGAGAAGTCCGAGCAAGATTGCGGGGAAATCTGCAAGTGTTATAAAAAAAGACACCGGCCTTCATGAGAGACAGGCACAAATCTTACAAAGCCCCCATGAAATGCAAATCAATATCCCTATCTTTCTCTTGATGATTTTTTGCGATGCAAAGAAAAATACTTTTCGTTCTAGCTCAAGTTTTGCACATTCAAAGCCGCATGTTTTACGGAAAGAAAACTAAACCAAATATTGAAATGTGTCGATTGTTTGTCGTATTCATTCTTGTTTTTGATACCTTCTACTCCTGCAAAGAAGAGCTTGGAGATCCAAATCCGTATGCAGATGTTTTAATATCCACTCCTGTATCTAAGATAGAGAACTATGTCGGGTTGGAGTCTGAGGATTGGTCCTTAAGGACCTTTAACCTAGACAAACAAGCTTTAGATTATGTGAATGAATTGAATCGAGTGGATGGATTTACTGAATCACCCTCACCTATCAAAAATTTTGATACATTCAAATCAACTCTGTTAGATGCCCTGAATTCTCAGAAAGGACCAGTCGCCTCTCTTCTCAAAAATAAACTTCTTCGTATTTATGTATGTGAGAATCTAGGAGGCTCTGCGGTTACAGGAATAGTGCGTAAGAATGGCAAATCTATTGGAGGTTTCGTGATCCTAGATACGAATACTCTAAATAGAAATGCAAACGATTGGATTAGTTATAAGGAAAATTCTACATTCCAAAAAGGAAATATAAAGATACGAATTCGAATAGAAGAAGAGAAACAAAACACGAAAGTAAATGCACTTAGTTATATTCTATTACACGAATTTGGACATATTCTCTCAGAAACAGAAAATATAGGCCCAAGTTTTTTTCTACCTAAAAGATCTTATAAAAATTTTGAATTTTATAAAGGAGTTTGGAAATCTGAGAAGGTAGCATATCTGGATGATTCTACTTTCAGCTTGAGGCCTCAGATCCGATTTTATTCTGGATCTCTTTCTTTAGATGAAAACTGGGAAAAAATTTACCCAATCCTTTCTGTTACACCTTTCCCTACATTATACTCAGCAACAAATGCAGATGATTTTTTTGCAGATTCATTTGTTTCCTATGTGCATGTGATCCTGGAAAAGAAACCTTGGGAATTGGAAATATTAAAGAACGATAAACCGATTTTCAAAATGGAAAATGGTATTCAGAAGGACACTTTAACTATCCAAAGAAAAATTATAGAAAGAATACTTCTAAACTAATTCATATTTCGCGCAAAGAGCACGGAGTTCACAGAGAAGTAAATGCAAGAACTCCAACAAATCCAAAACTCTGCGTGCCCAGCGAACTCTGTGCGTGCCCTATAATTTAAATTTATCTACCGATTTCAAAAGTCCTTCTGATTGTTGGTGCATCTCGCCTGAATAAGATGTTAGATCATCCGCTCCAGAAGCAACTTCCTGGGTCCCTTCTGAAATACTAACGATAGTTTTAGTGATCTCATCAGTCGCGCGTTTTTGTTCCTGGACCGCTTCTTCTATTTGTAAGCTGAAACTCATGAGGAAATTTGCAGATTGATGAATATCTTGAGTGTTCTTCTCTTGCGTTTTAACAGAGTCGAGAACCTTCTTCGCTGATAATCCAAATGAATCGACAGAGGTTCTAAGTTTACGAAGTATATCACTCGCCTCTTTAACCTTAGTGTTTCCGTTATGAACCGCGTTATTTGTGGAATCTACAAGCTCTCCGATCTCTTGCACAGAAGAAGATGTTTGGGATGCAAGTTTACTGATCTCTTCTGCTACTACTGCAAATCCTTTACCCGCTTCTCCTGCACGTGCTGCTTCAATTGCTGCATTTAGTGCGAGAAGGTTTGTTTTTTCGGAAATTTCAGTAATGATAGATAAGATCTCATTGATACGACTAGCACTTTCTCCAATCTCATCCATTGCTTGATTAGTTGCACCCATCGCATTTTCACCAGTAACAGCTCGTTCTTGGGATTCGGATGCCACCTGAGACAATGTTTGCATCTCGTTATTGATTGTTCCGATCTGTTCACGAAGTAAGACTACGTTTGTATCTATCTCCTTCATGTTCTCTATCGCTTTTTCCATTGATCTACGTACATTCTCTGCTGATGCCGCTAACTCTTCTACTGCTGCGGAGGATTCTTCTGCCGCTGAAGCTTGGGCCTGGGCAACATCTGAGAAGTTACGGCTGGACTCTGCCATTTGATCCGAGGTGCTATTTAATTTGGTAGAAGAAGTTTTGATATCCAAGATGATCTTAGATAAATTCACCTTCATCAGATCCATTGATTTCAGAAGTTTGCCTATCTCGTCATTTCTTGCGATCTCTATATGAGAAGTCAGATCTCCATCTGCAATCTTTTCAGAGAAACCAATCGCCTCTAATAAGCCCGTCGTTATCAGTTTATTAAAGATCAAATTTAGAATGATAAGAATGACAACCATAATAATGAGAGAAGATAAAATCGTTTGTAAGATCACTCCTCTCATATCTGACCAAAAGATCGAATCAGGAATGGATACTTCTACCGCCCAAGGTTTATCATAATTTCCTAATAAGAAGGGGAAAAAATGATGACCTTCTCCACCTCCATGTAAAGAGAAAGATTTTCCTTTTGCAATTCCTTCTGTAATTTGTTTTAACCATTCTGGATCTGGGATCTTTTTACCAACTAAGGAAGGGTCCTTACCATTTGCAGCATAGGTCCCATTCGGAGAAATAAGTGTAAGATAACCTTCTCCCCTAAATGGTTTAATGGGGCCTAAGAGTTCCTGCAGGTTTTCCATAGCCAGGTCAATCCCTACTACTCCAGAAAAACTTCCTCCTCTAAATACAGGTTTCACTAAAGAAACCATCAGTACATCTTTCCCGCCTACTGGATAAGAAAAAGGATCTGCAACAAAATCATGAAGTGTTTTTTTAGGAACAGTATAGAACGCTCCCGATTCATCCAGATTTTCGTAATATATTACCGGTTCAACAGTGACAGCACCTTTTGATTTGTTAATATAAGGTACAAATCTTCCGGTCTTATCATGATAAGGAGGAGTATTCTTAAATTTTGCATCCTGTCCATCGAAGCCGTTTGGTTCAAATACAACCCAGGTCCCGAAATAATATGGGTTTGCCTCCACCAATTTCCAAAGTGCGGCGACTACTTCTGCTCTGGCTGGTTTAGAAGATTCTAATAAAAATTGTGTGCCTCTAAGAGAACCCAAAGCAGAATCCAAAAAATCCTTCACCTCATAGGCGAATCTTTCTCCTGCCATTCTGGATCCATCTTCCACCTGATACTTCAGATTAAAGTAAGATCCGACTGAATTGATCACTGTCAAAATGATCGAACCGGAGAGTAAAACCACCGATAGATAAAGTGAAATCCTGAACCGAATACTCATTTTATATATTCCTTATATACTAGAAGTTTTGGCTAAAACCAACACTGAACCATACCAAATGAGAAGGAATTTTCTGTAGAAGATAAGACTCTCTTACGGACTGTCTCAACTGGTCAGATATAGAAGAGGAAGAGTTGATAAAATCCAACACCAATTGATTGGCAGGGCCGTTCACCTTTGCCGGATCCACAATCTTACCATCTTTGGAACTTGTATTTACGTAACCGCCTGTCGCTCCATAATAATTATCTGTATCATACATGTATAAATTTGGCCTATATACATCTGCAGCTTTGAAGAAAAACTTTCCAAAAAAGAAAGTGACTGTGGAAGTTATATCCTGGATCCCGTATCTGTTATCCACAATATTATTGCTCATCGCATAACCTATGTTAACCTGAGGAAGTATTCTGAAAAAATTTCCTTCAAAAAACTCATGCCCCATCGTTAAGGACAAATAATTCTTACCAGCCATTAAACCAGCATTCTCTTGGGAGAATTGAGTATAAAATGAAATTGTTGGATTCACCCATTGCAAGAAAGGCAATTTCCAAAAGAAGAAATATTCCTGCCAAGCCAAACGAGTGATCTGGGTAGAAGGGTTATTTGCTCCTGAAACTCCTTGTGCTGCTGCGGAATTAAATCCTCCTAATGCTGGAGATGTATAAGCAGTACTTTTTTGGAAAGTGTTATAGAACCAGATACCTGCTGTAAAAGTTCCCCAACTAGTCTTTTCAAAATTATAGTAGAATGCGTAGAACAATCCATCTGAACGTTTCATACCGTTCTGTTCTTTTTTGAAACCAGGAACATCTCCACCGCAAGTAGATCCTGTTGTTGGATTTCCCGCCATAAAGTTTGCCTGAGTATCGTAAGGACAAGCTGAGTTTAACGAGTCTGGAGAAGGAGCCGAGAATGGACTTATGGAACCTGCAGAACCTTGTCCTGCATAACCAGGTCCAGCTCCACCAGGATACATTTGGAATCTTCCGTCATTATCCCTATCATTACGTTCTGTTAATTGAAAGTTTCCCCAAAACTGAACTTGAAAACCTTTTAATGGAGTATTAAAAGTTACAGTAGGTTGGTAAGAAGGAACAAATGTCATTGCTCTATAACTTTCGTTATCTCTTCTGTTTGCTATTTCTCCGGAGAAACTAAGTCCCCGCCAGATAAAGTCCGTGACCACCTCGTGTATCACTTCAATAGAAGTGTCTCCTCCGTTTCCATTGCTGGATCCAGCACTTGGACCATACATATTAGGAGGACCAGTTTCCACATGTCCTTGGGGAATATCGGAAACTTTTTGTGGAGCCGTTTTTTTATCTAATGTAGAAGCTCCCGCATTCTGTTTTCCTTTTTCATAACTTACCTGAGCAACGTTATCCTTATCTACGAAACGGACATAGTCATCATTCTCAGCAACCAATACCTTTTCATCATCTTCTAAGATAATCTTACCTCGAACTACCTGTCCGTTCTTTAATCGAACGAAATCGGCAGAGAATAATTCTCCGAATCCGAAAAGAAAAAACAGTCCTGCCGCATAAGCAAGCGGACGCTTCGGCCAAACTCCACGGAACATAATTTTGTCTCCAATATAAACTAGGGCGGGCACCCTATTCTCTCGATCTTTCCCAAGTACATAGAGCGATCTTCTACGGGACGAGAATCCATAAGAAGACGAAAAGAAATGTGCATTTTTCTTAACTCGTCACTCAAAAAATTTTATCATAAAAAATATTGATAATTTATTTACGAACGCTTGAAATGTTTCGATTAGTTTACGTTTTAAGCATCGTGGAAACCAGGAAAATTTTGCCTTATTCTTTCCACACAATCACAACAAAGGCTAAATGAAAAACCGAGTCCTCCAGTATTTTTGTTTTCAAAGTGAAGTTTTCACTTTCTATTAAATAGAGAGTGGATCCCAAAAATACAAAACAAAAGGACAAGGATCTCCAATCGGAGTTAGAAGCGGCGAACCAACGAATCTCCGAGTTAGAGAAAAATGTAGAAAAACTATCTCACTCGGAATCTGACAATCGTCTTTTGAGGTCGTTGATCGATTATTCTCCGTCCGCAATCACGATTGTGAACTCTGATACAGGTGTCTTCGAGGTAGTCAACTCAACTGCTGAAATTCTTTTCGGCTATACTCGAGAAGAATTTTTAAAATTAGGTCCCGCAGAAATTTCTCCTGAATTCCAACCAAATGGGAAAACTTCCAAAGCGTCCGCTTATGAAAAAATATCCCTCGCGTTGCAGGGAGAGACTCCAGTATTCAGATGGGACCATTGTGATAAAAATAAACAAATCATTCCCTGCGAAATACATTTAGTAAAGATCCCTGGTTCTACCAATCTAGTCCGCGGAAATATAATCGATCTTAGAAAAGAGCTCGCAGCTGAAATTCTACTCAAGAATAGAGAAGAACAATTAGATCTTGTTATAAAAAGTGCGGACCTTGGATTTTGGGATTGGAATATTCCAAAAGGGATCGTAATTCCGAATGAAAGATGCGCGGAGATACTTGGATATACTTTGGAGGAGTTCCTACCCACCTCAGAATTTTGGAGATCTAGGATACATCCGGACGATCTTCCCCTCATAACGCAAGGATTACAGGATCATATAAAAGGAAGATCCGAACTATTAGAGAGTGATTTCCGAATGTTATGTAAGGACGGATCTTGGAAATGGATCCGCTCTAGAGGAAAAGTTTGGGAGAGAGATAAGGATGGCACTCCAGTTCGGGCACTCGGCATTCATATAGATATTACCGAGAAAAAAGAAACAGAAAAGATTTTAGAAGATAAAGAAAGTACATTAGATCTAGCAGTCCAAGGAGCCAATCTTGGGATTTGGGATTATAATATTAAAACAAACGAACATCATGTGGATGAGAATTGGCTGAAGATGTTAGGCTATCGTGTAGGTGAATTAGAACCTACATACGAATTTTGGAATGAAAGCCTTCATCCAGAAGACAGAGACAAAACAAATTCTGCTTGGAAAGATTACGCAAAAGGAGAATTACCTTCTTACTCAATCGCGTTCCGATTAAAATGTAAAGACGGTTCTTATAAATGGATCTTAACCAGGGGTAAAATAGCAGAGAGGGACTCGGAAGGAAATCCCGTCAGGATGATCGGTATCCATATAGATATCTCCGAACAAAAACAAATAGAAGATGAACTGAGAGAAACAAAACTATTCTTAGACAGAGCTCAAAAAACAGCAAAGATAGGAAGTTGGGAATACGATATACCTTCGGGAAAAATGACCGCTTCCGAAGGTCTTTATCAAATATTAGAAACAGATGATAGAATGCTTGTACCTACATTCGATTATATGCATTCTGATGATAGAGAAAGAGTAGAAGAACATTTTAAAAGATCCGTAATAGAAGGGATCTCCGCAGAGATAGAATATAGATCCATCACACCTTCCGGAAAGGAAAAGATACTTTTAAACAAAACTGATTTTATAAAGGATTCAGAAGGAAAAGTACTCAAACTTTTGGGTACGATCCAAGACATCAGCGACGAGATCAAAAGGAAAAAAGAAGAAGAGAACAAAAGAAACATAGAAGGACTGACCTCTTCTATTTCCACAGAATTGATCAACCAACCAATATTAGAAATTGAAGAAGCAATCTCTAACGCAATCCTAAAGATAACACATACATTCAAAATGTCCAGGGGGAATTTAGTATTATATGATACTGAAAAATTGAGCAGAACCCTAATTTATGAATTCATAGTTCCCGAGGCAGAAAATCAAGAAGCAAGCTGGCCTACTGAAAGCCCTGTTGATCCAGATAACTTTCTTACAAAAAAGATCTTAGATGGAGAAATAGTTACACTTCAATTAGAAGATTTTCCTGAATCCGATGCGCGGGAAAAAATGCTTTCGTTACGAATCCAATTTTTGATCGCGATCCCTCTTACCTTAGAAGGAAAGGTCGTTGGGGCCTTAGGAATGACCTCCGAAATTCCTTTAAGTAAATTGGAGATGAAATTCGAAGAATTCGAACTCGCCAGTTTAAAGGCAATCGGAGAGACTCTTACAAACGCGATAGAAAGAAAAAGAAAACACAGTGAACTTATTGCTGAACGTGACCTTCTCGCTGAGATCATGAAAACTTCAGTAGCCGCAATCACCGTCTTAAGCCCTGAAGGAGAAATTTTATACGCAAATTCTTCGGCAGAAAAAGTTCTGGGTCTAACCTTAGATCAGATACAAAAAAGAAAATATAATGCACCTGAATGGAAGGCGACTTCAATTGATGGAGGAGAATGGACCCCAAACGATCAACCTTTCGTAAGAGTACTTAATTCCGGACAGCCGGTATACGATGTTCGCCATGCAATAGAAGACGAATTCGGAAATAAAAAATTCTTATCCATCAACGGAGCTCCAATCAAAGATGCTCACGGTAAGATCAAAAATTTAGTTTTTTTAGTAACAGATATTACTGAATCACTTTCAGCTGAAAAAGCATTAAAGCTGAGTGAAGAAAGACTCAGACTGGCGCTAAACGCATCCAAGATGGGAACCTGGAGTTGGAATCTAACAGATAGGACTGCTCACTGGTCTTTTGATACTGCCTCTATATTTGGAAAAAATATAGAGGAATTTGATACAAATACTTCGGTCTTTATGGATCTGGTCCACCCGGACGATCAAAGCCAAATCCGAAAATATGTAAGAGCAAGCCTATTAGGAAAAGATAATGCACTCAATATAGAATATAGAATTTTTCATCCTGACGGAACAATTCATTGGCTGGAAGTTAAAGGCCAGGTATATCGCAATTCTAAAAGAGTCGCGGCAAGAATGGCAGGAATAGTCTCCGATATCACGGAAAGGAAGAAGTCAGAAGAAAAATTAAAAGCAAGCGAGGCAAGGTTCCAAACCTTCTATAGATTTGCAAACGAGGCGATCATATTCTTAGATCCGAGAACAGAAGGTATTTTGGATACAAATCCTGCCTTCTTAAGAGTATTCGGATTTAACCAAAAAGAGATTCATTCTGTTTCTCCAGCGTCCTTATTTACTCCGGATTCTTGGGCCACATTACATGCAAGGATACGCTCCTTCGAAAGTTCAGAAAACCTGGAATTAAGAGCAATACGTTGGAACGGCCAAGTATTTTCTGCAATAGGAAGTGTTCATTTTTATACAGAAAGAGAATCCTATGTAGCTGCAATTAGTCTTTTAGATACTTCTGCCATCCAAGAGGTGGAAGAATTAAAAGTGATCAATGATGAAATCTCTGTAAGAAACAGGCTCATAGAGATGCAGAAAAATGAGCTACAGGAAACATTAGAAAATCTTAAAAAAGCCCAGGCACAATTGATCCAATCAGAAAAAATGGCGGCTCTAGGACAATTGATTGCTGGTGTAGCTCATGAGATCAATAATCCGATCGGAGCAGTACAAGCTTCCAACCAAAACCTGCAAGAATGTTTGATCCGTTTCCAAACCATTTTACCGGATGTACAAAATGTATTAACCGGAATGAATTCTGAACAGGTGGAATCATTTCGCCAGTTCTTAAGTCTTGTCAGACAGCCAAAAGACCAATTAGCTGGGATGGAAGAAAGAAACGTTAAAAAAAATATAGTAGTCCAATTACAAGAATTGAATATTCCCTCTCCTTATGCGATCGCGGATTCTTTAACCGATATGGGGTTCAGAGATTTGCCAAAAATAGCCCTGCCATTCTTAATTTGCGCGAAAGCAAATGTACTTTTAGAATATTCTACTTTGGAGGCTTTCTTCTTCTCCAATACGAATACGATACAGATTGCAGTAGATCGGGTTTCTAAGATCCTATATGCTTTGAAAAACTTCTCTCATTTTGATACAACTTCCGAAAAGATACCAGCATCCATTACAGAGAATATTGAAACGGTTCTCACAATCTACCAGAACCAACTCAAAAAAGGGATCCAAATTTCCAAGGAATATGAGAATATTCCAATAATATTATGTTATCCTGATGATCTAATTCATGTA
Organism: Leptospira koniambonensis; assembly: GCF_004769555.1. NCBI lineage: Bacteria > Pseudomonadati > Spirochaetota > Leptospiria > Leptospirales > Leptospiraceae > Leptospira > Leptospira koniambonensis. Next base: position 433,555 of record NZ_RQFY01000012.1, on the reverse strand, counting down.
TGGACAAATTTGATCTATAATTCTTTACAAGCTCTGGAATTCAGAGGAGCGATCAAGATCAAAGTCTATCAAAAAGCAGACTCAATTTGTGTAGAGATCATAGATAATGGCCCCGGGATCTCTGAAAATATTCTAGATAAAATTTTCCAACCATTCTTCACTACAAAACTTCCTGGAGAAGGAAGTGGGTTAGGCTTGGATATTGTGAAGAAGATTGTAGAAAAACACAAAGGAAAAATTGAAGTAGAAACAAGACCCGGATTTACAATGTTCCGGATCCTGCTCCCCTTTATAGAAGTTAAAGTTTAAATTTATCCACTGATTTCAAAAGTCCTTCTGATTGTTGGTGCATCTCGCCTGAGTAAGATGTTAGATCATCTGCTCCGGAAGCAACTTCCTGTGTTCCTTCTGAAATACTTACAATCGTCTTAGTGATCTCATCTGTTGCACGTTTTTGTTCCTGGACCGCTTCTTCTATTTGTAAGCTGAAACTCATGAGGAAATTTGCAGATTGATGAATGTCTTGAGTGTTCTTCTCCTGCGTTTTAACTGAGTCGAGCACCTTCTTCGCTGATAATCCAAATGAATCAACAGAGGTTCTAAGTTTACGAAGTATATCACTCGCCTCTTTAACCTTAGTGTTTCCGTTATGAACCGCGTTATTTGTGGAATCTACAAGCTCTCCGATCTCTTGCACAGAAGAAGATGTTTGGGATGCAAGTTTACTGATCTCTTCTGCTACTACTGCAAATCCTTTACCCGCTTCGCCGGCACGTGCTGCTTCAATTGCTGCATTTAGTGCGAGAAGGTTTGTTTTTTCTGAGATCTCAGTAATGATAGATAAGATCTCATTGATACGACTAGCACTTTCTCCAATCTCATCCATTGCTTGATTAGTTGCACCCATCGCATTCTCACCAGTAACAGCTCGTTCTTGGGATTCAGATGCCACCTGAGACAATGTTTGCATCTCGTTATTGATTGTTCCGATCTGTTCACGAAGTAAGACTACGTTTGTATCTATTTCCTTCATGTTCTCTATCGCTTTTTCCATCGATCTACGAACATTCTCTGCTGATGCAGCGAGTTCTTCTACTGCTGCGGAGGATTCTTCTGCCGCTGAAGCTTGGGCCTGTGCAACATCTGAGAAGTTACGGCTGGACTCTGCCATTTGATCCGAGGTGCTATTTAATTTGGTAGAAGAAGTTTTGATATCCAAGATGATCTTAGATAGATTCACCTTCATCAGATCCATTGATTTCAGAAGTTTGCCTATCTCGTCATTTCTTGCGATCTCTATATGAGAAGTCAGATCTCCATCTGCAATCTTTTCAGAGAAACCAATCGCCTCTAATAAGCCCATCGTGATCAGTTTATTAAAGATCAAATTTAGAATGATAAGAATGACAACCATAATAATGAGAGAAGATAAAATCGTTTGCAAGATCACTCCTCTCATATCTGACCAAAAGATCGAATCAGGAATGGATACTTCTACAGCCCAAGGTTTATCATAATTTCCTAATAAGAAGGGGAAGAAATATCTGGTATGACCAGAACCCTTGATCTGAAAATCTTCTCCTTTCAGACTTAGTTCTTTTACTTGAGCACGAATATTTTCTTCAGGAATTGCTTTGCCAACTAAGGAAGGATCTCCTCCATTTGCAGCGTAAAGGCCATCAGGAGAAACCAAGGCCAGATACCCTTCTCCCCTAAATGGTCGGATTGGCCCCAAAAGTTCTTGTAGATTTGCCATGGCGATATCCGTTCCAACTGTTCCTACAAATTTTCCGTTTCGTAAGATTGGTTTAACCATCGAGACCATAAGCACATCTTTTCCGCTTACGGAGTATACATAAGGATCAGAGATAAAATCTTTTTGGGTCTTTTTAGGAATACGATAGTAAAAGCTGATCGTATCATCTACATCATAAGATTCTGCGAAAGTGATTTTCAGATCACCTGTGGCCCTATTCCAATACGGAATAAACCTGCCAGTGGCGTCATGATAAGGAGTATTTTTATACCTTGCATCCTGCCCATCGAAAGCATTGGGCTCGTACAATACCCAGGTCCCGAAAAAATGAGTATCGGTTTCGGCTAACCTCTTAAGAGAAGCGATCATCTCTCCTCGATCAGGGTGAGAAGTTTCCAACATAAATTGAAAACCTCTTAAAGATCCCAAAACTGAATTTAGAAAATTAGAAATCTCATATTGATAACGTTTACCGGCCATGGTAGATCCAGAATCAACCTGAGACTTTAAACTAAAATAAGAGGAAAATGAATTGATACCTGCCAGAACAAAAGAACCGGTTAAAAGTACAATCGCCAAGTAGAGTGAAATTCTATATCTGATACTCATAGTAAAAGCCCGAGTCTATATTTTATTCTGATTTTGGAAAAGAAAAGCGAAAGATTGTGCAGCCTGGTTCACTTTCCCAATTCCAGCTGCCCCCGTATTTTTTAGAAATGGAAGCAGCAACTGCAAGTCCTATGCCTGCACCTTCTCCTTCCGATTTTCCGGAAGATAAAACTTCTCCAACTTGTTCTCTGATGTTTTTGGGAATACCGGAACCACTGTCTTCCACTTCACAAATAATTTTGGATTCTGCATCATAGATACTTACTTTAAGTTTACCTTCTCCGGACATTGCTTGGTAAGCATTATCCACGATTTGTGTCCAAAGTCTTACCAAATCTTCGGGAACACATCTCATAGTAGCTTCAGAGATATAATTTCGTTCTACTGTGACCCTGTTTCCACCTGCACCTTCGTATACTCCGAGCACAACTTCCATTGTGTCAGAAACCTTGACCCATCTTTCTTTATCTTCTTTTGCGATGCCTGAATAGGTTTCTAATGCTGATACAATTTTGTACATTCTATCAGTGGATCTATGGATAACTTCTTCAGAAATTTCCAGACCTCTGACCGCCATCAAAAATTCGGAGATACGATCCCATTCGGAACATCTACATAATTGAAGAATGAATTCTGGACAGTCAGCAAATCCTAATTCAGCGACTACTGCAGCTTTATCTCCAGCATCCTCTATTTGCTCCTGTTTCAAGAATGCTTCTATAGAATGTCTGGTTTCCCTGAATTTTTTCCCTATCTGTTCTTTATGGTTTTCTAATGTTCTTTTTAAAGTTGTATTAAAAAATTCCCTTTCAGGATCGGTTGCCTCACTCAAATATTTAAACAGAAAAGGAAGAAGGACCACGACCCTCTTTACATAAAACGAAATATTCTCTCTGGAAGCTCCGATAGCTCCTAATGGATTATTGATCTGATGACTGACAGCGCCGGATATCCTACCGATTGCAGCTAATCTTTCGTTCCTAAGTAAAGTTTCTTGTGCAGTTTTTAAATCGCCTAAGGCGACTTCTAATTCTTCTTTTTGGAGACGGATAATTTCATTGCGTGAATATATCTCTGCTGATTCTCTTAGGATCTTTTCGGATCGGATCTGCTGGTCAATCGCTGCCAGCAACTTCTCCTTCATATTTTCTAATGTTATAAAAAGATGATGGATCTCATCTTGAAATTTTCGAGTAGGTATCTGAGCAGAATAATTCCCGGCTCCTAAAGAATCTGCAAATGTAGTCGCTTCTATTAAACCTTCCGAGACAAACTTACAAAAGAATCTATCCAGAAAATATAAACATACTGGCAGAAGAGCGAATGTAATTAGCAAACATCTTAGAATAATAGGCCCAAGATCTTTCCAAAGAACTGAATCCGGAACATATACTTCTATAGCCCAGTTTTTGCCATAGGTTCCCATACTGAATGGAAATATGTAGGAGTTCCCACCTTCTACCAAATAGGCAAAAGGTTGTCCAGAAGCTAAGGATTTTTGGATGGAATCTTTTACTTCAGGAGTTCCTGCATTCTTTCCTTGCAAGATCCCTTTGGCGCCATGAACCGCATATTTTCCACCCGGAGATATCAATGCCAAATGCCCATCTCCGAATGGTCTTTTGGAAAATAACTCTTCTTCCAGATCCGAAAGTTTCAGATCTAAACCGACAATCCCTATAAATCTTCCTTGGCGGCTAATCGGCCTGATCAAGGAGATCATAAAAATATTCACTCCTTCTAATGGATAAAAATAAGGTTCGCCTACATAGTCGCTTAACGTGGCTTTGGGGATTTGGTAATAGTTGCCACTCTCGTCGGTATTATCATAATAAACACTTTCTTCTAAGCTGATATCATCCGGGTTCTTGACACTTCTATGAAAGTAAGGAACGAATCTACCTTTAGAATTGGAACCCTTGCGGCCAATAAATGCAGCGTCCCTTCCATCAAAAAGATTGGGTTCAAAAACTGCACCGGCCCCTAAAAATCTTTTATCATTCTGAAAAAGATCTACTAGATCTTTTTCAACTGAATCTCGAGAAGGACGAGTAAGTTCCCAGCGAGTTTTAGCTTCTCCTACTTTGGAAATTGCTTCTGAAAAAATTTTACGAACTTCGAAAGAAGCACCTTCTGCTTTTGCAAATGCTGCCTCCTGTGAAGAAACTTTGGAATCATAGAATGCTGATACAGCAACTAATAGAGTAAGCAAAACTGAGAATGCAAATAGAACAATAGCGCAATAAAGAGAGAAGCGCGTTCGAAGGCTCATTATGCCCCCCTATTTATTTAAGGGCTGAGGTGATAGTGGTTACTAATTCTTTTTCGTCCCAAGGCTTTTTCAAGTAACTGTATAAGTTGATCTCTTTCTTTAAAGCTTCGACGGAAGCGATATCTGCGTGACCAGTGATGATGATCTTTTGGATCTCAGGATATCTTTGGTGAACGATTCTCAAAAATTCGTCTCCCTTGATATTCGGCATCAGCCAATCAGAAATTACGATCAGGATCTTGACTCCCTCTGTTACTAATTCTTCGATGATCTGCATCGCTTCGGACGCATCTAGAGCAGTCTCATAACGATAAGTATCACCCAGATGTCTTTTGACTTGGGACTTCATACTCATCAAAATGAGCGCTTCATCATCAACAAAAAGAATCGCTTTCTCCACCGCTCCCCCGGTACCAACCTATAATTTAGACGAACAAAAACGAAAAAACCCCGGCTCAAAATCCGGAGCAAAACAAGGATACTTACTCTATAAATTATGTTTGCAACTCATTTTCGATTTTATCCCTCGAAAGAATGAGACGAATGATACCTGGAAAGAAATAGACCAAAGTACCTATTCAATAATTTTTATCGAAACCGGGGTTATGTCGGGAGAAGGCTGCATAATTAGGTATCCTTGCGAATATTCTATGCCCAGGGAACGTACAACTTTCAGTTCCTCAGGAGTAGAAACAAATTCAGCGACTACTTTTGCCCCAATTCTGTGCGCAAGTTCTGTAATTGCAGAAGTTAAAATGAATGCAGTTCGATTTCTTTCCAAGGACTGGATAAATTTTCCATCTATCTTGATGAAGTCCGGTTGGATTTCCAATAATCTGGAAAAATTGGAATGTTCTACTCCGAAATCGTCGATTGCAATTTTTGCTCCCATCTCTTTCAGTTCGGCGATCACTTTTAATCTTTCCGGATTTCCATGGAAACTTGCAGTTTCTAAAATTTCAAAAGTCACTCTGGCAGGATTGATCCCGTAATGTTCCATACGGGAAGCTGCCCATTTAGGAAAACTTGGACTCTCGAGTTCTGTTTCAGAGAGATTGATGGAGAATGAATAAGAAGAGTCCGAAAATTTACGAAGAGCTTTTTCAAAAAGAATAGGACTGATCCTTCTCAAAAGCCCTGTGGACTTTGCCAAATACAAAAAGCTCGCAGGTGCATAAACTTTTCCATCTTCTACAATCCGAGCAAGGCATTCGAATTTTTCTACCTTGCCAGTTTGGTTGTCCATGATCCCTTGGAAATATGGTACGACATTACCAGAATGGATCGCTTGGTTCAGTCTTTTTCCAAGATCCATATTGATCTTGTACAGATCCTGGTCGTCCATCTTCTCAGTATAGGAATAGATCCCTGATTCTGAATCGAATTCTGGCTCTTGGCTTGCTTTAACAAGTGCGAGTCTCGCTTTATAATACAGATCTTTTTTTCCACTCGCAGTGGCAATGGTAGCATTGATCCGGAAAGAAATTCCAGAAGCAGTAAAATAATCGGAGCGAAGAAGTATCCGAAATGCGATTAGATGTGGTAGGAACTCCTCTTCTGGCACTCTGGAAAGTATAGCAACCTCGTCCTCGTATACATGGAAAATTTCTCCATAGTTCCCTAAGATAGATTTCATAGAATCCAGGAATTTCTTCATTAAATCTTTATAGAGAGAAACTCCAAAATCTCTTGTGGTCAAAGAAGTAGATTCAATACGGATCAAAGCAAGAAGAGAATCTTCTTTTTCTTCCACTGCGAGATCCAATCTTCTTCTTAAAGATTCTAGATTAGGAAGTCCAGAGTCTCGATTATATAGTAGTGCTTCTTCTAATTTTTTATTTAGTTCAGAAAGAGAAATATCTGATTCATAAGAACGGACAGCTTCTTTCACTGTCATGAGTAGATCGTTAGAGTCCCAAGGTTTAGAAAGATATCTATATAAGTTTGCTTTATTCAAAGCATTACCTACAGACTCCGCACTCGCTTGTCCAGTGAGCATGATCTTTCTAGTATTCGGATTTGTTTCTTGGATACGGATCAGGAACTCATCCCCTCTGATCCCCGGCATTACCTGATCACTTAATATTGCAGGTATATGGATTCCCGCCTGGTTGCATTCTTCTACGATTTGAAGAGCAAGTTCTGCACTGTCTGCAGCTTCTATCTGATAACTTTTTCCGAAGGCGGACTTGAGTTGTTCTTTAAGCCCTCTTAAAATGATCAGTTCATCGTCGACGCATAGGATCACCGATCTTTTAGGTGATTCGTCTGATGAGCCGTTTTCTTGATTATTCACGATGAGATACTCGGAGAACTTGGAATTAGACGTGGAAAAAAAGAATTTCCGCCCCGGGCCAAAGAATATTTTTATTCTTAACGAGCGTATATATAGGTCTGAATATTAGTCTTTTAGTGTTTTTCATCTAAAATAAAATGAACAAGGATTTAGATCCAATATTGATCACCGGATTCAATCTCCCTCTATGATAAAAGTTATCTTCGAAAACGATAAGGAAGTTTTCCTCGAACCTTCCGAATTAAACAAGCCATTATTACAAATTTCACTCGATGCAGGCATCCCTCATATACACGCATGTGGAGGTAACGCACGTTGTTCTACTTGCAGGGTATTGATCCAAGAAGGGGATGAAAATCTTCTTCCCCGCAACGAAAAAGAAACGGTGTTAGCTCAGAAGAAGGGATTTCCGGATAACGTAAGGCTTGCCTGCCAAACAAAAATTTCGGGCGATATTGTTCTCAGAAGATTAGTCATCGACGATGCGGATAAGGCACTTGCTTCTACATTTTCTGATTTGATCTCGGGGATAGAAAAACCAGTCGCGATCTTATTCAGTGATATCAGAGGTTTCACAGGCTTTTCTGAAAGTCATTTGCCTTATGACGTTATTCATATTTTGAATCGTTACTTTTACAGAATGGGAGATAAGGTCTTAAAATACGGAGGGGTCATAGATAAGTATATCGGTGATGGACTCATGGCGATTTTCGGATTAGAAGATCCGGATCCTGTTCGAGCAAACCTAAATGCGATCCGCTCTGCGCTTGAGATGAGATCAGAATTAGAAAGTTTGAATACTTATCTACAAAATCATTTAGGTTCCGAATTCGAGATTGGAATTGGGATCAATTATGGAACTGCAATTTTAGGAAAATTAGGACATCCATTGAGTATGTCATTCACTGCAATTGGAGACACAGTTAACTCCGCAAGTAGGATCGAAACTACTACAAAAAAAGCAGGCGCAAAGATCTTAATTTCCCAAAAGGTTTATGAATCCGTAAAAGAAAGGATCAATAAGGGAAGAAGTTTCGAAACAAAACTGAAAGGCAAAACCGGAAACTATAGAGTCCATGAAGTATTAGGAACCAAAAATAATTGTGAAGGAAGCTCTTGGCAAGAAACAGGATACAGGATCTGGGACAAAATTGATCCTACAGAAGCAGGAGCCTGGCTCCGTATGGTATTTCATGCCTCTTCTATCTTCTCCGCAGATGGAGAATGGTTAGGTCTTGAGGGTTCTATCCGTTTTCCTACAATCTTAAACGATGAGAACAATCGTGGAGTTAAAAAACAAATAGAAGCGATCATTCATTTAAAAGAAGAAATGGAAAAAGAAGGAAGAGTTGGAATTCCTACACTTGCGGATATGATCGCTCTTTCAGGAGCACTTGCACTCCAAAAAGCGGGAGGACCTCAGGTCCATATTCTCCAGGGAAGAAAAGATTCCAGTTATCCAAATGGAAGAATGCTTATGCCTGTGGACAGTCCAGATGTAAAAGACTCTCTAAACTATTTTGGAATGATGGGATTTTCTACAAGAGATACTGTTTTGCTAATGGGTGTCCATACATTGGGCTGGCATTCCAAAGGATCTTTTACAGAAACTCCTAATATATTCAATAATCATTATTTTAGGGACCTACTCTTGGATGGAGGAGCAAGAATGCTCGCCACGGACAGAGCCCTACTTAGTTCAGAAGAAACTAAAAGAATGGTGATGGAATACGCACTTGATGAGTCCTTATTTTTCAAAGATTTCCAAGGACTTTACCAAAGATTAGTAGAACAAAAACGATTGGAAGAATCCTGACTCCGTTTTTTTCTGGAATTAGATGCGATTCCAGCCTGCTTTAGACAAGATCCCGGCCTACGAAGCCGGCAAACCGATAGAACTAGTCGTACGTGAATACGGAATTTCTCCGGAGAAGGTTCTCAAACTTGCCTCCAATGAGAATCCATACGGAGTATCTCCTAAGGTTTCCGAGATCATTAAAGAAGCAGTGTACAAGATGCCCTTGTATCCTGACGATTCTTATAAGGCGCTAAAGGATGCACTTGCAAAGGTCCATGGAGTAGATGCAAAAAACGTAATACAAGGGAATGGCAGCGACCAAATATTCGATTTTGCTACAAGATCCATTTTGAATCCTGGGGATAAAATCCTCCAGAATGGCAAAACATTCTCTATGTATTCTATTTATGCAGGACAATGTGGTGCAGATACTGTCCAAACCAGTTCTGAACTTCATGATCTGGACCAATTTCTGGATCTATATAAAAAACATTCTCCTAAGATCATATTCATCTGCACTCCTTGCAATCCAATTGGCGATGCCTTAGATCAGGCTGATCTATATACTTTTCTCCAAAAAATATCTCCCGATACAATGGTTGTCTTAGATGCAGCCTATATGGAGTTCGGAAAAATTAGAGATCCTAAAAAAGAAGTAAAAGCTTCGGATGTAATTTCAAAATTCCCTAATGTATTATATACAAATACATTCTCTAAAATTTACGGATTAGGCGGGATGAGAATTGGGTATGGTATCGCTTCAGAAGAAATGATCCGTGCATTCTATAAATTAAGACCCCCATTCAATGTTTCTCAACTTTCTCAGTTAGCAGCGGCTACTGCATTAAACGATAGAGATTTTGTGGAGAATTATCTAAAATCTAACTTAAAAGAAATGATTCGTTACGAAAAATTTGCAAAGAAGAAGGGACTCTTCTACTTCGAATCTTATGCAAACTTTATCACGATTAAATTGGACCAAGCAAAACTGGATTCCACCCAAACCTTCGAAACATTACTGAAGGAAGGGATTATATTAAGAAATCTTAAAAGTTATGGCTTGAATGCCTTGAGAATTACGATAGGAAGGCCGGAACAGAACGATCGGGTATTAGAAAGGCTGTCGGAACTTCTATAGTCGCTTCACGCCGGTTGCCCGCGGCTTGGCTTTGATTGATAGACTAACTTTTTGAACGGACTATGAGAAGCTCCGGATTTATTTTTCGTATAGGTCTGGTCTTAGTCGGACCACTTTTTCGTCTCTGCTTTCTGCCTTTTTAGAAGGGAAATTTACAGATTCAGAACGTGCAAATTCCTTTCTGACTTGGATCGGCCCTGCGGATTGGAACTGGCTTTTTTCGTTTTTTTCTCTTTCGGATTGAAACATTCAAAACCTCCTTTTTTCGTCTTGAGGGGTAAGACCCGCGGTTTCCATATTTAGTTTCGTCTCGAAACTGCGAATTCCTTACCTTATTATGTCAAAATTTTCTAGTTCTTTATTAAGTTACTCCCTATCTACAACAAGCGGATGACTAGAATATTACAGAAAGATATTTCTTTTAAAGCGAAGGAAGGAACTCCTCTCCGAAAATCCACGACTGAAATTTCGAAAAGGAGTTTAGATTAGATTAAGCTGCAACAGAAGATCCAGATTTTTGGGAAAGTACTCCTACTCCGGATAATGTATCCTTCACAGGGCAGATCCTTTCTATATGAGAGAGTAATGAATTTACATTTTCTTTAGGAGAATCTGTTTCGATATCTACTCTATAACGTATCTGAGAAAATCCAGGACGCACAGCTGCGATTTCTTGGAAGCCGTCCAGATCCAGGTCTCCTTCTACGAATACATTGAAATCCTTTAATTCTACTTTATGAGCCGGAGCATAAAGAGAAACCAAGACTCCCACGCAACTAGCAAGTCCACCCAGCACTAGTTCAACTGGGTTCGGCCCTTGGTCCGTTCCACCTAAAATTTCTGGCTCGTCCACCACCCATTTATGATCCCTGGATTGTAGGTTTAATTTCAAACCACCCGCCCAAGAAGCCTTACTTTCGAATACAGTATTTGCCATATATTCCTCCCGAAGTTAAGATCATTCGGAACCTCTGTCTCCAAAAGGGAAGAATTTTATATGTTATTACAGATATTTAAGACGCTTTATTGAATAAAAGAATGTATCTCTGCACAATCACTTAGCCTTACATTTTTTCGCCAGGCAATTCACTAGCCTGCTTGATCCAGGAAGAAAGTTGGGCCTCGTCTATCTTTTCGTTTTCTTTGATATCCAGATAGCGAACTTCTTTTTGTTTAGATTCACCAGGAGGAAGAGGTTTCAAATGACTTCCTCGAAAGAAAGCAACCTTAACATATTTATTAAAAACATGGATTCCTAGAAACCAGCCATCTCCTTCGATTCCGTATAAAGGAGAGTTCCATTTTACTGCCTTATACACATAAGGCACTGTTCGAACGATGATTTCATCCAGTTTACGCCCAATATCTTTTTTCCAGCCAGGCATGGCGGAGATATATTCTTGGACTGGGCCGTCTCCGTATCCTTTTGCAATTTGAGGATTCCCACCGGAAAGTAAAATTGGCTCCTTCTTGGAAAGTTTGGAAGACTTCTTTGCGGCAGTCTTATTTGACTTAGAAGTTTTTTTAATCGCAGGCTTTGCGGATTTTTTCTTTACTACAGCCTTCTTCTTAATCATCTAATCCTTTTCCTTTCAGAATATGAGGGATATATTTTTCTATCCTAGCTTCTCTGGTCTTAGATTGTTTTGCAGAAGAAAAATGAAGAAGGTAACCTCTTTGTCTGCCTGGAGTCAATGAGTCAAATGCCGATTTTAGGTTTGGAGATTCTTCAAGCTTACTTAAGAATTCCTCAGGCATATCAAACTCTTTTGTCTTTTTGAAATTTACTTTCTGACCAGATTTTTCTACCTCAATTGCATTTTTAATATATGCTTTTAAAGATGTTTTAAGTTTATCGATCTCTTTTAGATCTGTAAATCTGATTTGGCGAGCAGACTGTACATTCTTTGTTTGTTGGATCAGAATTCCTTTAGGGTCTTTTAATAAGGCACCCTTGAAAAATAAAAATGCACAATATTCTTTGAATCCATGTATCAAAACTATATTATTGTCTTGAGATGTATAACAAGGCTGACCCCATTTTAATTCTTCCGTAAGTCCTGAAGCTAAAGCAATCTTACGCAATGCCTCATATTCTTCCTTCCATTGTTTGGCCTTATTAAAAAAGAAATCAACCTTAGGATTCATTTAGATCACCCTTTCAATTTTCTATCAGCCGGTCTGAAATACCAAGATACTGCGGTAAGCACTAGCAATAATGCAGGTCCGAAATATTCTTTCGCGGAATCTCCCGCTGCAAAATGAGAGAACACAGCCCCAGACATTGTAAAGAAAAATCCTGCGTATGCCCATTCCTTTACCAAAGGATATTTAGGAACAAGTACAGCAATCACCCCTAATAATTTCCAAACACCTAATATGATCATCAAGTAAGCAGGATAGCCTAAATGTGCAAACATATCAGCTTCTTCTTTCATTTGGATCAACTGAACGATCCCAGTCGATACCATCCCTAAGGAAAGCCATGCAGTAGCGATCCAATATATAACTTTATTTCTCATGTCCTATATCCTATTTTAATTTAATTACGATTTCTTGTAATCTGTTATGAGCCATATTGATACCTTGTGCAAAAGGCATTTTCAATAATTGATCTCTGAGCGAAACAGACTTAAATACAATATGCATTATAAGTTTGCTTTTCTCTTCGCCCAAAGATTCGAATTCTAAAAATTCAAGTTGGGGTGGAAACGGGGAATTCTCCATTTCGAAAGTGCGGGTAATCTTTTGGTCCGGAACAAATTCATGTATAACACCGTTGAACCCATGTTTGTTTCCATGAGGATCCGTAGTTACATATTGCCAGCTCCCGTGCTTCTTAGCTTCTAATATCAGTACTTTTGTTCCCATCCATTCTTCTACAATTTCTGGCTCAATATGTGCTTTAAAAAGTAGATCCACTGGAAGATCAAATTCTCTTGTGATCAGCAATTCTTGTTTGCCGTCTTCTGCATCTATTTTGGTTTTTCTTTCCATATTCTATTTTCTTGATCTGTATTTCTTCATTACGGACTCGAGCTTATTGAATCGATCGTCCCACATATTTCGGAATGGTTCTATAAAGTCGGCAATTTCTTTCATTTTATTCGGATTCAATTGGTAATAAATTTCCCTACCATTTTGCTCCTGCTTTAATAATTCGCACTCGGTGAGTATCTGTAAATGTTTGGAAACAGTTGGTCTGGCTGTATCGAAATTAGAAGCGATCGCTCCTGCAGTCATTGCCTGAGAAGCCACGAGCAGAAGTATTGCCCTTCTCGTAGGATCTGCGATAGCTTGGAATACGTCTCTTCTTAGATTCATTATGTAGCCACTTAACTACAAATTAAAATGTAGCTATTTAACTACGCAACATTTTTTTAAAGTTTTTTCACGCAGAGACAGATCGTGATGCGGGAATTCCGACACGGATTTTAAGTGGAAGATTTTCTTGACGGAGAAAGGATTTTGTGATACAGGGGAAAGCGCTCTCCCACGAGCCACTCCCCCCAATCCCAATGCAGGGTGGGGGCGGTCTTTATCCTATGTGGGAATTCCGACAAAATTATCTATTCGTAATTTTTACCGGAGATCTTTTTCCAGATGGAAGCCAGATGTTCTTTGATCTTTCCTTCCATTCCATTTTTGGTTGGTTTATAGAATTGAGGAGGATTGTCGGAAAGATCATCCGGGAAATAAGAGAATGGCACAAATCCACCAAAATCATGTGGATACTTATAACCTTGACCTGCTCCTTCTTTTTTATGAGTAGAAGTAGGAGCATTTCTCAATCGGTTCGGGATCTTTAAACTTGGTCCTCTTTCTTTCACAAATGAAAGTGCTGAACCTATTCCTAAATAGGACGCGTTGGATTTAGGGCAAGAAGCTAAGAAGGTAGTGACCTGTCCTAAAATGATCCTTCCTTCCGGCATTCCGATTGTTTCTAATGCATGAAGTCCAGCAACTGCCAAAGGTAAACCGTGAACAGAAGCGTTTCCAATATCTTCAGAGGCAAGGATGATAAGCCGTCTTGCGATGAAGAGCGGGTCTTCTCCTCCTTCTAACATCATTGCTAAATAGAATAATGCGGCGTCTGGATCACTTCCTCGCACTGACTTGATGAATGCAGAGATCACATCGTAATGGCTTTCTCCACTTTGGTCGTATTCGATTACTCTACTTTCTAAAAATGTTTCTATATCGGAGGGTTCTATTGAAACTCCAGAATCTCTGGAAAGAACAAGCCCTTCTAAATTGGAGAGAAGTTTTCTTGCATCTCCACCAGAATAACGAACTAAAAGTGAACTTGCTTCTTTTGTAATATTCGGTTTTGGGTCTAAGGATTCGATCCCTCTGGAAAGTATTTCCAAAAGATCATTTTCGCCCAATGGCTCAAGTCTGAGAACCTGGCATCTGGATAATAGAGGTCTTGTAATTCTAAAAGATGGATTTTCAGTAGTAGCTCCAATCAGAACTATACCTCCGGTCTCCACTCCTTTTAATAAACTATCTTGTTGAGAAGAACTGAATCTATGGATCTCGTCCAAAAAGAGAAGAATGCTACCCTCTTTCTCGGATCTTTCTAATAGTTTTTTAATATCTGCAACACCTGTGGTGACTGCGTTATGTTCTACAAAAGGTAATTTCCACGTATTACCTAATATTCTTGCAATTGTGGACTTTCCTGTTCCTGGAGGTCCGTATAGCAGAATACTTACTGGTTCTTTATATTTTTGTAATTGAAGTTTTGCCTTTTCCTGTCCAATGACCTGAGCAAACGAACTAGGCCTGATTTTGTGAGGAAGAGGTGCTCTTTCAAATAGACTGCCCAAGTTCTTCTTCCAATTCTCTTTGGATCTTACGTATGCAGGAACGTATTGTAGAATTGCATACATCGCAGGCGCTATGGCAGCATACTAAGGATTGTTCTCTGATCTTCCCATCCAATACATTCTCTACCAATTCAGCGATACGAACTGGCAAAGCGAACCAATCTAAATTTTCTAAGATTAGTTCTTTTCTGGTTTTAGGAATGAGTCTGGGAGAATCGTCCATTATCTAAACTTTTTACCTTTGCTTTTACCTAGAGTCAATCCGAATGTTTAGATCCCGATCCATCCGCCCTTTATTAGATAGTAATATAGAATAAAACGGGGGATCCTAAAAAGTGCAGCCGAGAAAAAAAGATCAAGTCTCATCTTCATTGCACCTGCTGCCACTGAGGTCCAGGAATATGGCAATGGAGTGAGAGCAGCAAGAACCACTGCCCAGAACCCGAATCTTTTTACATATCCTTCTAACTTCTCTTCATGGTTCCGAATGAACTTAGTAAATATAGTTAACTTAGGAAGAAGGAATCTTCCTTGCGAGTAGGAACATCCCCCAGCAAGTAAAGACCCAACGGATGCAAAGAAGATTACCCAAAAATCAGGCATCTTTGCAGCAACTGCCAAGATCAAAAATGTATCTGGAGGAAAGAATACGTGCACCGAATCCGCAACAAATATAGAAAGCCCGACTCCCCATACCCCGGTGTAATTCAAAAAGAGACCGGCAACCTGAGTGACTCTTTCATTAAAAAATCTTGCAAGAACGAGTACAACGAGTAACAAGATCACACTTGCGATCAATGTTTGTCTAACCAAGGTGGAGATTACATTTTCTGTGGAGTTTTTAAGTTCTTGGGACTCTGTTTTCAAATTTTACCTGCGATGAAACATTCTTTCCAGATCTTCTCTGGTTAATTTGACCAAGGTGGGCCTTCCATGAGGACAACGAGATGGATTTTCACAATAACTCAAACGGTTGAGCATCTCCGCGATCAGATGATCAGAGAGTTGATCCCCTTTTTTAACTGCAGATCTACAAGCCACACATTTTGCCATAAGATCATATAACTCAGGCTCAGGAACTTCTTTGCCACCTGTGCGATTTAAAAAATCAAGAACGATCTCTTTTTCATGCCCGGGCAGAAAGTAACCAGGAACTTCCCTGAGAACCATTGTGTCTTCGCCAAGTGAGTCTAGTTTTAAGCCGACTTCTTGGTATTCTCCCAGCCTATCTTTAATATCTTCTGCTTCTTGTTTAGAAACAGGAATACGAACTGGAGTTAAAAGAGGTTGTATTCCATAATTTTTCTTTTTCAGTTTTCTTAATACTTCTTCGTAACGGATCCTTTCGTGGGCAGTATGTTGGTCTATAATATAAAAACCATCTTCACCTTCTGCCAAGATAAACGTTTCAAATAAGAGTCCGAAATGTTTTTTAGGAATAAATTCAGAATGTTTGATCGGCATATCAGTTAGATCATCTAACCTTGAGCCAGGACCAACTGCTTCTACAGGAAAAGAAGGAGAATGTTTTACTTCTTCGTAAAGTGCTCCTCCTAAAAGATGTTGTTCCGTTCCGGAGGAAGAAGAACCAGAAAAGGAATATAATGTAGATTCCATCTTTTTAGGTTCAGGTCTTAAAAGCCTATTTTTTAATTCTAAAAAGCTGACAGGAGTGCTGGATCTAAGTTCTTTCTGGATCAGCTGCAAGAAGAATGTGTTAAATCCTTCTTCGTCCAGGAAGCGGATCTCTTTTTTAGCAGGATGAACGTTTACATCTATGGATTCTGGATCTACTTCAAAAAATAAAAAGCAGTATGGATGAGCGTTCGGAGGAAGAAGTTCATCATAACATTTTTTCAATAGATGAGAAGAATATTTGATCTCTACTGGTCTTCCGTTCACGAATATGAATTGTCCGGTTCGATTGGATTTATAAAAATCAGGATCGCTGATATAACCGGTCGCCTTCCAACCTTTTCTTTCCAGTTGGACCTCCAACAAATGATCCCTGAAATTTTCTCCGAATAGATCTATGATCCTTTCTCTTTTATTTTTGGGAGGAAGTCTATATATCTCTTTATGATCCTGAACAAATCTAAATCGGATATCTTCTCTTGCAAGAGCCTGGACGGTTACTTTGTCACGGATCTTTTTATCTTCTGAACGAACTGATTTTAAAAACTTTCTTCTGACTGGAGTATTATAGAATAGATCCTCAACCAGGATCTTAGTTCCTTGAAAACCTGGGATGGATTCTTTGGAAAGGATTTGTCCTTTTTCTGCCCTTACCTTCCAAGCAGTAGGAAGTCCCGTCCCAGTTTCAATCGTAAGTTTGGAAACGGAGGCAATAGATGCCAATGCTTCTCCCCTGAATCCATAAGAAGAAACTAATTCAAGATCTTTTAATGTACGGATCTTACTTGTGGCATGTCTTTGGATTGCAAGAGGGATATCCTCTTCTATTATTCCGGAGCCATTATCCGAAAGAAGAAGAGAGGTCAATCCTCCATCTCTGGATTCGACTTCGATCGTGTCTGCACCTGCATCCACTGAGTTCTCCATCATTTCTTTCAGGACGGAGTGAGCAGATTCTATCACCTCGCCTGCGGCGATTTGGTTGATTAATTCCGGACTGAGTTCTTGGATCCTTCCCATATAGTTTGGACCCAGCTTGGAAGGTGGAAATCTTATGTCAAGATTGGATTTCCGGTTTAGATAGTGAGATTTCCAGTATGAATTCGGAACCCTTGTCTCTCACACTTTGGACAGAAATATCCCCATCCATTTTCTGGGCCAAAGCCTTACAAAGTGCCAGGCCAAGCCCTGCTCCTTGGAAAGGTTTTGTTACCCCAGAATCCACCTGTTGGAATGGATTGAATATAGAACTGAGTTTATCTTCCGGAATTCCTATGCCTGAATCTTGGACCCTAAATCTAAGCCGATAATCCAGATTATTATCCTGGACCTTTTCCCCTATAAGTTTGACGAATCCTTTTATTGTGAACTTCTCTGCATTCTCAAGAAGGACCAAAAGCATTGTTTTAAATCTTTCTTCGTCACCTTCTACAATTTCGGGAAGGTTATCAGCAAGAGTCACACTGAAATCCAGATTTTTTCTGCGGATCTTGTCTTCTACCCTCATGGCAGCTTCATAAATAGAAGCCCTAAGACTGAAACGTTTATTCAAAAGATATAATGTACCTTTTTCTAAACTGGAAGCATCTAACATGGAGCCAAGGATTACCATCATTGCATCCCCACTTCTTTTGAGTAACTCCAACATTTCCTGATGTTCTGGTTTGATATCAGAATCCAGCAACATCTGAGTGATTCCCATGATCCCATTCATTGGAGTGCGGACCTCATGGTCCACATTGATCAAAAATTCACTTTTTGCTTTATTGGCTGCCTCCGCCTCATCTCTTGCAAATTCTAATTCCCTGGTCCTTTTTCGTACCAGCTCTTCCAAATTTGTATTTAGTATCTCTTGGACCTTCTCTCTTTCTCTGAATCCACTTAACATTTTGCTGGATAAAGAAAGAGAATTTCCAAGTACGAATATTCCGACTCCGATACCGCTCAATTCCCAAGAATCTAAGATTTCTGCATGGAATAATATCTCACTTGTCATGAAGAATAGAAGGAAGATAAAACCTGTGAGATAAATATAAGCCCCTGGCATTTTCTGAGAAACTGCTTTTGCTAAAACAATAAGAGAACAGACACCGTTAAATACAAAGAGTAGATAAGAAGGATTGATCAAATACGAATAGATAGCAGGTCCAGTGAACAAAGTAATGAGTGTAAATATTCCAGCAAAAATATATCCTAACTTCAGGAATTTTTTTCCAAAGTTCATAGGGAACACTTCCAATAAAAAGTGCTGAGCCAAAGGCATTCCCATAAACCAGGAGATAAATTCAGTCCTAAGATATATTTCAGGCCCGACCAAAAAATGTTCAGGGAATAATCTAACTCCAGTGGAATATAATCTGAGTCCGACAGTGATGGAAAGAATTCCTAGTATCAAAGCAGAAGAATCTTTTTTATAAAAAACTGATACAAAAATATGAAATAGACCTAAGAAGAAAAGTCCTCCGCAGAGTATTCCTTCTAAGTCCCTTCTATCCATATAATAGCGGCTTACACATTCTGCAGTGCCTAAGATGGGAGGTTTCCAAAGCCCTCCTTTTCTATACTGATAATTTGAAATTTCAAAATCAAGATGTGCTGTTCCTTGCCATGCAGGAAGAATAGAATAACTAGTCCTAAGTTCGAGCCCATCTTCTGTTGGATCTCCTACCTTCCCCACTTCATTGATTATTTTTCCGTTAAATAAAATTCTATAATTTGTTCCCTGGTCATAAGAAACTAAATGTAAACTTTCTACAGGGGTAGAAGAGACTAAGTCCACTCTATACAACGCTTTTCCGTATTTAGGAAATTCACCCTCATCAGAACCAGGCCAATCATGTTTAGTCCAGCTGCCAGGGACAACAGTTGTAGAAAATTCTTCAGGCTCTTTGGGAAGATTTGTATCAGGAATCGCACCCAACCATGCAAACTTCCAATCTCCAGTCATTCGGAAACATTTTCCCTGTTCTAGAGATTTTTCCCAATCTATAACACCATTCTCTAATAAACCTTTTTTAGGAGAAGGTGTACAAAACCCGAAAAATAAGAATACCGCCAGAAGATAGAACGGACCCTTTTTGGAGAAAATTCCCATAGAGTTGGATATCTTTTAACGATTTACCGGAAATCGTCCAGGACAAAATGCAGAGCAAACAGTTAAGAAATGTTTGGGAGGGCTCTCCAACCTGGAGTCAAACTCTCCAGTTAAGTGTTTTTTCTGGCCGCGTCCCTCGCGAGCACCCCATAGGAAGCGAGCGAGTCCGAGATAGCCGGAGGCGTTTATCGAGGACATACTCAGCTTACTACACTCGGGTCAGGCTCTACGCTTCAATCAGCGAAGCACCATAAAGGTTTTATAATTTAGTGCTCAGTATTATTACGATGGTGCATCGCCGGATTTCCGCTGCGATCCTTCGCGGGTTGTGAAAGTAGGATTTTTTCTTCTATTCCAAGCCTCCATGTGAGACTCAATTGCATTCATTTTTCTCACGCAGAGCCGCAAAGACGCTAAGGGTAGATTCTACTTTCAGATCTTTCTCTTCTAAGTCTGATCCTTCTTTCTTAGAAAATCGTTCTAAAAGGACTTTTTTAGCTCACTTTGCACCGCCGGTGCACGGAAGCCTATTCTTACTTAAAAAAGTATGAATTCACTAAAGATTATATGATGTTAATACATCGTCAATTCTACTTTGTTACTTCTTGAAGATTTTCATTTAAGGATAGTTCTTCGTTTAGATAGATTCCTTCTCTAAATATATCTACATCTCTTATATTTGAATAAAGCACATCTCCTACATATCTTCCGTAAATGTCTTTAGTTTTCGTTTTCACGATGACCTTTGTACCTGTAGGTAATTTCTTAGATAGCTGATGAAATGAACTTTTACCTTCCTCTGAATCAAGCTCCAAAGCCCATACCCCTGAAAGTCGTATCCTCTGACGTATTTCCTTCTCAAATCCAAGATCTATACGCACTAAGAGAGTATCCCCATCTATCACTCTTTCAATTTCACCGGAGTAGCAATACGTTGCAGATATTGGAATATTCGTTTTGGTAAGTTTCCAGTTATTTCGAATATTAGATACCTTATATACTTCACCCTCTTTGTATCTCTTACCTTTTTCTAAGTTATGATAGATATAGAATCCTAAATCTAATGAATATGATTTAGGATTCTGATTCATTTCTCTAACTTTGTAATGAAATAGTTCTCCGCTTGGCCTTTTCCAACGGATCACCCGAGCTTGGCGAAGTTCTCCGGCTTCGCGAATTCTCATTGCTAACTCATCTCTATTCCAATTATTTTTAATGGATTCTATTTCTAATTTCTTGCGAATAGAATCATCCGAAATAGAAGCAAGTGATCTATAATGGCTCCAACTTAATTTAGGACTTAACTTAGAATCTCCATATACTTGATAAAACTTATATACGTAAAATAACATTCTTTCAGAAAAACCTTTTTGAATAGTTTTCTTGAGCTCTTTTGAAATCCCTTTAATCCAACTCCCGCTTTCTTTTTCTTTGTCACCTAAACCTTTTTCCGTCTTAACTAACAACTTACCTATTTTTCGATTTGCTTCTAAGATTAAGGAATTTCCGCCGGAAGACATATCAGACTTTAACGATTCATACACATCTTTTATTTCGTCAGTGAGGTTCTTTAGGTTTTTCTGATTCATAATGGCTATTTATTAATTCGGAGTCAGAATTCTCATTATTAACGGTTTTTTAATTTCTAGATTTCGAATATTGTATATTTTATTTATTTTAGCATTTCTACCATTTTAAAATTTGTAATACGTTCCCCATTAAACAAGAAACCCAGCCAAAGCTGGGTTTCCGTTTGAATTTACCCTAATCATCCTTGCCCTTCCAGTGCGATACGTAATCTCCATATCCATGTATAATCATAGCTGCCTTGATTTTTTGTTCAGTAGTAAAATAAATAGGAGTAAATTCTTCATTATATTTCTCGTATGAGGATTCTTCGAATAGATCATGAATAGATTCTGTTATTATCCGAATATTTGTATAGAGCCAAATTAGAAAAATGCGATTTTCGACCAGCCCCTCGCTCGGAAGGTCTTTTTCGTAACTGTAATAGATTTCTCTCGCTTTTTCCAAACTTAAATACTTTTCTTTCATAAACTTCGCTAATTCACTCATTTTTCTTTTGGGGATATTAAACACTTCCCAAAATGGTTCTCCATATTCAGTATAAATCCGAAGCAGAATATGCTCATTAAATACGTAAAGATACCATTCATCGTAGAAAAAATTGAGAGAAAAGGTTTTAACAAATTCCCGAAAAACTACTATATCTTTAAATTTTTCTACTTCGCTTCTAAGTGGATTCACGGCTTAAACCATCCCTTAATCTCTATCCATTTATCCAACGAGATATTCTTCGGTTTATAGTTTTTGAAAACAAGGCATTCTAACTCACAACCAAAAGTAGATACTGGGATCTTCGTCCTTATATCAATGATATCCTTTAACATCTTTATATCTGGAATGGTAGTTAAAACAATGTCATCCCATTTCCGAATCGTCTCGGTTTATAAGCGCACGACTTATACCTAAAACGTTATCTGTGGAATTATCCGCGTCCTCTTTTACAAACCGCAAGCCCTTTCTCATCCGTTTCTTGAGGGATTACATCGAAGATATTAAATTTATTATAACTCAAAGTTTGTTCTGCCTTTAATGTAAGGACATAGGCATCCTGCCCACATTCTGTTAGATCTTCGATATTGTCGAATTTGTCTTTCTCTGAATCTAAGATAGGTAAGTATTTCTGAACAAAAGGAATCGCATCATTGGGTCTCTTAACCGCAAAATAATATCCATAGCCACTGAATACGCTTTTAGGGCGCTTAAGG
Source organism: Leptospira koniambonensis (assembly GCF_004769555.1). Taxonomy (NCBI): domain Bacteria; kingdom Pseudomonadati; phylum Spirochaetota; class Leptospiria; order Leptospirales; family Leptospiraceae; genus Leptospira; species Leptospira koniambonensis. The sequence continues at coordinate 411,333 of NZ_RQFY01000012.1, read as the reverse complement.
ATAAAAAATCTATCCTATCTCCATTTGGAAGAGGAGCTCCTAACTTATGAAACTCGACCTCATCCTGTAACTTGGTACTTTTATAAAGTAGTAAACTGAGATATCCAATTATTCCGACTAAAAGAAATAAGGTAGTTCGTAAGATATATTTCAGATTTAGAAAATACGCTGAGCTTTCCTATTTATCTTTACCCCAGTTATTTTCCGGACCAGGGGCGGGATTTTGATATACATTATCCAAATCAGTCTTAACAGCCTCAATACAATCATCTAACGAAACATAATTTGAAACTTTGGTGACTTGCGAATAATCATCAGTATTTTTCTCTAACGGCTTTTCCTTCTTTAAACTTAGTAGAAATAAACTATTTGGAAGCTCTCCATATTTGCTCCCATTATCATACAAGAAAACCTCCTTGCCTTGATAGCTAACTTTGTATTTGCCTTCCTCAAGTTTTTCCCAGGCCATTTGAACTTTATTCTCCAGATAACCAACTTCAAGCGCATTGGAACTTAAGACGTTCATGCAAAACTTATAATATTTCGAAGAACGATTTCCTATTAAGGCACCGAACTCTGCATTCCCCGAAGTAACATAAACCCCTTCAAATGAAGAATTTTGTTTTTCCTCTTCCTTCACTTTCTTACAGCCACAATTCGCAAATAAACTAATTACAATAAAACTAATCACAGTTCTTTTCATTATGTTTTCTTTTCCTTACTTTGAATTCATTTTGAAGTATGTAATCTTGCGAAACTGTTTAAAGATCATTTCGGTCAATGGTTTATCGTGATAGTCGCCATTATTATGGTCCATCGTTCGATAAGCCCCTTAGCTTCATTCCAGAAGACTAAGAAATAATGTTGGCCACTACGATTCCAATTTGCATTGGTCTTGTCTATCCAAACAATCCGTCTCCGCCGTCTTCATGTGTCCCGCCAAAAACTCCTACCGCTCCGGCCTGCGTTCTATCTAATTTAAGATTATTTATATCTTGTCCTTAAAACAAGAAAACCCGGCCAAAACCGGGCTTGGATGGGTTAATTCATTTTTACGATTGGGAAAAGGAGATAGCCCAATGTACGTTTAGTTACATATTGCATTTGGCAGCTTCATTCCTTTTCGAATTTATCTATCTTAGCTGTTCTCGCTTACAGGCCTCTAGTAACTCTTCATTTATCAATTGGGAAACTTTATCAAATATATTAAATCTTTTATAATCTTCTCGAGGGCCTTTCTGCATAACAATAACATAGGTATCATTACCACAAGACTCTAAAGACTGAATTTTATCAAAATAATCTTTATCCGTATCAAGGACAGGGAAGTATTTCATTATAAAAGGAGATTCATCATTGAAAGGACGAGCCCCAAAATAATATTTATAACTACCGAAAAAGTTCTTAGCTCTCTTGAATAAAACATATTCAAACCCTTTACTAATATCCTTTCGACTATATTCTATTGTATCCGGGCGATCAAATGTATGATAGATAAAATAGCCGAAATAACTCAGAATGAGGAAAAAGATTATATTAAAACCAAAAAAAAATTTATCTGCGTATCTCATATTTTCACTTACCAATCTTTAACAAAAAGGAACTCAACCACCGCTCTTAAAAATGTTCAGCTGCTCTTCATGGCAGTCCTCGTAGGACTGATTTGTTTTTGCAAGATCTGTTTGGGACTTCGGATCCTTAAATAAAATAAAAGTCAACCAACCTTTATTTGAATAACGAGCACTAAAATGTTTATTCCCCCGTTTAAAAACAAAACGTGTGTCACTTTCTCTTTTTACATCAAATAAGATCTCTTGATCATTGTTTGTATACCAAATACGAAAAATCTTACCGTTAGGCTCAAAATATGCACACTGATTTATATAGGAATACTGTATTTTAGCATCTGGGGCATACTCTTCTGCAAATGCTCGACCAACTTCAACCTCATAAACTCCTTGGAATATTTCCCTCTCTTCGCTCGTCAAATCCGGAAGTTTGGAAAACCATAGATCTTCCTCTGTCATATTCCCTCCATCTTTACTTGTATTCTCATCCTTACACTGGAGTATCAAAGTTGTGAGAAGAATAAAAATCAAACTACCCTTAGTAAAATATGCCATAAATTCCTTTCGACCCCGTCTTTTTCAGATTCCATTCCAATCGTTGAGGAAGACCATTATCTCGAACAGTTTTATTATTGAAATCATACATAATCCCGTTAATCTTCATAGTTAACCAGTAATGGTTCGGACCTAGTCTAACGTATCCCCCAAAAGGAGATAAAAGTTTCTTTTTAGACTTTCGCACTCACAACGGGCTTGGCTTCCGTCCAGAAATATAGCTATCTTAAACCGAATCCGCCTGAGAACTGATAAACGGGGCCTTAGGAGATAAGAAGTAACCGCTCAAAGAGGCAAATAATACAGGAGTAAAATTGGAAACTCCTGTTAATCCAGTGAGTAATATAGTAGTGCTGATAGGTGTTTTGGTTACGGAAGCATTCACGGATGCCATCAAACAGATAAGCAAAAAAGATTCGTTTTCAGATGGGAAGAAGTCCATAAAAAATCTGCCCGCTACCGCCCCAACGAAGAATAACGGTATAATAATCCCCCCTCTCCAACCGCTGGAAACAGTTATATTGATCGCGAGTATCTTCAATAAAGCAAGAGTCCCAAAAAAGATCCAGGTTCCTTTAGTAACTACGATCTCATTCAATTGATCATGCCCAAAATAGCGGGTCAATGGTTCGTAATAAGCAATACAGCCGAGTAATAATCCGCCAATGGTAGTCTTTACGAAGATAGGAAGAGTTATTTTAGAAAAAGAAAATTTAGTAATTCTGAATATTCCATAGAAGATCCAACCTACGATTGCCCCTGCCATTCCAAATCCGATCGCGTATTGGAAATCTTCTATTCCACCTGGAACATATTGTGGGAATTCCCAAGTAGGTCCTATTCCCATATCAGTCATGAACAAGAATACAAAATAAGCACTGCAACTGGAGAGGAATGCAGGTAATAGAGCCTCATAATATTCTACCACATGCCTATGTTGTAAGATCTCCAACGCAAATAAAGCTCCGCCTAAAGGAGAGCCAAATAAAGAAGTAAATCCAGCTGCCATTCCCGCAATGGTCATGGATCTAAGCTCTTCTCCTTCTAACCCTATCTTCTCCGCAAACCAACTTCCGAAAGAACCTGTGATCTGAACAAGTGGAGCTTCTGGTCCTGCACTTCCTCCGGAGGAAATACTGAGTAAAGAAGACAAACTCATAGAAGGATTATTTTTAGGGTCGAGTTTTCCTCCCCTAAAACGAATATTATCAATTACTAATGAAATTTCTCCTGGTTCCCCCAAGAAATAAATGAGAAGACCTATTCCTAAACCGGACAGGGTCATAATTAGAATAATATAATGTCCTTCGAAACCCGCTAAAAGTTTAGTGAGAAATTCCAGGATTTTCCAAAACACAGCAGAAAATACACCAGCAAATAATCCAAGGAGTACATACAAAATACTCCATCTGGAAAGCATGAATGGATTCTTTTTAGATAAAATAAAAATTGGATTTTTTAAAAAAGTTTGGATCCGATCCATATATCTGCCGGTTTGAAAAATTCAGACAAAAAGAACGGACTCTTTATTTTTCGAAGTGATTACTCCGATTTTATGGACCAGTTCTCCTTTTTCTTCCAAAGCTGCGGTTGCATCTGCTACTGACTCTGGAGAAACGATGGCTATGTATCCGATTCCCATATTAAAAGTGGAATACAATTCCTTTTCAGATAAAGAAGGAAAATCTTTTTGCACTCGGGTAAAGAAAGGATTCTCAGGAAGATTTTCTCTTTTGATCTCAATCGCTAAGGAATCAGAAAGCACTCTAGGGATGTTTTCATAAAAACCTCCTCCAGTAATATGTACCATTCCTTTCACTTCCACCTTCTTGGTAAGGTTCAGTATACTCTGGACATAGATCCTTGTAGGACGAAGTGCGAATTCTTTTAAAAAACCGACTAACTCTGGATTTGCGGGAAGTTTTCTTCCCCCCTCTAAATACAATTTACGAATGAGAGAAAATCCATTGCTATGAGGACCGGAAGATTCTAAACCTAAAACGATATCTCCAGGTTTGATCTTGGATCCATCTATTAAGTCTTCCTTCTCCACTGCACCTACAACAAATCCGCCTAAATCGTATTCGTCCGGATCCATAGTGCCAGGATGTTCTGCAGTTTCTCCGCCAAGTAATGCAGCTCCGGAAAGTTTACATCCTTTTACGATACCTGCAACGATCCTTTCCATTCTTTCAGGGATCAATTTACCGCAGGCTATATAATCTAAGAAGAATAAAGGTTCTCCACCAGAGACAAGAATATCATTCACACACATAGCAACTAAGTCTATGCCGATCGTATCATGGATATTGAATAAACGAGCGAGTTCTACTTTGGTTCCTACACCATCGGTACCGCTGAGCAATATTGGGTTTTTATAATTTTTGAGGAAGGAAACGTCAAAGGCGCCTGAAAATCCTCCCAGCCCGCCAAGCACTCTTGGGCCATGGGTGGATTCTACGTTTTGTTTGATCTTTTTGACGAATTCTTGGCCGGCTTCTGTATCGACTCCGGCGGATTTATAACTGATTTCTTCTTGCATGGACCCGCTCCAGAACAGAATTCCCGGATCGGATCTAATGCCCAGAAAAAAAGCTATTTCATTTGATCGATTTGTTCCATTGCGGAGAGCTCACCCGCCGCTGCAGGGCGAACTTTTAGAGCCTTGATCCCAGGGCCTAAATCCACTGCTTCTCCCGCTTTTACTAAAACTCGGGCCTCATCGTCTTTTCTAGTGATCTGAACGCTTCCTTCGCGAACTGCAAAAGTTCCTGTTTCATTAGCAGGATTCACTTGTCCCCAAAATTGGGTTCCTCTAACAGCAGCAACTACGGTAGGAGTGTCGATGGAGATAGATTCGTTCTTTTTCAGTTTGGCGACTTTTACTAAAATATTACCTGAGTTGACCTTAATATAATTTTGATCTGCTCTCAATGCAGCAATAGAAGCCTCCGAACCACCCAAGAGTCTAACTGTCCCTAAAGTAGTGGTTAGATCTACAGTAGCATCCTTATCTGTTTTTACGGTTTCGGATTCCACAACACGATCACTTGGCTTCAGGACAGAGCCTGCTTTTTCAGCGGTCACTTTTCCAACGATGAAGGAGACAACTGCATCCGTAGTCTCTTCCTCTTTAGGTTTGCAGAAGAAGAATAGGCTCGGAACTAATAGGATCGTAACTATCTTTGAGAGGGATATAGAGTTCATACGGATTCATAAAGCTAATACAAAGCACCTAGACCGGGAATCAAAAAATACTCTTTAGGAAAAAAATTTCCCAAAAAAGTTTTGGCCGCCTCTGCCTTCGGCATCTCTGCGTGCTCCGAGAACTCCGTGCGAAACTTATTTTTGTAATAACCGGGAGACTAAACCTTCCGTTTCTTCCCTATTTGTATTGGAAGAAAAGAACAGATTATAATTAGGATGCCCTTGTTTCTCATCCAAATGAAGAGATCTGACTAAATGGCGGACGGTCCCAAGGTTCCCATCATGCAAAACAGCCTCTGGATATAGGTCTTTGATTTCGTTTTTTAAGAATACGTAATGTGTGCATCCCAATACAAGAGCACGAATTCCTTGTTCTTGAGGGATTTTTAATATGTTTTTAAGAAGAAGTTTGGCCTCTTCCCATTTTCCATGATCCACGAGCGTTGCAAGGCCGTCACAATTCAGATGAACCACCCTTTCGGATGCGCCAAGTTCAGATTTTAAGTCCTGTAACTTTTCTTCCCTATGAGTGACTGAAGTGGCGAGTAACGCAACTTTTTCCCCAGCGTGTGCCAAGAGCGCAGGTTTGATCGCAGGTTCCATACCAAATACAGGTACGGACAATTCTTCTCTTAATTTATAAGCAGAAGCAGAGGTTGCAGTATTACATGCGAGAAGGATCGCATCTACTTCTTCCTTTAAGAAAAAATTACATACATTACGAGTGAGTTCCAAAACTTCGGAGGTTTGTTTCTCTCCATAAGGAGCGTGTGCAAGATCCCCATAATAAAGAAAATTCACAGAATATGGAAGATCTAAGAGTTCCTTAAGAACGGAAAGTCCTCCCATTCCGGAATCCATCACTCCGATCTTAGGAACTCTTTCTTTATTGTTACTCATATCCTAAACGGAAGCTGTATAGTCCTCTATACTCTTTCTTAAAGTGTTATAGATCCAACGGAATTTTTCCTCATCTTCTTCCAGAAGAGTGACCCTAAAACCATCTCGATCCGTACAGAAAGAAGAAAGTGGAACCACACAAATCCCTGTAGAAGCCAAAAGATAATACACAAATCTACGATCCGGAGCACAGTTCCCAAGAAGAGGGCGTATAAATTCTTCTGCCTTTGGATTAGAAATTGGAAGAGTCATCTTATCCCCCAAAATTCCTTTATCGAATGCAACAGTAAGATAGAATGCACCTTTAGGCTCTACTACAGTTACACCTTTGAGCCCTTTAAAAGACTCGGTGGCAAGTTTCGCCTTCTTCTTGAACTTCTCATTTCTTTCTTTTAAGTGGGGAAGGAATTGAGGATGTGAATATACTTCTGGAATTGCCATCTGAGGAAGAGTGGTAGAACATACCTCCAACATTTTAGCATCCAAAAGAGATTTTGCATAACGTGCAAAAACTGGATCTTTATCTTTGTTAAAGATCTCCAGCCAGCCGCATCTTCCACCTGGCCAAGGAAATTCCTTAGACACGGAACGAAGAGCCATTCCAGGGACCTTATTTCCGATCACTTCTGAAAGATGGATCGTCCCAGTTTCAGAATAATTCACATGAGCATAAGTCTCGTCGCAAATAAGCATTACATCATATTTTTCTGCGATCTTTACGATCTCACGCATTACATTTTTATCATATACTGCGCCGGTTGGATTATCCGGATTGATTAAAAGGATACCCGCAATCGAGTCATTGTATTTGACCTTATTCTCAATATCTTCCAGATCAGGCATCCAGCCCTGCTCAGGATTTAAATTATAAGTCATATGCTCATAGCCAGAGTGAGCTGCTTCTGCAGAAGAAAGAGTGGAATATGCAGGACTTGGTCCTATAACTCGAGCCTCTCTTCGTAAGAATCCAAAAATTTTAGCGACTGCGTCACCAAGTCCGTTGAAAAATAAAATATCTTCGGCGGTGATCTGGGCCCCGCCTCTTTCGTTTACTTTATCTGCTAAAAAATTTCTGGTCTTCTCGTATCCTTGTGTAGCCGTATAGGCCCAGGATTTGTCTTCGAGGATCAGATCAGATACGATTTTTTTCATCCAAGGAGCGACCTTCTCTCCTTTTTGGATGGGGTCCCCGATATTTTCGTACGTAATCGGAACTCCGAGAGCTTCTAACTTTTTAGCGACTCCTACGATCTGACGGATCTCGTAAATGAGAGCATCAGCACCGCTATGAACGATATTTCTTCTCATGTCTAGCCTTATGATTTTAGAAAAATTATTTCTGTATCAATCTAACGGTCAGTTCTTGCAGGGATTTCTCCCTGTAGATCCTAAGTTTTAACCTGCCGCCTAATCCTACTATTCCGACCTGTTCCCTCAGATCATTAATATTTTTAACTTGGACTCCGTTTGCTTCCATAATGAAGTCATATCGTTTCAAACCGGAACTTTCTGCCGAAGAACCTGAATCCATATCATAAACCAGAACCCCTTTCCAATCTGCGGGAATTCCTAGGGCTCTCCTATGATCAGGAAGTGGGACAGTCGCCATCACACCCAGGGTCGCAGGTCTGATAATTCTGCCCTTATTCTCTTCGATAAGCTGGATTATTTTTTTAGCATAATTCATCGGGATAGCAAAACCGATGCCGGTGTTCCTACCAGAGTCACTTCGGATCAAACGATTGATCCCGATTACTTCTCCGTATATGTTTAGAAGTGGTCCACCGCTGGAACCTGGATTGATCATACTGTCTGTTTGGATATGGGTTTGTCCTGTCTCATCCAAATCTTCTCTGTATTTTGCAGAAACCACACCTACCGAAAAAGATCTTTCTAAACCGAAAGGAGAACCGATTGCGATTGCCCAATCCCCCACTTCTATCTTATCAGAATCACCAAAAGAAACAGGTTTGAGTCCACTTCCTTCTTTAATTTTTAGAAGAGCAATATCCGCTCTTTCATGGCTTCCCACAAATTTAGCGGGGAAAACACTACCGTCTGAGGCAATTACTTCTATACTTTCCGCGTCAGAGATAACGTGAAAATTTGTGACAACATATCCTTTTTCATGGATTAAAAACCCACTCCCGAAAGAAGAAAGTTTTTCGGTGCGATAATCGAAATATTGGTAAGGACTTGTGATCGCTTCTGTTTTTTTGGTCCGGATAGAAACTACAGAATCCTTAGAAGAATTATAAACATTTCTAAAAGCATTCTGCAATTGGATCCCGGCTCTTTGGTCGGAATAACCGAGTGGTTTGCCGCCTCGGAAAAAGGAGGACAAACCTCCTTCTCCCGGAAGAATGAGGACGAATAGGAATAAAACCAAAAGTCCGATATTGATCCAAACGATTTTAGGAAGACGAATATTCATGCAATCAGACTCAACCCACCTTCTACCTAACGGAAAGAATCGTCGACTCGGATTCTTTTCCGGGATACCCGTTTTGTTTTTTCTATTCTTTTCCGGCCAAGGATGTATTCCCTATCTCTATCATCTTGGAAAAGAACAGGCAAAGATACTTCTACAAAGAAAAGCGATCCCAGAAGTTTTAGCAGATCCTGAAATACCAGAAACCACAAAAACAAAATTAAAAGAAGTGGAGAAGATCAGAGAATTCGGTGTCACTGAGCTCGCACTTTCTCCAGAAGGTGGATTCAAAAGTTTCGTTCAATTGGATAGACCAGCAATTGGTTGGCATGTAAGCGCTTGTCATCCACTTAAATTCGAATCCTATACTTGGTGGTTTCCGATCGCGGGAACAGTTCCATACAAAGGATATTTTTCGTTAGAAAAAGTAAAAGAAGAAGAACAATCTTTGAAAGACCAGGGCTTCGACACAAGAATTCGGATCACAGCAGGATATTCTACTTTAGGATGGTTTGAAGATCCATTATTCTCTTCTCAACTATATGAAGATCCAGGAGATTTAGCCTCGATCGTCATCCACGAAATGGCACATGCAACGGTTTACTTTCCTGGAGATACTCTATTTAACGAAAGTTATGCGAGTTTTGTAGAAGATACAGGCTCAGATGAATATGTCTTAAAGATCGGCGGCCCAAAACTATTTGAAGAAAGAAAAAGATCAGAAGAAGAAACGAAACTTTATAAAAATCTAATTATAGAAACTGCAAATCTACTGAAAGCCGCTTATTCTGAAGGCGGAGCAGACGATATCGTTCGAGCCAAAAAATTAGAGATCATTTCAAATTTTCGTAAGAAAATCCTGCAAACAAAATGGACCAAGATCAATTCCAAAAAACTTGCAGAAAGAGATTGGAATAACGAAGACTTCATCGGAATGTTACGTTACAATTCTGGAAGCGGATATTTCAAGAGAAGATTTGCAGAAGTAGGAAAGGACTTTGCAAAGTTTCACGAAGAGATGAGGAAGTTAAAGGAGAAAAGCACGGAAGAGAGAAAGGCGCTACTAGAAGAGAAGTAATTTGGATGCGGGAATTCCAACCAAGATTAGTGGAGATAAATTTTACTTGTGGAGATTTACATTTTGTGATAAAGGATTCGGAGTGTTGTACCACCGGCCAGCCCCCACCCAGAACAGGGCGGGGCAATTTCAATATCCTTGCGGGAATTCCGACAAATCTACTCCTTCGAAATAAATGAAGTCGTAAATAGTCTATACCCGTTCCAATACTTATCCACCGGATACACTTCCCTCATTGTATCCATCGTTTTCAAAAAACGATTCCGAAGTGAGGTTTTGGAGTCTTCTTTTCTGGAAGAAATCTCTCTCAAAAATCTGGAATTATGAGTATCCGCTTGGAATCCAAGATTCACTATCCCTGGCCCTTTCCAGAATTTTCCTAAATAATATAATGAATCTCTTAAGTTCAAAGAAGCATTTCCAAAACCTTCTAAAAAAGAAGAAGCGAGCATCCAAACTCCCTGCAAAGTCCTCGGCTCTACTTCGGAAACAGATATAGTTCCGAACAAAATTCCTTTTTCTCTATCTTCTACTAAAGGAACTCTAACCACATGAAAAGGAGTGATCGAAGGATTTCCCTTAGGAGAAAGTTCTAAGTTTTCCAATTGAAGCAACTGAGAATACCAAACAGAAGGATTTGGATCGTCCTTAGTTATAATACCAAATCCGTCCCAAAACTCTTCTTTCTCTTTATGCACTGGATTTTTCAGTAAAGTTTCCGGATCAGCAACATAATAGATCTCTTCTTCTGCCTTCGGCAAAATAGGAGCCAAGAAATGATAAGAAGAAAGATACAAATACGTAGTCTTGTTTTTGGAAGGGCGAATATTCTGGCGGATCTCAGATTCCAAAGCTTCTCTCAGTAAAACTTCTGCTCCACCTTTGTCCGCTTCTTCGTTATATTTATAAATGGAGGCCCTTACTTTTCGATTATCCTTAAACGCAAGATCTCCCTTAGATTTACCTTTTGTAAATTTTATATAAAAAGTTTTTAAACCCAGATCCATCAAAGCTAAGAACTCTTGGTTTTCCGGGATTTTATCTTCGATTGCAAAGGATACTTTATTAAAATTAGGAAGATCAGAATAAGAAACGGAACGCCCAAACAAAGCAGAACGAACTGCTGAAATTTTATCCTTGATCAATCCCAGATCAAAAAATGTCTCTGAATCATTCTGCTGAAAAGAAAGAGTCTGCAAATATGTTATAAAATCATTAAGTTCTCTTCTCTCCGCCGAACTAAACTTTTTTCTCTTCCTATGTTTAACAAAACGATTCGCTAATTCCACAAATTCGGAAGACTTTTTAGAAGATGCATTTTCATATTCAGAAAGATATTCTGAAAAGCCAGACTCAGATATTTTATCCGGTTTTTTACCTTCCAAATAAGAGATTTTAGAATTAATAAATTCAATTTCAGAAGAATAAAGTTTATCCGGAATTCCTTTCGATTTAGAGATCCAATACCTCGCCTTATCAAAATCTCCTCTGGAAAGATAAGATTTCGAAAACTCCAACATGATCCTTGCTTGTCTTGGAAAATTTTTCTTACTATTCTCCAGATCCACAAAAGAATTCAAAAATTCATCCATTTCCTTACCGGTTTCTTCCGGTAAGGAATAACGTAAGAGGTCCAACACAGAAGATCTAGACTCAGCATCTAAAGTTTGAAATAGAGCCTTGGAAGAACTATGTATCTCAGAATATAAAGAAAGAGGAGAGATCCTATGCCCCAATTTTTTTCGATTTTCTAAAAAGGCCAGATGTCTTGGATAATTTCTTTCTTGAGGATCTAACTCTATCTGATTAGAATTTTCGGACCAATCTTCCTCGTCTTCCAATAGAGCTTTTTCTTTTCGGATACGAGTCTCCATCTTCTTCCAGATTTCCTGATCTGATCCAGAAGAGATAAATTGTTTAGCAAGTCCAAGTTGAGAAGAAGCCAAATCAGGATAATAAGCTTCCAAAGCTAGATTAGAAAGTTTTAATCTAAATAAGAATGGATCATATTTATCTGCAGAAATATTGGAACTCAAAGAATTACCGGGAAACTTTCCTTCTTTTAGAGCAAAAATTCCGTTCAAAATTTCATTCTTAGCTTCCGGTAAAGAGATCTCTCCACAATCTTTGTATTCCGTTTCCAATAACCGAGATAAACATAAATTCAGTCCTAATTCCTTTTGAGAATTCAGATCCCGATTCTCATAACGTAAGGAGAAAATTTTATCCAAAGAAAAATCAGGTTTTAGTCTTTGGTAGGCTCTTAGCAGGTCTGATTCAATTTTTAAGGACAAATTAGAATTAGGTTCCGCATAAGAACGAGCTTTATGTAGGTCGGAAAACACCTCAGAAGAGTCGGAAATTCTTTCGTCTTTTCTAGACTTAGCAAAAAGCCTTTCTGCTTCTCCATTTCTATTTCCAGATTTTTCTAAATTTCTACCGAAACGAATTGCAGAATTAGATATTTTTCCTGAAAAAATTTCTTCCAGAGATTCTTTTACACAGGCTTCTCCAGGACATAGATACATTAGATTGACACCTGCACCAGATAATCCTGCATACGCCTTTAAGATTTGGCGCCAGCTTGGTTTTTCAGAATAAGTAAAGACTACAGCACCTAATCTATGTTCTCTGGAAAATATTTCCCTGAGCTCTAATGTATCTTTTGTTCTTTCTCCAAAGGCAGAATCCCCTTTTACATCTGGAAAAGAACTTACCAATACATCAGTATCTTCTAATATATCTGTCCAGGAATCAGAATCTACCTTTCTATAATTCCAACCGCCAATTGGGGAAAAGGAGGAAATCACTTTAGGAGTTCTTTCTTCTCTGCTTAAAATAGAAGAAGAAAGTGCAAAACTAATGCCGGAAATCTGAGAACCTAATATCTCTCCAATCGATGTATTTCCAGGATCTAAAACAAGATTGCGGCCAGAATTCTCAAAATTGGATTTAATCCAAGTTTCTACCTTGGATTCGTTCTCAAAGTTCAGAAATTTTAAAGAAGAATTATTTTTAATCCGCGCAACTACTGAACCTCTGGATTCTAATAAACGAATTTCAGTCTCGTTCTGCTTTAAAACTTCTTCGTTTACTGGACCAAAAGGATCCAAGAATGCCGCCCTTTTAGGCAATTTGGATCTTAGAATTTCTAAAGATTTAGAAACTTGGGCCCCTGCTTGTGCAAGAGCAGCTTCTTCTTTCTTAATATCTCCCCTGGTTTCTAAAGCGGTCTGGTATTTAAAATAAGTATTTCGGTAATTTTTCCAATCGGATTCGAATTTAACGTATTCTGCTCTGGCTTCTCTAAATTCCCAATTTCCTTTTTGAAAATTACGGAAATTTAATAATCTTTGTAGTCGTATCCAATCATTAAAAGCTGTGCTTGGATTCCCAGAATCAAGTTCCGCTCTTATCTTTGTTTCGTATAAGTCTCTTAGCAGAAAACTTTTATTGTCTGAGATAAGATGAAATTGTTTTTTAAGAAGTTCTTCAGCTTTGGATAATTTTGCCTTTGCCTTATCCGGTTTTTTAGAAATTAGATCAAGCCTTGCCTGCAATACCCAGGTTTGGATTAACTCGGCTCCGAAATAGAAAACGTTTGCCATTTCTTCTGCAGCTTTTAAACATTCTTCCGCTTTTTCTAGATCGCCTAATCTATAAAATACGCTGGCCCTGCTTAAAAAGTGAAATACCCTTTCTTTTCTTGGAAATGGATCTTTAGAAAGTCCAACGATCTCTTTAGGCAATCCAGAAGGAGTCTCTAATAAGGAAGAAGAAATCCCTAATTTTTCGAAACCTTCTAACCATTCCCCTTTTTTTAAGTTTTCCTCTCCTGAATAATAGAGAACCGTCGCTTTCAATATATCAAAATCATAATATTGTTTATAGAATGTCTCAGAACATACAAAATTTCCTTCTATCATATCTTCCGACCAAGAAGAAAGACAGTTTTCCATGGATTCTCTTTTGAATCCATCCAGTTCTGCTAAAGCCTTGTTTAATTCTTCAGAATAGCTATTTTTATCTTTTTTGTCGGAGGCTTCTATAGAAGCGAATAATGAATATAAATATCTTTTAAAACTGCCTGTGGATCTTCCAGATAGATTTGCAGATTCTTTTAAAAATTCGTTCTCTTCTAAAAATGCAGATTTAGCTTTTTCGAATTCGTTTCTTCTATACTGAAAAAATCCAAGATCGGCATAGGATTGAGATTGGACCAATTGTCCTGCCAAGGTCTTCTTCAAACCTTTTTTACTTACATATTCTAATCGTTTGTCTGTTTCTTCTGCGGCCAGACGATAGTTCTGTTCTAATACAAGATTATTTACTCTTATTCCAGAAGATAATAATGGCTGGAATACTGGAGGAATCGCTTCTGGAAATCTACCAGATCCAGAAATACGAACTGAGTCAGGAAGAACTGTTTCAAAAACGTAATCCCAAATGGAATCCCAGACGGATTCCCAAAATTTAGGACTCACTTTCTTTGGTAACCAAAGAGTTGTACGAGAAGCTGCCAATATCTCCGCTTCTTTTAAATTTTCTTCCGACTTGGAAATATAACCTAATTTTTGATAAGAAATCGCTAATGCGTTTCTAATATTGATTGGATCTACTAATCGAGAAGGCTCGTTTAATTCCAACGCTTCTGTCAGATAAGGAAGGGCCTGTGCATATTCTCCCAATTCCATATGGGATAGACCTGTTAATGTCCTGAGAAGAGTTAATTTCTCTCTATAACTTTGTAAGTTTTTAGTATAATCGGTTCCGGAGTATAATTGCAAGAATTCGTTTTTTGAATATATATCAGACGCATTTTTTAATTTTCGGACTGCATCTCCATACTTGGACATATACATGGAAGCGCGAGCTGAGTTAAATAAGAAGACCGCCTTTTGTCTATAGTCCTCAAATTGTGCCTTAGATATTATATAATTCGAATATGATTCAACTAAAGAATATTGTTCATCCGCTTTGGGATAGTTTTTCAGTAAGAAATAATTATTACCTAAATTCAATCTCAGATCCGAGAGAGCTTTTTTATTTTGGAAATTTTCTCCAAGTAATTCTAAGATCTGGCTATATAATTCTATATTCTCTTCAAAGTTTTTTTCTGGAAAATATTTAGAATATTCATCCTTATATTTATCTTCGTCGGCCGGCTCCTTATCACTCGGCTTTCTTGACTTCATGATGTCCACATATTGGTATAACCAACCTAAAAGTTGATAGGCATCATGATAGGTGGGCTCCGCAAATATGATCCATCTTAGTTCATATTCCGCCTGCTTAAAATCTCTGAGAGCAGCCTCTTTTTTGATCCGATCCATTGTTCCGGAATTATAATAAAATGTTTCACGGATCACAGAGCGATTGATTAGATAATATGCGTATCCGTATAATGTAGCAAGATCCAAGAATGCCCGAGCTCTAGGCAAAATCTTTTCTTTCTCAAAATACTGGTCTATATAAACAAGACCTTCCTTTTTGTCCAATGGATCAAATTCAAGAGGATTCAAATTTCCTAAAATACTAGAAGCATTCTTTTCACTAATGGATCTAGCTAATTTAAAAGAAGTATCCACCATCAGCTTTTGATAATAAATAGCGTAATCTTTATATACAGTATCCTGGAAGAGGCTCTTACTCTTTGCCAGGAACATATTCTCAGTATTATAGAAATAGTGAAGAGAAGCCTGGAGGAAGTCGGATCTATTCTCATAGTTCCGCGCCAGATTCTCAAAATAGATAAAGAACCTTTCCATCTCCTTATCCGAGATCTCTACTCCAGAATCATGATCGTAATTCTCCAAAAATGTGCGAAGGGATTCCAATGAATATCGAACACTTCCGAGGCCTTTAAAATTAGAAGATCTTAATAAATGGATTTTCAGAAAGAGCGGATCCTTTGGAGTAATTTCTTTGAGCAAAGGTTCCAAGAGAGAATTACTTTCCGCATATGCACCTTGTCCCGAAAGTCCGGCAGCCTTTGTATACATTAAAAATCTATATAAGACCTGAGAACGTTCTTTGATCTTATTAGAAGATTCTATCTTTTCCGAGAGCGAAATCTTCTCGGAGTCTGATTTGCCAGCAAGGATCTGTTCTTCGAAAAGTCCGTATAAATTCCTAAGTTCTATTGTTTTGGATTCAGACTCATTTGCTGCTTGCAGAAGTGTAGAAGGAATGGTCCAGTCCTTCTTCTTTGCTTCCTTAAGCTGAAGAGAACCTATATTTCTTAAAATTTCGTGGATATTATAATACCCAGGATATCGGATCACCAATTCTTGTTTTGAATTAAGAGAAGCATCTATTTTGCCTGATCTCTCTTCCAAATTTCCAATTTCTTCCAGGATCGCACCTGCGACTTGCGCATCAGCATGGTTTCGAATATTAGAAAAATATTCTTTAATCTCGGGGATCCCTTTGTTTTCAGATTCCAAATAAAATACGTAAGCAAATCCCCATTTAGGATCCAAACGAGAAGCACTCATCTCCTTTTTGATCTCTGAGGTTTTGCCAGACTTCTTATGGATTAAATATTTTTCGTTTAAGACTTTTGCTCTAAAAATTGGATAAAGAGGATCTTCTTTGTAATATAACTCCAAGGAGTCCAATGCCAACACGTAATCATCTATAGATTGTTTTTTGCCGTATTCTTTGGCCAATTCAAACTGTGAAGATATATCAGAAGCTTTGGGAATAGAGCCACTTAAAGGTAAAAAATAGATATTTAAGGTTCCATAATATGATGCAGTGAATAGGATACTTCCTCCATTAAAGGAAGAATATTTTGTATCGAATAAAGAGAAATTTCCTGAAGTAAGTCTTCTCTCTTTCATATCAGAAAGATCCAATCGGATGATCAGACTATTATCTCTTTCGTCCAATTTCCTGTTTCCATCCGAATCGGAACGAATGGATGTATAAAATAGATATCTTCCATCAGGAGATAAGCTAGGAGAAAAATCCAAATAAGTATCATTTGTCAGTCTTTTAGATTTTCTGGTAATTAGATCCAAAGAATAGATCTCGCCTTCTCTGGAGTCCGCATAGGAGAGATAAACGATTGTATTTCCATCCTGAGACCAATATGGATTTACTGCTCCAGATTGAGTAAGTAAGATCGGTTTTTCTTTTCCTTCCGTATCCCATAAGATCAGGTTCGGAGTTCCTGGAGTCAGGCGATCAGAAGAAAATAATAATACTCTACTATCTTTTCCCCAAACAGGATCTGAATCTGAAAATTTATCTGACTTAGAAATATCAGAATATTCTGGATTTGTAATAAATTCAAAGTCGTCGCTTAAAAATCTTTTTCCTTCTAAGATCTTTTTAGCCCAGACTTCCGGTTCTATCTCTAAAAGAACTATATCTCCTGCCGTATCATATTGTTCCGATACGAATGCTAATTTTTTACCGTCTGGACTGATTGCAGGTTTATATTCGGAAGAAGGATGTTCCGTGACAGGGACGATTATAGAACTTTTAAGATCTCTGAACCAGATATCATAATTTCCCTTTTGCCCTGTTGTATAAAAAAGATATTTTCCATCCTTTGTGGTTGAATTATAAAGGTTATTACCTCTTTGTACAGTTAAAGGAAACGGTTTATCATTTTCAGGATTGAAATAGTTTTTAGAAATTGGACCATAATCAAATTCGATAGGCCTTACTTTTTGTGCCGGACCAAAAGTAAGACAATTGCAAAATAAAAATAGAAAGAAGAATAAAACCCCTTGCTTCATCTAAGCTATTCCTTCTTCTTCCAATTCCCAGCAGAGACCTCGTAATATTCTCCTATATCCACAGAACGAAGCCAAGTAGTTTGGATACTTTCCTTAATAGACACTTTTTCTTTTTCTGTAATAGTACGGTTTGGATCTGAGAATGCCTTCTTTAGTTTTTCCTTAATTACAATTTCTCTATTTTCATTCGTAAGTTTGACTAGATCATCAATACGAGATTTTTGTTTTGGATCTTGGGAGACCTTCTCCGCTCCTGCTTCTTTGATCTTAGGATTCCATCTTATTTTTCCGTCCAGACCTTCTGCCAAAATTCCAAAACTTCTGTATTCTCTTAGCTCTCTTGCCAAATAAGCAAGAATTCGAAGAGCCATATAAAATTGATTATCAGAAGTATTTCCAAATTCTTCTTTTATTAGATCTCTTTCCCAGATCTCAGAACCGGAAGAAGAAGTTTTGATAGAAGCGATAAGCCATCCATCTTTCTCCAAATTTCGGTCCTCTCCCAACATTTGTTTTTCTGCAGCAGTTTGGGTCTGAGTAAACGTGATCGGTGGAGCCTTGATCGGGCAATACACGAACAAAGGAAAGGTTGCAAAAAGAATAATATAAAATTTTAGAATATTCTTCATAAGTTCTACTGATTGAAAGTTTCGATCTCGTTTTGGGCACGTTTCAGAAAGTTTGCCAAAGGCATTCTCTGTTGGGATACCTGGTTATTTTCCAGCTGGATAATAGTTCCTAAAATAGAACGTTTGAATAGGATCACTGCGTATACTAAACCTTTGGACAATTCCAATTCTATCTTATCCACTGCATAACTTCCGTAAATAAAATCAGTGAGTATATTAGAAGGAGCAAAAATATTGATCGCACTTTTTCCAAAATCATTCCCGATCTGATAGATGCTAAAAAACAAATTTAAATTCGGGACTGGGTCTCCCAGATTTCTTCCCCAAAAATTCAAGTCTGCTTTTACTTTTCCATCGTCTATCTTGGCCTGAGTTTTAGCAGGAAGCAATTGTTTTAGATCTATATCCTTAACTCTCAAAGAAACTGAATATTCCATTTTTTCAGGATCTCCCGAGCCAACGTTAACGATCATATCCTTACCCCAAATCTCCCCGTCCAGAGTATATACTTTGAGATAATCCATTCGTAAATAATTTTCTGAGTATTCCAGGTTGGCAGAAAGCCCAGGAGAATCCGCCTTAGGCCTGCTGTATTCGAAAGGTGTTCCTTTTAAAGAAGGATGGTTCCCAATAATCTGTCGGATCGTAAAATTAGGAGCAGGTGTTCTGCCGTAATTCATCACGAATTTTCTTTTGTTTCCTTCGATCAGATTTTTGGTCTCTTTGACGGAAAGGTCATGCGCAAATGGAACATCAGCATTCCATCCATCTATTCTATACAATTTGCAATCGTATCCAGGGCAAACACCACCCTGCACAAGTACATTAGAATTTTTAGATATTAAATTTCCTTGAACAAGACTTCCATACCAGTTAAATTTGATCCCAGCTTCTCCTTGAAAAAATAAACCTTTGATCAATCCGCTTTCTTTAGGAGATAAAAGTTTTAATTCTCCTTTTAAGCCTGGGATAAATTCTCCCATTGAAGGAGGAGGCCCATTCTTTGATGCCTTGGTTAATTCTCCGCCTACTCCTAAATATAGTTTTTTAGAGAATGCAGTTAATTCAAGTTTATCAATTTTGATCTTAGAGCTTGGGCTTCCGATCATTTTCAGATCTAAGGAAAGTTTCCCATCTCTCAAGTTCATTCCAGGAAGATCAACTCCAAGACTTCCTTGGATATTTTGCCCATGATTGCCAAGTGAATAGTAAAAGTCCCCATCCAGTCCTATCTTTTTACCTACTTGGTTTCGGACAGGGATCAATGTTTCTCGAAGTGATAAAGGAAGAAGAGGGACAAGATATTCTAAGTCCAGATCCAATCCCGCTTTTTTTAGATCTAATACGAATGGTTCTCCAAGTCCTATCCTTCCGCCTGAATTCAATTTTACCGCGGAATTTCCTTCAGGGGAGAAGGCTTGTAAATTCAGATTGGATACTAATATTTCCTCAAGGCCCCAGGCTTTTTTAGGAAAATGGAATATAGCTTTTAAGCCACCTTCCAGATTTATATTTCCTGAGTTTCCTCTGCCTAATGGAAATCTAAAACCTCTGGCTCTTAATTTTAAGGCAGAATCTAATTCTGAAAAATCTTTTCCAAAAGCAGAAAGTTCTGCAGAGAACTTTCCAGAATATCCTGTTAGATAATCTCCAAGTCCAAAATTATCCACTTTTAGATTTAGATTGGGTCCTTCTGCCTGAGAATAATTTAGATTCCCTTCTAACAGAATTTCGTTATAGATTACTTTTAGATTTTTGAATGAAAAAGATCTCATCCATGGCAGAGGGATTTTTGGTCCTGGATCTTTTTCACTTTGTGGATCGATTCGCACATCCCAATCCAAATTGAATACTGGAATTGAATGTCTCTTCTTCCCTATTCTGAAATCCAGTGAGTTTCCGCGAACTTCTCCGAGAACCCTTAAATTGTTCCAACCACCCTCCGCTAAAATTGGAGCAAGGCTTGCTTCTCCACTCATTGAGAAGGAGTCGAATCCAAGGCTATGCAAAAAATCTGATAAAGGTGCGAGTCGTATCCTGGATTTTTGGATGGCCAGATTTATATTTCCAGAATCTGCCGCGAAGTCTGAAATTTTTCCACTTCCTTCTAGCCAGGTATCTTCTCCCACTTTCCATTCTAAATTTCTAAGCAGGAGTTCCTTTTTCTCTGGAGAAACATCTATATCATATTTTAGTGAAAAACCAAAAGGCGCGCTGACTCTGTTTGCAATTCGTATAGGAATTTTTTCTGAACCAAGGTCAAGCTTGGAATGAAAACCAGACTTGGAACCTTCTGCCCTTTCCCAAACCAATGTACATCTAAATGGATGGTCGAGTCCCCCAGAAGAATCTTGGAATCTAAGTTTGATCTGATTTTCTGGATTCAACTTCACTTGGAATTCGTCGATCAAATCTAAAACTTTCAGATCGAATGGGATCCGAGTGAATCGATTCGTATCTAAAAGAAATCCGAGTTCTAATCCCTCAAGCCCTGCTGAGTAAGACTTGGATCCATTTTCAGAATTCACATGTACATTAATGTCTTTTAGGTCCAGTTCTAAGAAAGCGCTTACTGGAATGTAGGTACGGATCTCAGTAAGAGGTTCCGTTTTTTCAACAGGGATATCTTCTTTTTTGCCAGGAGGAAAAGCAGAAGAGATATTCCAAAGGTTTCCTCTTTGTAGGAGGTCCAACTCTAATCCATGGATGGAAATTTTGGAAATTTTCAATCTTCCGAAGATGATGAGAGGAAGATTGTAGGAGATCCCCAGTTCTTTAGCGGTCACTACAGGCTTCTGACCCCAGTCGGTTGTGGGATATAATTTTACGTCAGTGAATCTGATCCCATAGAATGGAGAAAAACTTCTGACATTCGCCTCGAACTTTCCCGCGAAAACGGAAGAGCTAAATTTATCGACTAAGATCTGTCCTGTGATTGAGTTGAAAAGGAGATGATAGAAGAGAAAAATCCCCGCAATGATCCCAAGGCGGAGCTTTTTCTTTTTCAAATACTGTAATAACTCGGAAGCCACCCGAAACGTTTAGGTTAGTACTCGAAGGATTCGATAGCCTCTTCCAGCGTTTTGTAGATCTCGAAAATGCTGGCTAACTTTGTAATCTCCATTAGATTTTCGATATCATTATTCAAATTGGTGAATACCATGCGACCTTTCAGACCGTCGATATGTTTGTAGATATTAAGAAACATCCCCAAACCGGCTGAGTTGATGAAAGGAACTTTTTTCAGGTCGATGATAAACTTAGGGACGTCACCTTTCGAGATATACTCCTCGATTTTTTGACCAAGTTCGAATTCATTGCCTGCTTTGATCGGGCCTTCGATCTTGACGATGTGAACGTCGTTTTTAGTGGTGACTTTGATTTTCATAACCCTTTCTTGGATTTTTGTGCTTATATAAGATCTGCATTCCGGCCTCCTTGTAAAGCCCTTTTTTGCAGAATTGCCCTGTCGAATCCCTCGAAAGCTCCCAAAAATCAAAGAGCAACTGGTTTTGACTCTGACAGAAATTACAGGAAATATTGTCGACATTTTGACCGAATACAAACATCGTACCAAGGTCAGCAATGCCCGCAAAGCCCCCTCTTTTATCCCTAGTCATTCCCGTTTATAACGAGGAAAAAACCATCCCCGAACTTGTGAAAAGACTTCGGGGTCTTCTTACTATCTTGAAAGAAAAACATCGCTTCGGAAAAGAAGATACAGAAATTCTTTTTGTAAACGATGGCTCGAGAGATGGAACCTTCGATGTATTAAAAAAATTCTGCGAATCAGAGCCAGGTTTTTTTCTTCTGAACTTATCCAGAAATTACGGACACCAATTGGCGATCACTGCAGGAATCGATACTGCGAGAGGCGAAACAGTTGCAGTCATGGATGGAGATCTTCAAGACCCTCCAGAATTTGTTGCAGACCTTTACGCAAAAATGTCAGAAGGTTATGATGTAGTCTATGCCAGAAGAAAGAAAAGAGAAGGTGAATCTTTTTTCAAACTGATCACCGCTCACGTATTCTATAGGATACTAAAAAAACTGACCAGATTCGAGATCCCAATTGATACGGGAGATTTCAGGATCATGAGCAGAAGGGTGACTAATGTTCTAGTCTCCATGAAAGAGCAACATCGTTATATCCGTGGATTGATCGCTTGGATCGGTTTCAGACAAACTGGTTTGGAATATGATAGAGACGAACGTTTTGACGGAGAGACCAAATTTTCTGTCAGCAAGATGCTCAAGTTTGCTTTGGATGGAATTACCTCCTTCTCCTCTGCGCCGCTTAAATTTTCCTCTTATTTAGGATTTACTTCTGCGTTTTTTGGAGCATTGTACACTATCTATATTCTATACTTAAAACTTTTTACTGATAATACAATCCAAGGCTGGACCTCGGTCATGATCGTAGCATTGGTATTAGGTGGAATACAACTCATTGCGTTAGGTATGATAGGCGAGTACCTAAGCAGAGTTCATGATCAATCCAAGAATCGTCCTCTGTATGTGATCGAAAAGATCTACTCTTCGAGACCAAAAACTAAAAAATGAACCGCACTTGGGATAGAGTTTTAGGAATTTTATTTGGGTTAGTTGCTCTATTTGCCACTGGAGTTATGATCTCTAAGAATTGGCAGGCATTCTTAGAAATTTGCCCTATTACGGATCTTTTAACCTGGGATGAAAATATACGCCTAAACGCAGTATATGATCAGTTCCAAGATTATAGAGACGGCAAAATCTGGAGAGCTACACTTCCTTTCTTGGAAGCAGCGACATGGCCGCCTCTTCGTCCAATATTCTCACTTTTACTTTTAGCAAGCCCTGGAGAATGGCCGATCACTTGGAAGGACTCCTTTTTAGGTTTGGCATTCTATGCTCTTTGTTTTCCTTCTATCATCTATATAGTTTCCAGAATTTCAGGGTCTTTTCTTTTCGGAAGTTTAGTTTCTATTTTTGTATTAGCTTTAAGCCTTCATACTTCTGAAACTCCTGCTTATAGTCTTTCTTCTATGTTAGAAACCCAAGGAATGTTTATTCTTCTTTGGGTGTATTGGGGATTATACAAACTTTATGATTCTGTAAAGGACCTAAAACCAGGCGAAAGTCTGCCTGCAGGTTCCAAGGTAGCCGCTTTGGTTTCTGCAGTTTTGATACTTCTATTTTTTACTAAGTATCCTTATGGACTTTTACTTTTTATCTCTATCTTTTTGTTCGAGTTAATATCCAGATTTCCAGAATGGATCGGATTTATTCGATTCTCCGTAAAGGTCCATTACAAAGGGATCAGACTTTTATTCTTGATCTTAGTAGTTTTACTCGTGCTTTCGCTTCCAGTATTGAGAGTAGTCACAGATTGGAACCTCGACCAAAGATCCTTTAAAAAAGTATTATATTTTCTTACAGTTCTTCTTTTCTTAGATTTCAATTATTTCTTATATAGGAACAGAAAGGACTTGGGGAAAATTTCTCCTCCTTCTATCAAAATACTTTATCTGTATGCGATCCTTCCTTGTTTTATCTGGTTATTCACAAACCTGGATAGAGTAATGAGTTTAGTAAACGCTCAGATGATCGTGAACAAATTTGTTCGCAGTTTTATCTTAAGTTTATTCGAATCTCCTGAAGATAAATTTCCTGCGAGCCATGTATTCAATGAGCCTTGGATTTTTAGGATCTTCTTCTTATTTTCTTTGGGCGCTATAGGATATTGGCTATACTTAAATAGAAAAGATAAAACTTCTTCTGCCGAAATAAAGGGAGAAGGAAGAATAGATTCTCTACTTGTTAAGTTGCAGAATATTAGCTGGCCTAAATTTTTAAAAGATCCGCTATTCGCGATTACCGTGATCGTATTCTTACAATATATAGTTATAGATGCAAGCACAGGAAACAAACAATTAAGACATGTTTTCTATCCATTGCCTGCATTACTTACGATCCTGAGTTTATGGTCTTTCCGATTAGTTCAAATTTCTGAAAAAAGTAGAAAGGTTTTATTCTACGGAATTTTCCTATTCTTCTTAATTTGGTCTTCGAGCTTATTTGTGAGAGACGGTGGACTATTTAGCCAAACCTATCTTTCCAAAAATCAATTCTGTTTAAAAGGATTCGAAACTGCGGTATTCGAACCTGCAAGAGAGTTCGCAAAAGAGATAGATCCACAGGGGAAATACGTCGCATTCAATACATTTCATGATGAAGAGAACTTCCAATTGCCAGGAAGAATTCTAGCCTCCGAATTCGATCTTTTGTTCCGACAAAAAACGGTCGAAAAAGGTAAATATCGGAATGATAGCAAATACAAATGGAAATCCTGGGACGAGTTTGACAAAGCTGTGTATATAGGACCTACCTGCGAACTGCCTCCTAAGGTTCTTTCCAGGGCAGAAGGTTTCGGAATTACCTTAGAACAGATTAAAGAAATTAAACACCCAACTGGAGATTATTGTTTCAAAGAATTTCGTCTTATTAAAAAATAATCGGACTTAACCGAAACCTGTTTTCGGTAATCGGCTGAAGGCATCGTGAATCATCCTTGGTTATTACCCACCATCATCGCGGCTACGCCTTCGGCCTTCTTTCTAATCTTTATTTACCTGTATTTGTATAAGAAAGAAGGACAGAAGGCTCTGCTTGCCTGGTCCATCTGCTGGGTATTCCATCTTTTAGGTTATCTAGGAAATATTCTGTTAGTAGGAGGAGCTGACTCTTACAGATATTTTCCTGCTTTCTCCATTGATTTCATTAGGGCACTTTTCCAATTCTTAGGATGTTTTTATTTTTTAAATAAATCATTCTCCAGACCATTTCAGATTTTATTTGGGTCGGCTGGACTTTGGGCATTGTATTTAGATATAGAAAAGACAAGAGATCCGTATATGATCTGGCCTATCTATATTTTAATAGGTGGATCTCAAATTTATACAGGGATCATTTTTCTTAGAACTAAAAACCTGATCCCAAGCTTAGGAAAAATTATCGCAGGTTGGATCTTTATAATTTGGGGAATCCATGTACTCAATTATCCTTTTGTACGATTCCATCCTGAATTTGGTTTTATTGGTTTTTTTCTCGCGGGTTTATTTAGATTCTCTTCTGCAATAGTAATACTACTCGTATTCTTTGAAGAAACAAAAGCGGCACTCTCCAAAACGGAAGAAAATTACAAAAAGATAGTAGATACTACCTTAGAAGGGATATGGCTCATCGACAAAGAAGCTAAAACTAGATTCGTAAATTCTACAATGGCTGAATTTTTAGGAATGAGCGAAAGAGAACTGATAGGTAAAAGTTTATTCGATTTTATAGCAGTAGATAATATCGATCTAGTAAACAAAAGATTGGAAGAAAGAAAACAAGGGCAAGCAGAAGTCCACGATTTCTTTTTTAAACGTCCAGACGGTGAATCTGTCTGGCTTTTAATGTCTACGAATCCGATCTTCGATCCCCAAGGTAATTATGAGGGCGCACTTGCGATGTGCACTGATATTACTTATTATAAAAAAACGGAAACCGCTTTAAAAGAAAGTGAAAGGCAACTTTCCACTTTGATCCGTAACCTTCCGGGTATCGCCTATCGTTGTGCGTACGATCCTGAATGGACAATGGAATTTATCAGCGAAGGTTGTTTCGAGCTTACTGGTTATTCTCCTTCTGATTTCGTTTCTAATCGTACAATCGCTTTCGGGGAGATCATTCATCCGGAAGATGCAGAAAGAGTCTTTAATGAAGTTACTTCTGCAGTTAGTAAAAATATTCCATATCGACTACTCTATCGTATCCATCGGAGAAGCGGAGAAATGCGCTGGGCATTAGAACAAGGTTCCGCAGTAAAAAGTGAGAACGGAGAATTGATTGCCTTAGAAGGTTTTATCACCGATTTCACTCAAATAAAAATTGCAGAAGAAATTATGGCGAATTCTCTCCAAGAAAAGGATCTCTTACTTAAAGAAGTTCATCATAGAGTTAAAAATTATCTGCAGGTATTGTCTAGTCTACTTTCCATCCAATTGGAACAGGTAGACGCAAGTAATCCAACCCAGGTTCTGACAGAATCCCAAAATAGGATCCTATCAATGGCCTATGTTCATGAATCCTTATATGGAAAACATAGGATCAGTGACGAGTTTTTTCCAGAGTTTGTAAGCAGGCTCGTGGATAGCCTTCTTAAATCATTTGGACATAGAAAAGAAGAGATCCAGATTTTCTTGAATTGTGAATCTCTTCCGATCAAACAGAATTCTGCAATCCCTATCGGTTTGATCCTGAATGAGTTAGTCACTAATGTTCTGAAACATGCATTCTCTATTAAAAAACATTCAGAGGAGAAGATCATCAAGATCTCTTTTTACAAGGATGGAAATTGGATCCATTTGGATGTGACTGATAACGGAAAAGGCAAATCTTCTGATCCTAAATCAGAAGATTCAATGGGTCTGGAACTTGTAGATCTTTTGACTAAGCAGTTAAAAGGTTCTGTGTTGGATCTTTCTTCCGAGCAAGGGACAGTTACTAGGATACGATTCCCAGCTTCTTATTAGGATCCCCCACTACCTCGGGCTCTCGATGAGTTACTTCTCTAAAAGTATCGAAGTAATTTTCATGATTTGTTCCCATAATTCTATCCCAAATATTAAAATACAAACTGTAGTTGCAGTTAAAATATTTATGGTGCATATTATGATGAGTGGTAGAATTATGAAGTCTTAATATTCTATTCTCAATAAATCCTTTAGGAAAAAGCTCAAAGGAAAGATGCCCCAGCACATTCAAAAAATTACTATAAAAGAAAAAGACGACAAGTGCAGTTGTATGCACAGGTAAGAATAAGATCACTAATGGCACAATTCCTGCTTCTACAACAGCTTCGTATGGATGAAAAGAAAACGCCGCCCAAGGAGATGGGTTCGTGGATTTATGATGTACCAAATGCATTCTTTTGAAAAGAAGAGGATGATGCATCATTCTATGAGTCCAATAAAAATAAGTATCATGCAGGAATATTAAAGCAATAATACTGAATAGAAGATAAGGAACACCGTAGTCTTCTACCTTATCGTAGATAAAAGTCCAGCCAGCCTTCTTCATTAAGACAACCAAAATTCCGGAAGCGGCAAAGATCAAAAGAGTGATCGCTGAATATTTAAGTTCGTAAGAAATTTTATCTTTTTCTGGAAGTCTTTTTTGGATAATCTTGTGTTTGAGTTTGTCTTTAAAGATCAGCCAAATAAAAACATAAGCGATCCCTGCCATTAAAATATAGCGAAACCATAATATCCCTAAGGTAAGAAAATAATAAGCTGTATAGCCCATTTGATCCACTATCTCGTTCATCCCATTCTCTCCGTGTAGGCACAGTTTACACGATAAGACGAGGATTAGCCTATCTGAATTTTAAAAATCTCTAGCTGATTTCAAAATCGGCGGTACTTTTTAAGGACCCGTCCCTGCCACGGTTGCGGCGGAATTCTGTTGGAGTGACTCCGGTAAGTTCTTTAAATGCGCGATTGAAAGGCCCAAGAGATTGGTAACCTAAATCCATAGCTACTCTGATAATAGGGATCTCGTCTTTTCCGGAGTCTAAAAGAATTTCACAAGCTTCTTGGATCCGATAACGATTTAAGAAGTCTGGAAAATTTCTAAAACCCATTGCCTGATTGATCAACCTTCTGAGTTTATATTCCTGCACTTCTAAATCTTCTGCAAGCTGCCCGATTGTCAGACCTTCTTTTCTATAAAGTTTCGTTTCTTCAAATGCAGAGACTAATTTTTTCTTTAAGGCTGGGTCCGCATATACTGCTTTTTCTTCTTTGTCTCCTGACTCTTCCGGTCTTGGGTCCACAAGACCTTCTTTCAACTCGAAGACCAAATACATAAATGCAAGTATAAGTCCCCAAGCAAAGACCACATTTGCTAAATCTAAAATTTCAGATAAGATCTTACCTCTCAAGATCAAGTGGGAGAACATATTAAAAGTGATTACACTTCCGGTCATCAGGATATGGACTTCACGTAACCTTCTTCTTGTTTCGATCAAGTCATCCTTTCGCCCTGAATAGATCCGGATGATAGCGGCCACAACAAAGCCCAAGGATAGAAGAGTAGGAATAATTATATGAGCGAGAACAGTTTCCGAAACGATAGGCCCTCTCATATTGATCAGGTCCAATACAGGATAAACTGACCAAGCGGAAACTCCAACCTTACTTAGAAGTAAAAGCCAATACCAATATTTGATCTCGAAATGATCCTCGAAGATCGCAAGACTTATCATCCAAAAGAAAAAAGGTAAACTGATCAGACCTGCAAATAAAAATACGCGGATAGAATAAGGGATCTTTAGATCAGGATCCAAGGAAAGAAGGATATAACATATGATCCCGAAAGAAAAACCTCCAGCGATACGTATCCTAAAATCGTAGAGATACCTCCATCCTAAGAGGCCTATGATAAAGATTAGATTCGAAAGACAGAATAAATGTAATATGTCCGTGATCTGTGAGATCAAATGAGTTCTTCCAGTTTTTCCAATTCTCCCCAAAAGTCCTTTGTTTGTAAACCAGGAAGAAATTTCCGGATCAAGCTGCTGTCTATAAAACTATCCTCTCTATCCATCTTTTCTTCGGGAAGAACCTGGATCTTGCCATGATCCTCTAAGAATCGGAAGATCTCTAACCATGTATGCCATTGCCCGTCAGATAAAATTAGCTCAGAAGGCAGATCATTTCCGGAGTAAGATAGAAGCAAACGTACCGCTTCTGCAATATCGTCCCCATGAATCAGATTCAATTGTCGTTTTGTTTTTTTAACTGAACCCTTTCTTGCCCAGTTTGCTGGATTCCTATCAGGGCCATAGATCCCAGAAAGCCTCAGGATCTTACCACCCTTCTCCAAAAATCGTAACTCTGTTTCGTAACGATCATGCCGAGGATCTAAAAGAGTTTTTTCAGTGATATCGGATGTAATCCTCTTGTAGATACTAGTAGATCCAAACATCCACACAGATTTGGAATTAGAGAATATAGTATCAAAAACCTGTTCTCTATTCTCTAGTTTTTGAGCGGGGAAGGTGATAAGGCTCGCGTCAAACATTGAACCTTCGTTTTCTTTTCGGAATTTTTCCAAGGCTTTCATATCCGAAAGATCCAAAAGAATAGACCCTTCTACTTGCGTAGCTCGAGAAACTCCGATAACAGTATTCTCTTTTTGTAAAGTATTTAGGATCCTTAGGCCGGTATATCCCAGCCCGAAAACTGCATACTTAGGCATTACTCCAGACCGAGTCTTTTATAGATCAGCCCAACTTTATCTAAGTAAGGAGAAATTTGGAAGATAGAATCTAGATCTCCTGGTTTTAGGACCTTTTGAACTTTAGGATCTTCAGCAAGTCTAGTCTTCAGATTTTGAGAAATATCGGCCCAAACTGCCATCGCATGACCTTGCACGATTGCATAAGCATCTTCTCTTGTAATCCCGCCTTTCTCGATCAAGTGAAGAAGAACCTTTTGAGAGAAGATTAAACCTCTTGTGGTCCCCAAAGTTCTTTCGATCGCATCAGGATACACATGCAAATTTTTCACTACGAATAACATTTTATCTAAGATATACTCTAATGCGATTGTAGAATCTGGAACTACAATCCTTTCTGCAGAAGAATGAGAAATATCTCGTTCATGCCATAAGCCAACATTCTGAAGAGCAGTAGAAACATTGGAACGGATCACTCTCGAAATACCGGAGATCCTTTCACAAATCACAGGATTTCTCTTATGAGGCATTGCAGAAGATCCTTTCTGCCCTGGAGAAAAAGGTTCTTCTATTTCTCTCCCTTCTGTTTTTTGAAGAAGACGAACTTCGGTTGCAAAACGATCCAAACTTGCAGCAGTAACGCCTAACGCGGACATATAAGCAGCATGTCTATCTCTAGAAACCACTTGTGTCGCAATTGGATCAGGCTTAAGCCCTAATTTTTCGCAAACGTATTCTTCGATATCAGGTTCTATATTGGAATAAGTTCCTACTGCACCAGATAATTTTCCTACGGCAACTTCCTCTTTTGCCAGGGCCATACGCACCCTGTTCCTTTTCATTTCTTCATAGAATAATGCGAACTTTAAACCAAGAGTCATTGGTTCAGCATGGATCCCATGAGATCTACCGATACAAGGAAGGTCCCTATATTGGATCGCCTTCTCTTTGATCGCTTCGATCAACTGATCAGTTTTTTTAAGGATCAAGTCCATTGCTTGGACCATTTGTACACAAAGTGCAGTGTCGCCAATATCGGAAGAAGTGAGGCCATAGTGAACATGGCGACCTGCAGGTCCGATATAAGAATTCATATTAGTTAAGAATGCGATAACGTCATGATGAACCTTGGATTCAATCTCCAAAATTTCATCCACATTGAATCTTGCTTTGGAACGGATCTCTTCGAAGTCTTCTTTAGGGACCTCTCCTTTTTTCATCCGGGCTTCGGTTGCTAATATTTCGATTTCTTTCCAAATATCGAATTTGTTCTCCAATTCCCAAATTTTAGAAATCTCAGGATTCGAATACCGATCAATCATTCCAGTTTCCTTGGGGAAATACCCCCATTGATAGGATTTTTATCGGGGGCCCATCCGTAAACGGTTTTTGGTGAAGAGAGACACAGAGATAGCAGAGTCGCTAAGTTTCTGTCTCACGCAGAGTCGCGGAGCCGCCAAGAGGTTAAAAGATTTCGCACGGAGTTCACAGAGAACACGGAAAAATGAGGGTTCATTTGACAAACAGAAGAAGGCCCATGTAGGAGTTCCTTCACGAGTTTAAATCTAATGTTAAAAACCCTTTTAAAAAACTCTGCGTCTTTGCGGCTCTGCGTGCCATTAAACAGCGGCTCTTACTTCTTACACTGCGTCTCTATAATCGATGCCTTTTTTACGAAGCCATCTGCGACGTCCCTTTTCTCCCAACCATTTTAGAACGGGAGAAAGTTTACCTACAAGCCAAGGAAATAGCGCAGCGAGACGAGAGCTCAGTCCGTCGCCATATGGAACATAGATTTCCAACTTGCCGGTCCTGATCCCTCTAAGAACTGCACTTGCAACATCGTCAGGAGATTTTACTGCATTCAACCAATTCAATACGGTCCCTCCGTTCAAAGCTTCATGCAATAACATAGGAGTATCTACTGCAGCGGGATATATACCGGAAATTTTAACCCCTGTTCCCTTCAACTCCTCATGGATCGCAGTTAAAAAACCTCTAAGTCCGAATTTGGTAGCGGAATATAAAGCAGAGTCTGCAAGAGCGATGATCCCTCCAATAGACACTATGTTTACCACAGAACCGCTTCCTTTTCGGAGCATCATTGGAACTACTGCATGTATCAGCCGGATCGGTCCTAAAAGATTGATACCGGTATGGCGATCTATCTCCGAAATATTTTGATCCAGAAAAGGACCTTCCTTTGCGTATCCAGCATTATTCACTAAAACTTCCAGATCGGAAAATCTAGAATTCAAAATGGAGACCATCGACTCCACTTCTTCTTGTTTTGTTAAATCGCAGGCAATCAATTCCGGCTTACGAGAAAGCCTACTCGAAACGGATTCCATTCTTTCTTTTTTGATATCACAAAGTACAAGTTGGTATCCCGCTTTATCCAATCGTATGGCGATAGCCTCCCCTATCCCGCCCCCTGCACCGGTAACTAAGGCGGTCTTCATCGCACTACTCCCGCAAGTTGAGATGGAGAATTTATATTTTTCTGTTTCTTTTTCAAAACATCAAATTGTCCTGATTTTAATTCAGGCCATTCCATTTTACGTTGGATCATAGAACGATATTTCTTGTAAGCGACTTGATTCACGTATACCGAGTGCCGTCCTGTATTCAGATAATGAATGCCTCCGTTTAATAACGGCCTATCTGTTCGAATCAACTTTTCAAATTTTTTAGCAGAACTATTCCCTTTTCGTTTCGCATCTATATAAGAAGAAATTAAATTAGCCATTTCATCGAACATTTTGTATGCCCCACCGTCTGTTTCCATATAACCAAGAGCATAAAGATTTTCATACTTGCGATTAAATAGAGTAAGATAAAGTTCTGGGCGTCCGTTTTTCCATTCGAAATATTTTCCTTCCATGTATGGGATCGCCCACTCATATCCTGTCGCAAGTACGACCAGATCGATCCTTTCCTTAGAACCATCCTTAAACTCTACAAACTCTCCGTTCAATTTGGAGATATCACCCTTTGCGATCACATCCCCATGACGCAAATTATGCAGAAGTTGATCGTTGACTATAGGGTGCGTTTCAAAAATTTTATGATCGGGAGCGGGAAGACCGATCTTAGTCAAGTCTCCAACTAATAATTTTAAGATAATCCCAAAAACCCACTGAGAGAACCAGTTCGGGATCCAATGTGCCCCGTCGCCGAATACATCAGCCGGCATTCCAAAAATATGTTTTGGAATAAAATAATAACCTCTCCTCACGCTGATGAATGCCTGGTCTGAAGCAACTCCAGCGTCGCATACAATATCACATCCTGAATTTCCTGCTCCCACAACGAGCACTCTCTTTCCTCGAAAAGAAGAAATATTTTTATATTTTACGCTATGTATTACCTCTCCTCGAAACGTTTCTTGGCCTTCTAATTTTGGAATATTCGGAGACCAAGTGATCCCGCTTGCACAAATGATTCCCTCATACAGTCCTGATTCTCCAGTAGAAAGTTTAACTAACCATTTTTTTCCTTCCTGTTGGATGGACTGGACCGAAGAATTAAATTTGATATGTCGATATAGATCATATTCTTTAGCGAAGGCCCGGTGATATGCTAAGATCTGGCGATTGGATGGATAATCCGGATACTCTTCCGGCATCGGATAATCCGCATAATTGGAAAGATATTTCGAAGAAATAAAATGAGCGCTTTCATACATGGGAGATCCCGGATTTTCGATATCCCAAATCCCTCCCACATCCTTATACCTCTCAATCACATGAAAAGGAACTCCCTTCGATTTCAAAGATCTCGCCATGGATAGACCAGCAGGCCCCGCCCCCACTATACAGTAATGGCCTGAATAATTTTGGACTTCTTTAGAATTGGAAACTTCGGCTTGCTCGTTCATACTTCTCCTCACAAAAATGATCAATGTTCTTTTTTAATAAATGATCATTGATCATTTTTAAGAAAGAAGTCAAACAAAAATCGGCTCCAAAAGAAAAAAGTAGTCCGAGAAGAAGAGGAAATATAACTGTATTTCCTATGAAGCAGGGCCAACGCACACCCGTACAATCCCGAAGCAAAGAAAGATTGGATCTGATCCTCAGAACTGCAAAGGAATTGATTGGAGAAAAGGGAATAGATGCTGTTAGCATGAGGGAAATCGCCCAGTCTGCCGGAATACAGATCGGGTCTTTGTACCAATATTTTCCAGGAAAGAATACTCTCCTTCTAACAATTATGAGAGATTATTATGACAGAATATATGCCGAAACAAAAACATTACTAGATCAGGTTACCAATGCAGAAGAGTTAGAAATCGCAGGAGAAAAAGCAATTTTACAATTTGCGGAATTTTTCCGAAGTGATACCGCACTTGCGAATCTTTGGGCAGGAGCAAGAGCGATTCCTGAATTAGTTTCGGAAGATAATTTGGATACATATAGAAATGCAGAACTTATAGTAAAGACCACATTACGTTGTTTGCCGGGCTTAAAAGAAAACGATCTAAAACCATTCGCTCTCTTTCTGAGTCATACGATGGGGACAATTGTCCGTTTTGCTGGAGAAATCGAAAAGAAAGAAGGAGAAGAAATCCTTAAAGAATGTCAGGAAATATTTAGGCTCAGACTAAAATCCCTGATAGATCTCTCAAAGTCCTCACGTAAAAAAAATAAATGAAAATCTAAACCTCTAAGATCTCTCAAAGAGATTGAGTAATCCCACTCGCAGGAACTCCAACAAATGGCCCTCCTCTCTGCGTCTCCTACCCTAATTCAAAAGAACTTACAAACTCTTTGATTAAATTAATATGATCCACTTCAGGTGAAGGGTTTTCCTTGCTTGGCTCATATAGATGTTCATCAAAAACATGGTAATCGAAAATTTTGAGTTCGAAGTCAGGGATAGTAATAATGATATTTTCGGAATGGATATCGAAGATCAGTTTTTCTTCGGAAGCAAGATAACGAGTTACTTCTATCACTCTATGGAAGTCTAAGGCGATCTTCTTGAGTTTGGATTTATTGATGATCCCGAATCTATGAGTATCAAAATTCAATTTCCATTTTGGGAAAAGTGCATCCTGGATCGGATTTTGTCTCACCTTCTCATTTAATCGAATGAATTCTTTTAGATGTTTTCCAGGCAATAAGTTCTGGTTGTCGCAGGGCGTCAGTGTGACTACTGGAACGCCGAAAGGACTTCTTCTATAACGTAGGCCCATAAAAAATCTAGTCGGAAGCACAAGATCAGGGATTAGGCTTTTTAACTTCCAATAATGAAGTCTTTCCAATCCTAAACGAGCAAATTTAAAACGGATCTCGTCTCTTTTGGATTCTCCCCATGCAGATTTTTGCAAATGATGCATGAGCCCAATTTCTTCCGTTTTTAAATAACGTTCCAGATTATTCTGCACTTCTTTATATAAAGAACCAAAAATAGGATCCGATGGAAGTTTGGATTTTCCTATTTTAACAACTTGGTTCCAAGGAAGTGTGTATACAAATTTATATGAGCCTCTTCCAATATAATTCTCCGAAGCGAGAGGCATAAAATTATCTAAAAATTCTCTACCATATCTATGCGTTATACGAAATACGTGAGATACAGGAAAAAGTCTTTCGTAAAATTTACGAGCAAAGCCTGATTGTCTAAGCCGAAAATCGATAGGCAGATCCTCTTTTGGGATCTGAGAATCTGTCCTATCCGGATCAAAAAATAATTCCTTATCTAGACCCTTTTCCAGGATCTCTATAAAGCTTGGGATCCCAGGAGAGTTCCAAAAATTTCGGATCGCATCTCCGAATTCACTGAATCTTCCTTTCTTCGCCATTAAAATCCCAAACCTTATTTGGACTGATAGTACAAGTCTCTTTTATAAGTAGGAAGAGCCGTTTTGTTCTTCTTAGAATTTTCTAAGGCCTTGTCTTTTTCTTCGTCGATCCACCAATAATATTTGGCAGCACCTTCACCTGAATATCTAGAAAGAGGATTATCAGGAGTTCCGAATCTATTCCAATAAAGAACTCTTGTGGATTTAATTCCCCAAAGAAGAACATAAGGAACTTCTTTAGTTAAGATCTTATCTATCTTCTTTATGATTTCCGTTCTTTTTTTAATATCGAATTCAGTTTTTTGCTGCTCGATGAGTTTGTCCACTTCTGGATTATTGAATCCATTAAAATTGTTTTGGCCATTCTCATTTGCATATTTAGAAAACCACTGATGTTCAGGGTCTGGAAAAACTCCGCCTGGTCCCCAAGCCGCCCATGTAACATCAAAATTATATTTGTCCATTCTTTCAGACCAGCTAGCAAGATCAGTATTCTCAATCTTTACCTGAATTCCAAGATCCTTGGCTCTTTCTAAGAAGAAGGTAAAATATTTTTCGGTTCCTCTTTCTCTTTCCAAAACATGCATTACGAATTCCTTTCCATCTTTTTCCAGGAATCCCTTTGCATTAAGTTTCCATCCTGCTTCTGCAAATAATTTTTTAGCTATATCAGGATTATAGTCTATCGCAGGGTTCGGCAATTGTCCTTCTTCCCATACGGAGCCGTAATAAGAATCAGTGAGTTGGTATTCTCCAAAAGCAAGTTTGTCCACCATAACTTTCCGGTTCACTAAATGAGCGATTGCCTTTCTAACTCGAATATCCTCGTAAGGGGATCTTCTCATATTGAATGCCCAGCCTTGGAAACCGGATCTTTTGTCATTATAGATCTTTTGTTTAACAATATAATTTTTATCGAAAGGTTCTCCAGTTGTATCTTGCACCCAAGTTGCTGCTTTATATACAGGATATAGATCTATATCACCTTTTTTGAATGCCTGGAATGCAACTGCCTCATCTGCAAATACCTTGAAGATGAGTGTATCAAAATTAAAAGTTCCCTTAAAAAAAGGATAAGCCCTTGCCCAATAATCGTTTCTACGTTTCATTTTAATGTAGATCCCTTTCTTGGCGGATTGCAATTCATAAGGCCCAGAGGTTACCGGAAATTCAAAATTTTCTTTGTTAAACTCTTTTCCTTTATAGTGATGCTCTGGTAAAATTTGAATACTGTAAGCGATAAAATTAAAGTTTTTCCAATGGATCTCTTTTTGAGTGAATTCCACTTCATGATCATTAATTATTTTCGGGACTTCGAAACGAGAAAGATCGATACGATGAAGAGCTGTATTATTCTTTTTATCCATGATAGTTTCATAAGTGAATAATATGTCTTTAGCAGTAATCGGTTTACCATCACTCCATCTGGCATTCTTATCTAGAATGAATGTGAAAGTTTTTTTGTCTGAAGAAATTTTCCAAGAAGAAGCAAGTCTAGGTATAGACTCTTGAGTAATCGGATGCTGATCCAATAAGGACTCAAACATCAGATCAAAAATTTCCCCGGTCGTACTAAATTGCTCTAAATATGCATTTAATGATTTAGGATACTGATGACTATAGATCCTAAAAGTCCCTCCCCTTTTTGCGTTAGGAGAAACAGAAGGATTCGGTTTTTTCAGTGCTTCCGGGATACTGTTTGGATCTCCTTCCCAAGGAAGTTCTTCAGTCGCTACTGAGATCTGGACTTCTTCCTTCTCTTTACATCCGTTCGATACAAACGTGATGACAGATAATAAAAGTATAAAATAGCAAATATTTAGGAATTTAGGATTTCTTAGAGCAAGGTTCAAAGCGCACCTCTTAGGAATGTTCGTGTTCGAAAGCTTCCGGGAAAACCCGATTTCAGGCAAACTTAAATGTAAAATTTTTGATGAAAAGATAGAAGGACTAAAGCCTAACAGCTAATCCCTATTTGACCCTATGAGCAAAGACCACATCCGGGATCCGTTTTAAATTGCCTAGGATCTCCTTCAATTGGTCCAAATGTTCTACTTCTATCATGAAGCGAGCCATCAAAGTATCTTTTTGGACTGTAGAAGCTCCTGCCTCCAGAATATTTGTCTGGGTCCCAGAAATACTTTTTACCATCTCTAGATAAATTCCCTGGCGATCTTTTGCTTTTACTTCTACTCGAACAGGTACAGGTTCTGTTTGGCCATAGTCCCAATCCACTGTGATCTGTCTGAGTTGTTCTTCTTCTCTTTGTTTTAATGCAACGCTACAATTCTTTTTGTGAACGGAAACGCCACGTCCTCTAGTTACGAAACCGATGATCTGGTCTCCAGGAAGAGGAGAACAACAACCTGAAAGTCGAACTGGAATATCTCTTAATCCTGCGACTAAAATTTTTCCGCCTGCAACTTGACCATGCGCTTGAGTCTGTTTAGAAACTTTTTCAGAAGGTTTACGTTTAAGCTCTTCTAACACTTCTGCATTGAGAGTAAGTTCGCCTGCACTCTCAGCACCTTGTTCCAGATCTTTGCTTGTCTCTTCTCTGAGTTTTCTAAAATAAGCGCGTAACTTTTGTCTGGCAGAAGGAGTTTTAACAATACGAAGCCATATGGGAGAAGGTTTGGATCTTTTGTCTACAACCACTTCTACCTGATCACCGCTGCGAAGTTCTGTACGAAGAGGGATCATTCTACCGTTGATCTTCGCTCCCTTACAATGCAAACCTACATCCGTATGAATTCTAAATGCAAAGTCTAGAACTGTAGCACCTTTAGGAAGTTGTATAATTTCTCCCTTAGGAGTGAAAACGAATACCTCGTCCTCATGAAGATCGTATTTTAATTCTTCTAAAAATTCTTTAGGATCTAAAGAAGAATCCTGCCAAGTCTGCAAGACTTCCAACCATTTCACAGTTAGATGCCTTTCGTTAGCATGAGTTTTTCCTTCTTTGTACACCCAGTGAGCAGCAATCCCGAATTCAGCGATCGCATTCATCTCTGCAGTACGGATCTGTACTTCTAAAGGTTTTCCGTCGGGACCGATCACAGTTGTATGAAGTGATTGGTACATATTTGTTTTAGGAGTTGCGATATAATCTTTAAATCTACCTGGGACAGGAGACCAAAGTGTATGCACGATCCCGAGTACTCCGTAACAATCCTTGATCTCGTCCGTAACGATACGGATCGCTCTTAGATCGAAAATTTCGTCGAAGGTTTTCTCCTTCGTTTTCATCTTACGATAGATGGAGAAGAAATGTTTTGCTCTTCCTTCGACATTCGCGTTGATCTGAATTTCAGCGAGCCTTTGTTTCAGGATCAGCTGAAGTTTTTCTATATAATCTTCTCTTTCTGATTTTTTGGCGCTGATCCTTTTTTTAATGTCCTGGTATTCTTCCGGAAAGATTACCTGAAATGCTAAATCTTCTAATTCAGATTTAACTGAATAAATACCAAGCCGTCCAGCAATGGGAGCATATAAGGAAAGAGTTTCGTTTGCGATCCTTCTTTGCTTTTCAGGAGGTTGGAAAGAAAGAGTCCTCATGTTATGGGTTTTATCAGCAAGTTTGATCAGAATGACTCGAATATCCTGGATGGTTGCAATAATGATCTTCCGAATATTCTCAGCGGCTTCCGTTTCTTTGGATTGGCTTTTGATCTGAGAAATTTTAGTCACGCCTTCTACAAGTTGAGTGATCTCAGTTCCGAAATCTCGGACCATATCGTCTCTTGTGTATTTTGTGTCTTCTATCACATCATGAAGGATACCAGCAGAGATTACCTTCTCATCCAGACCCAACTCGTATAAAATAAAACCAACCTGAAGAGGATGAACTATATAAGGTTCCCCCGAAAGACGGAATTGCCCTTGGTGAGAATCTTCCGAAACCTTATAAGCCTTCTCGATCATTTCCAAGGCTTCGGGGCCCATGGTTTCCCGAACCCCTTCGATTAACATTTCTTTAGTGGCTGGAGCCTTAACAAATCCCATTCTTAGGTCCTTATATCCAAACCAAGATCCAAAAATCTGGTAGTATGAGTTATGTATCCCATACTCACTCCTACTCCAGGAAATTCGGACAATGCTTCTAATTTTTCCGGAGTGATCCCTCCGGAACATTCTATTAGGATTTTAGGATTTTTTTCTTTTACCTTTTGGAAGGCTTCTCGTGTATCAGGTATATTAAAATTATCTAACATTAAAACGTCTGGTTCTGCTTCGAGTGCGTCTTCCAGTTGGTCCAAGGAATCTATTTCCAGCTCCACCATTCTTCCTGGAAAATTGGATCTGATTTTTCCTACAGGGATTTTTGCAGATCCGAATAAAGCCAAATGGTTGTCTTTGATCATCGCCATTTCAGAAAGATCCAATCTATGATTGGAACCACCACCGCAGTACACAGCATACTTTGCAAGTTTCCTGTAACCTGGCAGTGTCTTTCTGGTATCCAGGATCATTATACCCTTAGACCTATACTGATCTACGATCTTTCTAGTCGAAGTAGAAATACCGGAAAGATATTGTAGGAAGTTTAGAAGAATTCTTTCTACACGTAACATAGAGAGAAGACTGCCTTGTATCTCTGCAATCTTGTCTCCTTTGACGAATTTTTCTCCGTCTTTAAAGAAGAAGTTAAACTGCAAATCTCCGCCAGAAAGTTTGGAGAGCACCTCAGTAACACCGCTACCACAGAGAATTCCTTCTTCTCTTGCGTTTAAGTATGCGATCGCTTTTTGATCTGGAGAGAATAAGGAAACTGACGTTATATCTTGGTCAGGACAATCCTCGTCCCATGCCATTTTAGCCAGGGGAAAATAATCCGCCTCGCTCGTCTCTGATATAGGCTTGGTATAAGCCCTCTTCACTTTGAATTCACCGCTAAGTAAAACTGTTTCGAATAATAAATGAGGATCAAGCGGAATTCGAAATTTTCAATCTATAGAAAAAAGAAAGGCCCGGAAAATTCCGAGCCAACCATTTGTGTTGAGTTGCTAAAATATTAGACTTTTATCAACGAGCTTCTTCGTCGCTTTCCTGTTCACCAGAGTCGGACGGTTGCTCACTTTCTGTAGAAGGTGCCGGAGTTGAAGGCTCTTCTTCTTCGGGTTCTTGCTCAGAAGTGGAAGCTGGAGGAGTTGTTGTCTCTTCCTTCTTCTCTTCAGGAGTAGAAGCTTCTACTTTGTCGCTTCCAGTCTGCTTTTTAGGAGCTTTTTTGGGATCAAACTTAGTGGATCCTTTAGCAGGTGGAATTAGCAATACTTGTTTAGGGAAGATCAAGTTTGGATTTTTGATCTTGCCGCGGTTCGCATCATAGATACGTTTCCAAAGTTTAGAAGTACCGTAATGTTGTTTGTAAGCAGAAATTCTCCAGAGGCAATCTGCAGGAATTTTCTTACGAACTACGTATTTTTTCCAACCTTCAGGAAGTTCTCCGGAAGAAGAAGCAGTTGAATCTTCTCCTTTTTTGGTAGAAGAAGAACTATCTCCTGCATCACCTTTGCGACCAGCTACTGAAGATCCAGTGCGCAATCTTTCTGCGATATCATCAGACTGATCTACTACGATGCGAGAAAGTCTGATCGCTTCTTCAGATCTACCAATTGAATCTTCGTATTTTTCGGAAGAATATAACTCTTCTGCGGAAACTAAAGATTCATCTGCTGCTTTTAAGTTCTCGTCTGCTCTTTGGTAAGAAGTTTGGAGATCTTTGCTGGATTTCAGTTTAGACTGATCGATTCCAGATAGTTTATCCTTAGCTTTTCCGATAGAATCTTTTGCTTCTACCTTCTTCTTGAGTGCGTAAGCTTGGATGTTTTTTGCTACGAGTTCAGCTGATTTTTTGCGGATATCATCGATTTCGGAATAACCTTCTTTGATCTTTCCTTCGTCGATTTTTGCCTTAGCGGCATTCAAACGTTCTCTTGTTTGCGCTACTTCTGGGTCTTGTCCGCCAGCATATCTGTCCGCATCATCCAGATTTTTTTCGATATCTGCAAGAGAATCGATCAGCTGTTGTTTTTGGGAAAGAGCCAAAGACTTGGCATCAGATGCCGACTTTTTGGACTCCAGATATTTTTTATTACTTTGTTCGTACTGATCGAAAGCAGTAAGACGTGTCTTAAGTTTTGCATCGTCTCCGGATTCCTTAGGATAGGATTCCAAAGTACGGTCTGCGTTATCTCTTAGAGTGTCCCCTTCTTTCTTAAGTTCTACTGCATTATTATAAGGTTCTGCAGCAAGCTGAGAAGCATAAGCCTCGTCCGCTTCGTTGATAGCGGTATTCGCTTGGGTCTTTGACTCTTCAGTTAATTGAGGATAAGATCTTTCTAATGCATCATACGCCTTGCTTTTTGCGTATTCAGCACTTTTCTTAGTCTCGCCCAAGTCTTCGTTAGAAGCTTTTTCATGAGCGGTCAAAAGACTTTTGCGAGCTTCCTCGAATTCTCCAGAAGCGTATCTTTCTGCGCCTGCATCTTTAGCGCGAGTGATAGCGGTTTTTGCTTCCGCCAATTCTTTTACAGGTAGTTCCGATCCACAGGCAACTAGGAATCCTAAGACTCCTAGTACCAAAGATGGGAACGATATAGCTCGAAAAGTTTTCATTTATTTTGCACCAGCCAGATGATCGTTAAAAAATATGCCTTACTTATTTGAAGGCAGCGACTGCATCAGCTTCGTTATCGAAGATCTCGAAGAATGACGTTAATTTAGTTAATTCGAATACCTTTCTTACGGAACCCGCAACATTGATTATCTTAAGTCCACCCTGGTATTTTTTTAAGTTAGAGAGGCTGGAAATCAAAGCACCGATTCCGGATGAGTCGATATAAGAGACCTTTTCCAGATTGATAATAGTATAGTATTTCTGCTCTTCAATGAGCTTTGCGATCACATCCTTAATCTCAGGGGCATTGTATAAATCTATCTCCCCATTGATGTCCAGAATTACGATGTTACCGCTTTCCCTTCTGGTGATTTCCATAAAAAATCAGCAACTCCTTTCTTTATCTGTTTGAACCATCCTACAATAGGGGGGTCATTCTCTATATAGTCAACGAGAAATTTCCGGTGTTTCGTACAAATTTTTCCATTTAACAAAAAACTCGCTGAAATTTCCAACTTCGATGGAATGTCGAAGTTCTTTCATGAACTTTTTCATAAAATGCAAATTATGGTACGTGCTCAAGGAAAATGCACTCAGCTCTTTCACGTGATGCAGGTGTCTGATATACCCAATACTGTATCTTTTGCACACTTTGCATTCGCATTCTGGGTCCATCGGC
The DNA here is from genome assembly GCF_004769555.1 of Leptospira koniambonensis. Lineage (NCBI taxonomy): Bacteria > Pseudomonadati > Spirochaetota > Leptospiria > Leptospirales > Leptospiraceae > Leptospira > Leptospira koniambonensis. The sequence goes on along the minus strand of NZ_RQFY01000012.1, from coordinate 368,845 downwards.
TCATCTCGAAACTTCCATTTTTCATTTCTGAGATTCACTTTTCCTTGAGAGGTGAACACTTGCCCATTTCTAGCATTGCGGGTGGGGAGAACACAGTCAAACATATCGACTCCGTTTCGAACTCCTTCCAGAATATCAGGAACAGTCCCCACTCCCATCAGATATAATGGTCTAGTCCGATCGGTGTACGAGGAAATTCCTTCCATAGTTCTGATAAAATCGGGTCTGGGTTCTCCCACAGAGAGACCTCCGATCGCAATTCCGGAGAACGGAAGAGAGCGGATCTTCTCCAAACTCTCCAATCTCAGATCTAAATTGGTTCCACCTTGGAAAATCCCGAATAGAAATTGATTACGTTTGTCTTTCTCCCAGTAATTCACGGCTTCTTCTGCCCAGCGATGAGTTCGATCTAGAGCATCTTTTATCCGAGAAACAGTTCCGTCTCCGGGAGGACAATCGTCCAGAACCATCATGATGTCAGAGCCGATTGCTCTTTGGATATCGATCACTTTCTCGGGAGTGAAAAAATGGGGACTTCCGTCGATATGAGAGCGGAATTCCACTCCTTCTTTCTTAAATTTTACGAGAGAATTCAGACTGAAAACTTGGAAACCACCGCTGTCTGTGAGCAGTGCTTTTTTGTAAGAAACAAAGTTTTTAAGTCCGCCAAATTTCTCCAGAACCTCTGTACCTGGACGAAGATAAAGATGATAAGTGTTTCCGAGGATCAGTTCATAACCTAACTCATCTATGTCGTCAGAGTCCAGGGACTTGATTGCACCTCTTGTGCCCACAGGCATAAAAACTGGTGTTGGAATTTCTATTCCGTTAAGCGATAAGGTTCCGGTTCGAGCGAAAGAATTTGGGTCTTCTACTCTGGATCTATAGATCATTTTTTGTTCGGACAATTCGGATCCAAACAAGTGCCGTAAATATTCAAACTATGACCAGTGATCTTAAATCCGTTGCTTGCAGCAGCCTGCTCTTGCAACTGTTCTATCCTCTCGTCCATGAATTCTACGATCCTGCCGCAATCCCCACAGATGATATGATCGTGATGAGTATGACCTATAATATGTTCGTAGTATTTATAATCTTGGCCGAAATTATGCTCCTGCAATAACTTCGCCTCCACCATGATAGATAAAATTCTGTAGATGGTGGCCTTGGAAATTTTATCCCTCTGGTCCTTGAATTCTTCCAGTAGGCTTTCCGCAGTAAAGTGATTGTGCAGGGAGAAAATACGTTCTGCGACTAACATCCTTTGGTTGGTGATCTTTAGTCCCTTCTTCTGTAAGTAGTCAGAAAAAGTTTTCATCTCCATCCGGATGGAATCGTCTACGGTTTTCAGAATTTCAGTTTCTCGGTCTTTGTTCATTTTTCAGGAGAAAAGATATGGAACTTAGTTTGTAGAATTTTCCTTTCGGATCAAGGAAACTCAGAATGTTCATATTCTTTTCCACAATTTAAGATCCGGTTATGAGAATTATCAAGTGGAATTTCATTTTTAGGAAATGAAATACTACTCTTCCTCACCTTCTATCTTGCCCGCTATAGAATAATACCAGGCTCTTTCCATTTCTTCTGCGATACGGACTGCGAGAATTTTGAGTAACCTGGTCTGGGCCTGGCCCTCTGTTTCCATAAATCCAACTTGATCTGAATAGATGATCCTTGCTGGGATTTCAGTTCTTTCTAATGGGATTTTTTCGCCGCCTGCTTTTTGGAGTTCTACCTTACAGACAACGAACATCTCTTTACTTAGCTGTTGGCCACCCTGATCCAAAAGAGCTCCAACTTGTTGGTAATGACTGATCTCTCCGTAGATACGATATGCAGCTTGGGACTTCTCCCTGGTCTGGATAAATCTGCCTCGATAATTGATCTCTTGTTTTACCAGATCGGAGAGAGTGGTATGCATTGCGATCCCATAGGAATTATTCCGAAAATTCTGCACATATATGGTGCGTTTGGAATCAGGTATTGGGATCCCATCAATTTTAGGAGGATTGCCGGGCTCCCGAGTAATGTAGGTACAGGAACTTAGGCAAAAAACCAGAAAAATCGGAACAAGAAGCCTCATAACATCAGGCTTTTCCCCAAGTATGAGGCGGCAAGAAAATTTCACAGATTTCAGGCTTTACAATTTAGAGGAACCGGATCTGAATTCGCAAATGGGAAAAAATTTCCTAAAACTTTTTCCACAAATCCCGTATCGATCCGGCCTAATATTTTTACTACTTATGCTCGCATGGGCAGAAGGTAAAGCAGGCGAAACTGGTTCCAAGGTTTCTGCAGTTTCTCCCAATTTAAAAACAAACCCGCCCGTTCAAAAAAATATTTGGGATGATCTTACACCTGAGGTTTTGGCGGATCTTGGAAATTTAGGTTTTCCGATGGAGATGGAAACTCCTATCTCAGGTTCTTATGCAGAATATAGAGTGCATCACCTCCATATGGGCTGTGATTTTAAAACATTCCACACGAACGGGATCGCAGCAATTTCTCCTTTTCAAGGATATATAGAATCGATAGGCCAATCCACAAAAGGATATGGCTCCAATATTATTTTAAAATCTTCAGGTTCTACTCTAAAAGCAAAGTTTGCTCACTTACTGGATTTCAAAGGTTTCAGAAAAGATTTGGATCTGCTGAGAGAAGCTTTGGCATTACTTAGCGGCGGAGAATTTCAGGTAAAACTTTCTCCAGGTTCTTATAATCTTCCCAAGGGAGAAAATATTGCAAGGCTCGGAGAATCCGGAACTGGAGTTAGCCATTTACATTTTGAATTACATTTACCTAATGGAACCTTAAACCCTCTCCCCTATTTGCCTTTGAGAGGAAAAGACAGATTTTCTCCTGAACTTTTACTATTGTATGTTGATTCAGAAGATGGAGTCCAGGCAAGATTACCTTTGGAAAAAAAAGGAGAAGGTAGATTTGCACTTCCAGGAAACCAAAAACTGAATCTTGCGGGAGGGGTCCGTTTTAGGTTGGGCGCTTATGACCAAATGACTTCTCGTAATAAAAACAATTTATTCTTTGCAGGACTTTATAAGGAAGAAGTTCCCTTATACGAAAGATCCTTTAGGGGAATGAGTTATGAAGAAGCAAGGATCCATCATGATATATTCGATTCTAATCGTTCTTCTTTAAATCCTCCTGTTTATGTTTATAATCTATTTCCTGCAAAAGGACCGAGCATAGATCTCAGAAATTTTGAAACTGGGAGTATAGTCAAACTTGTTCTCAAGGCTTCCGATCATGCAGGAAATCATTCTATTCTTCCCTTAGAAATAGAAGTAGGAGCTGTAAATTCGAAGAAACCTTCTATCACAAAAACTGAATTTAATTCTACTGATGGAATTCTGAAGATCAAAACTCCAAACAAAACAACGTACGGCCAAGGCTCTCTTATCTTCAAAAAGATCGAAAAATTGGAAGAAGATCTAAAACTTCCAGAAGGCCTCAAATCCAAAGGTCCTATTTATGAATTAGAATCTTCTGATCTTTCTTGGGTGGGAGAAGCAGAACTTACTTGGAGAGGCGCTGCCCTTGGCAAAAAAGATGGGATCTATATCTACGATAAGGCTTCTAAAAAATGGTCTGCCTTAAGACAAAAAGGCCAAATTGCTCTACTCACTAAACTTGGAGCATTAGCAATCCTGACTGACGATGCAAAGCCTGCAGTCAATTATCCATACTTAATCACAAGACATAGAAGGATCAAGGGCCAGGAAGAAGAAGGGATAGAAGAAAGATTATACACCGTTTCCGACACAGGCTCAGGTTACGCAGGTGGTGCAGAAGTTTTACTCGAAGGAGAAATTTATCCTAGCGAGTTTGACGGGGACCGTAAAATGCTAATCGTTAAATTTCCTAAAACTTTCTCCGCTTGGAAAAAGTATATGTTACTTCAGATCCGAATTAAAGATCGCGCAGGAAATTCCTCCGATTGGTTTACTGATCTGGTAAGATTTTAGTTTTAGAGACTAAAGAGTTAAAAAAGCCGCAAAGAAGAGAAGAGTTATCACCAAGTTAAGAAAACTTAAATAAATATCTTCTTAACTTGGCGCCTTTGCGTGAGAAAAATTCCTCTCTGGTCTTAGTCTTGGTTTTGGAGAGAGTATCTACTGATTTGCAGGACTTTAAACTTGGTTTCTGCTCCGCCAAGATTTAAAGAAGCGTTATCTCCTACTTTTTTACCTAAAAGAGACTTAGCAAGCGGTGACTGGTAAGAAATAATATTTCTTTCAGTATCCGCGTCCCAAGCACCCAAGATAGAATAAGTTTGGTCTTCTCCGCTGGACTCGTTTTTGAGTTTTACAGTGGTTCCGATATTGATACGATCCGTTTTCACATTGGAAAGATCTAAAACAATAGCAGCTTTGAGTTCTGCTTCCAATTTTTTGATCTGAGCTTGGAGCTGGACTTGTTTTTCCATAGCGGCTTTGTATTCCGCGTTTTCTCTTAAGTCCCCTCTCTCCTGAGCCTCTCCGATATCTCTGGAGTTTTCAGGCATCTCAACGTTTACCAAATGATCAAACTCTGCTTTTTTAGCATTCAGAGCGCGACGAGTAACCATAACCGCGTTTTCTGGAATTCTTGCGAGAACGTCTTCTTCCTCTTCATCATCATCCTCATCTTCCCAGATAAGGTCTGGTTTAAGAACTCTGATGAGAGACATCAATTTGTCTTTTTCAGTCTCTTCGATATAAGGAACTTCTCTATAAAGAGCATAAACTTTGCGGATATATTCTGAATCTCCGTTTTGGATCGCCTCGCTGATCACAGCTGCTTCGTTTCCAAAAAGGATCTCTTGGCAGGTGTTCTTAAGTTTAGTTCCTTTTTCCTCAATTTTGTTTAGAGGTTTAAGTAAACGAAGAACTCTTAAGATTAGATCTTGTCTGGAAACGTTCATCCATTCTTCTTCCCAAGTTTTGAGAAGGATAGATTTTGCCACCCAAAGGAATACTTCAGGATTTTCTTTAGCACGGCTGGATGAAGTTTCGATGAATAAGTTTAGTTCAGCGAACTTTCCGTCAGCTTCCAGAACAGAAACTACGTATTTGTTGTTCTTAACCGGAACTTCGAAAAGAAGTCCAACAAGAATATTGACCCATTCAGAATGAGATTTTTTCACTAAGTCTACAAAAGACTTTTTGATATCTAAGTTGCTGATCTTAGAAGAATATTCCAGAACCTCTTCTCTTTTGAGAGACTTAACGATCTTGGAAACATCATCCAACTTTTGATACCTTTGGAAATCGTAAGGACTTCCGTCGTCACCTTCCATGGTAGAAGCGACTTCATCCAGATACAGATATGCAACTATCTTGCGGAATGAATCGTGAGTTTGCTCTTCTTCGAAATAATGATGAGCGAAAGTATCGATCGCTGATTCAGCCTCTTCTTTGTTTCGAAGTGCTTCGATAGCGATGTCTAAACGTTTTGCAGGATCTGCGTTCGCGTTGAATTTTTCAGTCAATTCTTCCGCATAAGTGATTGGTTTTTCTCTATACCAGAGTTCGTCTTTTTTCTTAGGGTTAAAGCCTAGGTTATCTTCTTTTTTGATAACATTCTTAGCTTTGTTCCACCATTTAGACCAATCAACTACAGGGATAAATTTTCCTGCGATCTCTGCCTTCATTTCGGCAACCAACATATGGTTTTCGAAAGAAGTTAATAATTCTTTAAAGAAGCCAGGAACATCAGTCTCGAATAGAGAAACAACAGAAGCTTTGTCTTCATAAAATCTTACCCAGATATGATCCCCTTTTAAAGGTTTCAAACTGGTGATCGCCATTTGGATGGAAAGTTTATGATTCTTTTTATCCCTGAAGTCTACAAAGATAGAATCTCCATTAGGCGAAATAGAAACAATCTTACCTACTCCCCAGTTTCTGTGAAGAACGTAGTTGCCTGTATCGAATACGATGTTTCTTTCGAAGTTGGAAATACAAACCTTAACAGGTTTTCTGTTATTTCCTAACTCGGACATTTTTAAGAAATCTTCCAACAAGCTGTGGTTGGCATATTTCAGTTTATAAACTCTGATCAGTTCGTTTCTTGCTTTGTTGGAAACAGGCTCATGATCCAGGATCTTTTTCAAAAGATAGATCACTCTATCCCAATCTTCAGTGATCTTGAATGGCTCAACTAATGGATAAAGATAACCTGCAAGACGGGTCTTTTCGCGATGACCTAAAAGGATACGTTCTACTTTTTCTACGAATTGGATATCATCGTAACTATTGGTTACGAAAATCGGCCAGATCTCTTCGAATTGTAGATAGTCTTTTGTTTTTGCAAAAGTCTCAATCGCTTGTTTTAGATAAGCGACTGCTTTCTCTTTATTTTCATCAAGAATTGCTAATGCGTATTTTTTAGCGATCTCTGGGTTCTTGCGGTCTTGTTTTGCAAGTTTTTCAAGGATAGGTTTTAGCTCTTTATTCTTCTTTAGTTTTTCAAGAGCTTCTGCTTTGAAACGAAGAGCATAACGATCCTCTCCGAATTTTAAAATATTGTCAGTGATATGTTCAATGATGACCCATTTGCTGGCTTGTTTGAAAGAATCCAGCAAAGTTTTGAAATAAGAAGCAGCGTCTATACTTCCTTTCTGTAGTCCAAGTAGTCCAAGCATATATCTTGCAGAAATACTTTCAGAATGATCAGCAAGATGTTCTTCCAATTTTGTTTTGGCAGAATCTATAAGTCCGGATGATTGAAAGGATTCTATAAGATCGTCGTAAATTTTAAATTTAGATGCTGGAATGGAATTTGCGTCCGAGCGTACATAAATCTCCTCGTTGAAAAGAGAAGTCAGCTTGTCCAGTTCGCTGGCAGGCTTAGTTTCCGCGGTTGTCGCAGTTTCGTTAGACATAGGAATTACTCCGCCGACGGGGTCGGCATTCAAAAATAGGTTCGGATGGGCGGTTTTTTTGTCTCTTAAGAGCCCTTTCAGATCAATTATAGCAGCTTAGGCTTATCCGTAAACTAGAATTTGGGTGTTAGAGTTTCAGAGTGTCTGTACGTGTCACTTAGGGATGCATTTTGGCATTTATTTTAAGCTATAGACGTAGAGTTTGAAAGAAAGGCAAGACTTGTGGCACGCAGAGACACGGAGCCGCGGAGGATTTAGATAATAGAAATATCTTAAGTCTCTGTGTCTTAGCGTCTCTGCGTGAGATAACCTCTTTATCTCTTTTACCTCTGCGTTCTCCGCGCGAAACCGTTCGGGAATAAAAAAGAAATTTCACAGATCAAATCTTCTCTTTGCGAGAGAGTAGATCTTTCCTATTCGATACCATTTTTTACAAATGGCAAATTTTCAGAAGAAAACAGAGTAAGATCGGATCGATCGCCGGTGGCGGTGGATTCGGATTTGTTGTGCCATCCGGACTAGTATCATCCACATTCGGAGGCGGTGGTTCCGGCGGAGTGTCCGGTAGATGCCAACCTAATTCACGGATCTTATTTCCAACTGCTTGGCCCCAGACTTGAAATCCAGCCGGGGAAGGATGAATCAGATCTCCAAAAGTTAAATCCGCCCGAGGCACAGGCGCTCCAGGATACAGCGCCATATAGTCCCAAACTCTGATATACTCAATTTGGCGCCTATTTACAAGTTCTACATATTCATTTTCTAATGCCATCAACCCGATAGATAGTGCAAATCCAAGACTAAGCGGATATGTATTTGAATGTTCCCCGAGTTGACTCATTCCGCTCGGCATACCTCCCGCCGGATAATTCCCAATGAGTAGGATCTTTTTATTCCGGCGTTGAAAGATACTTACGATTCTATCAATATTTGCCTTGGATCTTAAAACACTAATAGGAAGAAGCCAACGATAAGAATACAAGAAGGGAGCCATATGTAAAATATCATTCCCGCCGATCTCAAAAGCTACTTTTGTAGCCGTTACATAATTGGAATTGATAGGCGCACCAGTACTGGGATCAATTTTAAAACATTCAATTAATTTGAAAAATAAATCATCGCTCGTCCAACCTGCTACTCCAAAATTTTGAACATTCCAAATTGATGTATCTGCTCCAAGTAGCGCATTCATATTGGAAAAGTTATAAGGTATCGAATCAGCAAAGTCCGTTCGACTATCTCCGTAAATTGTTATTCTTGTGTTTGCGTCGTATTGAATATACGAAATCGGAATGGAATCGCCTCCATCCCTCTTTGTATCACAATCATTTTGATGTCCATTTCCTTCGTAATAGATCTGCCCCGAAACTTCAGAATATCCTAAAAGTAGGAAAATGAGTAATATAATTTTCTTCATATTATCTCAAAAATTCGTTACCTTAATACTGTAATTGCAAGATGCAGGCACATCTCCTGCAGAATCTACAGCATAGGAATAAATTGCGTATCTGTAATAGTTGGATCGATTGATAGAACAATTGATTTGATTTCCGGAAGGACCCTCTAAATAAGTAAAGGCGGAAATATTACATGTTCCCGGATTCGGTGGTGGATCTAACAAATAGACTGCATTATCAAACCAATCACAATAATATAATTCAAAGCGAATTTTGCATCCACTACTGTCCAAGATTTTCAATTCTAAATTTGTACCATTGAAGCCTGGTTCCTTTTTCACTCCTTGTCCGATGCTTACAAATACTTCCTGATTATTTGGAATTGAACTTATCAAATTCCGACAGTAATTTTCCCTTGGGACAAATGCGCCGTCCCAATACAACATACTCAAGTATATAAGCCGATTTTGATCCTCGTATTTATCGTTCGGATCCTGAGGACAACCAAGAAAGAAAAAGCCAAATACCGAATATAGAATAATAAGTTTACTCTTCACAACGCTTCTCCATTCCGTATTTGCTCCTTGATAATTTCTTCTCGGGTCCGAACCAACCAACTCGCATTTTCTTTTTGAAAGACTTCATCCATGAAAGAATTCTTTTGATCCGCCTCGGACATATAACTATATAGATAAATCCCGGCGGATACATTCAATTTTAGAGACTGCCTCTCTTCCGAAGTTAAATTTTTTATCCCTTCCATCTGTCCTTTATAATAAGATCTCATCTCCGTTAGGCGAGAATTCCGAATTTCCTGTAATTTTTGAGAAGAAATCGGCTTTGGCCATACTAGATCTCCTTTGTCCCAAGCTTCCATATCAGCTTCAATTTCTCCATCGGCGGTCCCTAAAAAGGCGAAGGTTTCGGAAAGTGCGTCCGCGGATTTTTGGATATTTTCAGGCTTGTTCCAACCGGAATTTATCAGAGATTTTTCAAATTCTCCAAGGGTTTCGATCTCACTTGCAGAAGGTTGTAAAATGGCATTATGAAAAATCTGCAAAGAGACTAAGGCCTTTTCGAAACGGCTCTTCGCCTTGGCATGAGCACCAAACTGAAAATCCAAATCGGTACTACAGTCTGCAAAAAACAGGGGGAACAGTATAAATATTAAAAAAGAATAAGAAGTAGGGAGATTTAGCATCCTCCCCTTCATGTATAAGCCTACTTGAACCGATTTTCGCCCAATTAAATAAATCTCCATTTTGACATATTTTCCATATTAAAAATACGAAATACAGAAAAATATTACATAAATATGGAATAATGATTCCGCTCCGCACAAGAGCATGCAGAGAAAAACTCCGTGAATTCCGTATTCTCCGTGCGAAACTATTATAAAACAAAAAACGCGGGAAAGTTCCCGCGTTTTGATTAGAGTCGAATTGTGAGAAAGGCTTACTTGCCGTTTCCACCACCTTCACATTCTTTCTCTGCTTTCACTTTCAACATCTTATCCAACTTACGTTTAGAGCGGCAATCATCCGCATCGAAGTCGATAGAAGCTCCGTCGAAGTGAACTTCGAATACGTCAGAAAGAACTCTTAGCTCATCAAAGAAGAGATAAACAGTTTCTCCGCTCGTATCGTTACGAGAGCGAATTTTAAATTGTTTGAATACAAGTGTCTTAACTTGAGGGAAAGAGTTTACGTCTTGAGGAACTCCCGGAGGAATTTCAAAAGTAAGAGGTCTCCAACCAATAAAGTCCAGATCTCCGAATTGGAAGATATGAGAATCACCTTTCCAATCTTCTAACCAACCCTCTAGATTATATTCGTTACCACGACCACAAACCCAAACAGAAACCGCTTTTACGATCCCTGGGAATTCAACACCATAGATCTTGAATTCTTTTCTTTTATTGTTCGCGTCTAAGTATGCCATTTTACGAGTGATCTCGTATTCAGGAGTGCGAGGAGGACGGATACTTACTGAGTTATCTCCTGGGAAAGTGAATGCAAACTTCACTCCCAAAACTTTTCCAGTTCCAGCGTCTACATTCTTGATGTCTCCAGGTTTTCCTGGTAGAAGTTTCACTTCTCTCAATGCTTGCGCGTTAGAAGCAGTTGGCTGGTACTGAGACTGTTGTCCTTGAGGAACAAGAGTGTCTTTATCAGTAGCAACTTCCCAACCGTAAGGAGCAGCGCCTGGGGGATTATCCCAAGATTCTACAGTGATGGAGCGTAACTCCATTCCACTTACGTCGATACCGGTAGGAGATTCGATCCCGCCCTTTTTCTTTTTGATAAATTGCGCACTCACGGTCCCGAGAAGAAGGATGGAAGAAATACCTACTACTACTGCCGCGGTGATTTTAGTTTTTTTGCTGAGGTTTTTCATACGTTTCCTACCGGAGTAATATCACCAATTGTCCTTAATTTCAGAACCAGGATACTTCGTATCAGATTTATCGGCACGAACTTCTAAATCATCTACATAAAAGTAGAAGCTTCCGCCAACTTCATGAACGTCGGAGGTCACGAAAATGGAAACGAATCTTAGGTTCTTGTCCAATAGTGCAAATCTGGTACTTTGAGGAACGAATCCTGGAACAGTTGCAGTTAATTTTCTCCAACCGAAATAATCCAAGCGACCCATTCTGATATTATGGGTTTTTCCTCTATAGTCTCTCAGTTTAACGAATAGAGTATGACGGAATTTTCTTCCCAGAGCCCAAATAGAGATCTGACGAGCTTTTCCTTTTACGATATATTCGTGAGGAGGGAAAACTTCTACACGATCGAATCCTCTATCGTTGTAAAAAGTTTTGATCCCGAGGATATGGTTCTTTTCTAATTGGTCTCCGCCATTATCCGGAACAGTATTTTCATCGAATACGTCTCGGATGAGACCTCTTTGAACCATCTTAAGAGTTTTAGTCTCTCCCAGGGGAGTAGTAGACTTAGCTCTCCAGTCTTCGGACTCCTCGAAGTTTTCGAGTATAATTTTCTCGAGGGGATCCGGTGCTTGGCCACCCTGGCCGCCTTGGTTCCCTCCCGCAGGCTGCTGACCGGAAGTTCCGGTAATAGCCAAGAAAAAGAGAACGCTAGCTAATAAGTACGTCTTTTTCCCCATGAGAATATCTCCTAAAGATTTAGTGCAATCCAATCTAATTCTGAGAGGGAGGGATGTCCGTAATTTCTCCATCCTGAATCAGGCCTTGGAATTTACGTAATACCTCGATCATCTTTCCGACACCTTCTGCCGGAATGAATATGGAAGATTTTTTGCTATTGGACCATTCGGAAACTTTTAAATAGTATCCGTTCTCATTCCGTTTTAGATCTACCAGAAACTTTTTGTTCTGGGTTGCGACCTTCTCCGTTAGGATTTCGGGGTCCAAATAGATTTCTCCTTCCCGTCTCTGTGTATAAATATCGGTAGCCTAAGTTGCAAAATTAGCCAAGTAAAAAGTTTTTTGTGATCTTGAAGAAAAAATCGAAAAAATCGGATCTCTGGGCCGACAACCCAATCTTGGTAGGAACTCCAGTCCCGCGCCAAAGCTCGTCTATATGAGACATAATATCTTTTGCTTCAGCCCTTTTCCACGCGAAGGCGCGAAGAAAAGAAGGTATTTCTGAAGAAAATGATAGCTCTTCTTCGCTTTGCGTCTTGGCGTGAACCTTTCTAACGTTTCCTCTTATTCCAAACTAAAATGCCAATGATCCAAATATAGTTTAAGGCGAGAAGGCCAGCAAGTCCCAGGACTCCCATATTGAACAAAACTTCTTCCGGATTGGAGATTGGGAGAAGGATCCTTGGGTTTTTGGGAAGATCGAAACCGAACTTTTTGCAGGCTTCCAGGACTGCTTCCGCATAATACGAGTTTAACCCAGCAATATTGGAATGAGACAATGATTGCCCTACTCTTGCGTTCTGCTTCTCCCAATCACATACTTTTTCGGAGAATTGTGGGCAGACCGCCCAGGTTAGGACCTCGTCACCTTCTTTCCAATCAGAAGAAACCCAGGGCGCCACATGGAAATACAATGTTTTCTTAATAGAACCTGGAGTGGTCTTAGTGACCTGGTATTTGTATAAAAACTTGGAATCTGTGAATCTATAGATATGAGAATTGGATACTACACCTTCTTTTTGGAAGATAGTTTGTTCTGGGGATTTTAGGCCTAGGAAGAAGCCGAATGCATGGCTCAAATACAAAGCAGAAACAGGTGCAGAGACGAAGCCAAGGAACAAAGCAAAGAATATACTATTTCCGTAAAACTTGGTCAGCCTTAGGGTCATAAAGAACATAGGAAGAAATAAAAAACCAAGACAGGCGATCGTGGAGATCAATGTCCCAAAAAGTCCAATTGGCAAGAAAAGTGCTGCCATTCCGTTCACAAACAGAAGGCCCAAACCAAGTAATCTCCAAGGAGGTTCAGGCTTTTTAGGTCTTTGGTTTTCCCAGTTTTTGACTAAGGCAAACATCTCCCCTATTCTACGACGACAGAGGAAGAAAATCCACTCCAGATTTTAGTGCCGAGGGCTTCTAATTTGCTTGGATAGGCCAAAGAGAATAGGATTCCTCTGGTCCCTCTTAAATAAAATTTTTCCAAAATGATGATCTGGCTTTTGCGGCCATCTTCTCCCACAAAATCGAAACTTGTTCTATATAGGTCCCCTTCTTTTTTGCGAAGATAATTCCATTCTTTCATTGTCCTGGAATTGATACCTCGAAGTGAATCCCAAATCAGATAGTAGTTTTGTGCATTAAAGATAGAAGGATGAAAATGAAGCGTTGTTCCTACAGTGAAAACAATTCGATCCGGTCGAAAGAATAAGATACCTTCACTATTCTTTCTATATTCTTTCTCCCATGTAGAAGGTCCTCCTTCCACTGGAAAGTTTTGGTAGAATCTATGCACTTGCCAGAGATAGTCAGGGTCTTCTCCAGAAAACTCTCTGTCTTCGTCCGGAAATAAATAAGTCAACTCGGGAGGAAGATCGAATGAATATGCAAAGTCTGAACTTCTGATCTTTAAAACTTCTGGAGTCCAACAACCGAATGGATCTGTAAGTCTTTGTAATTCTTTTTCTTTATGTGCGTATTGATCTAAAAATTTTCCCAGAAGTTTTGCTGTTTTTTCATAACCTTCCGGCACTAATTTCCCGTATCTCAATCGATAACAGTACATGGAACCCTTTAAGAGTCGAATTGCAGAATATGGATTTGCATGTTTTTGCAAACTTTCTGCTTCGCTATAATGTAGATCCAATTCTTGTCTGTTCGGAAATACTTCTTTGTAATTTCGATCCAGTATCATTTCTACTTTTCCATCTTTGTAAAAACGATAATTTCGAGATCTGGAATCAGTCTTCCAAACATAATGAGCACTTAATCGATATGCAGTTTGGAGCCTATTATAAAGTAATTCTTCCTTTTTCTCCTGGTCGGAAAACCAAGGCTGTCGAAGAAGTGGATCAACTTCTTGAGAGAATATAGGCACAGCAAACGTGCAGAGAGAAACCAGAACAATAGTATATAATAATTTTATAATATAAAAAACACGGGAAACCGGATTATTTAAAATCCGGGATTTCACTTAAATAAACCTTCTAATTCTCTTAGAGCGCTTATCCCAACAATTTCCATTCCAGGGATTTTTTCTAACTCTGCCAGATTTCCTTTTGGAAGAAAAACTGTCTCTATTCCTACACCTTTCAATTCTTTTAATCGAAGGGAGACTTGTCCAACGGAACGAACTTCTCCAGATAATCCAACTTCTCCAATGACCGCAAATCCTGATTGAACAGGTCTTTCTGTGTAACTAGAAAGTATAGAAGCGCAGATCGCAAGGTCGAGCGCCGGTTCGTCCACCTGCAGTCCTCCTGCCAGGTTTCCGAATATATCACATTCTGATAATGTATGTCCTAAGTATTTTTCGATGACCGCCGCAAGTAGGATGAGTCTTCGAGTGTCTGGACCTTCTGCCATTCTTCTTGCTTGAGAATAATTGGTTCTACTTACCAAGGCTTGGACTTCTACACTCAGAGCTCGGCTTCCTTCTACAACAGAACTGATGACTGAGCCGCTCTTTCCTTCTGTTAGAGAACTGATAAATACTCTTTGTCTGTCTTTTACTTCTTTTAATCCGGATTCCAACATTTCGAAAACTGCGAGGTCTCCTACTGCGCCGAACCTGTTTTTTACGGCGCGAAGAAGTCTGAAATAATTCAGTTTGTCCCCTTCGAAGTATAATACCGTATCGACTAAATGTTCCAATACCTTAGGACCTGCGATCGCTCCGTCCTTAGTAATATGTCCTGTCATTACGATCGGAATTCCAGTGCGCTTTGCAGTTTCCAAAAGAACTTGTGTACATTCTCTGAGTTGTGTAACTGTTCCCGCTTGGTTCGGAAGTGCTTCTCTTGTAAGAGTTTGGATAGAATCTACAAATACCAGATCAGGAGCAACATCCTCAACCATCGCAGAAATATTCTCCGCGTATGTTTCGGAAGAAAGAAGAAGGTTCCCTGATAGAACATTCATCCTTGAAGCTCTAAGTCCGACTTGAGCCGCAGATTCCTCTCCAGAGATGTATAATATTTTTCTGCCTTGAGAGATCATACTTCTGCTGATCTCTAAGATGAGTGTGGACTTACCTACTCCAGGTTCTCCACCTACTAAAATTAAACTTCCAGGAACAAGTCCGCCGCCTAAAACCAAATCCAATTCAGAAAGACCTGAACTCAGACGTTTTGTATCATCCGAAGGTATAGAATCTATAGGAACAGGTTCCTTATAGACTGCAGATTTTTTGTAACTGGGAGAAGAAGAAAAACGATCCCCTCCCGATTCTTCTACAATCGTATTCCATTTTCCGCAGGATTCACATTTGCCTGCCCAACGGGAAAATTCCTGTCCGCAGGATTGGCAAAGAAAGGTTTTGGAAATTTTCTTTTTCAATGTTCGAATAAATTCTCCATTTGGAGCCAATCAATCTGATTGAATACAGGGAGACATTGGAAAGCCTCTTGAGCGAGTTCATATCTTCCTTCTCGGATCAATATCTGAGTGAGTTTTTGGGAAAGAGAGATGAGGAATAAAACATCTCCGGATGCATATTCAATCTGATCCTTAGTTAAACTTTGAGCTCCCCAATCGGAGGACTGATTTTTTTTGTCCAGGGTCTCATCGAAAAATTCTCTGATAATATCTTTCAGACCATGTCTGTCTGTATAAGTGCGGGCAAGTTTGGATCCAATCTTAGTACAAAAAACTCCCTTGGTCAAAATCCCAAGTCTGTATCTTAAGAAGAGGGTATCCATACGAGCAAAATGGAATACTTTGATGATATCAGGATTTTCGAATAATTTTTTGAGTAGAGGAGCCTCTGTTTGGTTGGGCAGAATTTGCACCAGGCTCACTCTATTTTTAGAATCACAGATCTGGACCACGCAAAGACGATCTCTTCTTGGATTTAAACCCATCATTTCGCAATCTACTGCCAAATGATCGTCTTCTAAATATTCTTTGAATCTCTCTTCGGAAAGATCTCCCGGAAAAAGATCCGGCTTATTGTTCGCGCGGTTAGATGCCATAAAGCCAAAATATCCGAATAGGATCTCCGGTCCGCAAGAAAAGTCCGGCCTCCCCAGCGGTTTTTTTCCTTTTCTATCTTTCGAATCAGTAAACCATCGTCCTAGAATGAAAGCAGTTTTGCGAACCCGTATCTATGAAGAAGAACAAAAGTCTCAGTTTGAGTTTCCGGCAGGAAGAGCAGAGACCAAGAGCGATTGCGGGAATTATAAGTTTTCCTTTAAATTAGTCAAATCCCCTGGAAAATCCACGTATGCTCCCGTTTTAGAATGGATAGCAGAAAGAAGGCCTCCTGCTGGTTTAGAACTCCTTACCTTCGAGTGGGAACTTCCCTCTCATGGGATCAAAGAAGGTAAAATTTTCAGACATGGATACCAATCCTGGAGTCTCTCCGCCGCTGAAAATTTAGAAGACGCAGATGTTTCTCCTAAATTAGGATTTTTGCAATTCTCCCAAGAAAATATTTATTCGGAGCATGCAGGAGAAGAAGGCAACTGGATCTCAGAAGCGTATGTAATCCTTTTACCTAAAAACGAAGACTCTAAATTTTTTGCAGGAGCAGTTTCCAAAGGAGAAGAAGGAGTTAAGTTTAAGATTTTAACTTCACCTTCTTCCAAAAAGACAACTGATAATTTTTTCAGCGGAGATATTAGAGTAGTATATGATTTTTTCCGCTTCGAAGATTTTAAAGGAAATAAACTCCCTCTTACTCAGATCCGTGTTTCCAAATTCACAGGCGACGAAGCGATCTTTATTAAAAACTATTTTGCTGAACTTGCAAAAAATCTAAAAGTTAAACTACCTGAGACTCAGGTCCCAACCGGCTGGTGTTCTTGGTATCATTATTATACCAAAATTTCTGAGAAGATCATTCTTCAAAATTTGAAAGAACTTAGATCCAAAAATTTAGGATTAAAAGTTTTCCAAATAGATGATGGTTACCAAGCAGAAATTGGAGACTGGCTAGAAACAAACGATCGTTTCCCTGGCGGAATGGGTTTACTTGCAGAAGCTGTTCGTTCTGAAAAATTAATCCCTGGGATCTGGCTTGCTCCATTCTTAGTTCGTAAAAAATCCAAATTTTTCCAAAAATTCCCAGAAGCGGTCCTAAAAGACAGAGACGGAAATCCAGTACCTGCACTTTGGAATCCAAATTGGGGTGTGGATTATACTTATAGTTTGGATGTGACCCACCCTGCTTCCAAAGAATTTTTAGCCACAGTTTTCAAAACGATAGTAAAAGAATACGGATACAAATATCTAAAACTGGATTTCTTATATTCTGCATTACTGCCCGGCTGGACCTATGACAGAAGCGTATCACCTCATACTCGTTATGCGGATGCAATCAAGTTCATTCGAAAAGTAGTCGGAAAGGATATATTTATCCTAGGCTGTGGAGCACCAATGCTTCCTTCCGTTGGACTATTTGATGCAATGAGAATTTCATGCGACGTGGCACCTTTCTGGTACAGAGAAAAATCCAGGATCTTAGTCAAGGATAGAAACGGACTCTGCACCGAAAGAGCACTCATTAACGATATCACCAGAGCTTCTATGCATAGAACACTTTGGCTAAATGATCCAGACTGTCTTTTAGTTCGTAAAAAGAAAAACAGCATGACAGAGGCCCAAACAAAAATTATGGCAAGTATCATGTCTGTATCCGGAGGAATGTTATTTGTCTCTGACGATCTTTCTCTCGTAAATGAAGACAGACTTGAATTATTACAAAAAAGTTTAGCGCTCCAATCTAAGTGTAGAGGCAAAACTCCTCTTCCAGTCGGGCTCGGAACTGAGTTTTTCCCGAGCGCTCTCTACAATCCTTCCGGTTATTTAGGGATTTGGAATCCAAGTGATGAGAAAAAAGAGATATCACTCTCTCTCTTCTTCCCTTGGGACAAAAAGAATTCTATAGACTATTGGACAGGAAAAAAACCTGACTCCTTAGAGATAGATTCCCGTAAAAAAAATCTCAAAATTGAAATGGAACCATGGTCCACAGTGGTCCTATATTCCGGAAAACAAAGTTGACTCTTACTGAATTCAGTAAGAGAATAGGCGCGAACGTGTCAGAAACTTTCTTCCAAAATTCGGAAGATCAAAGGCGAGGTACATCAATGAAATTTTTTCACAAAATTCTGGGAACAGGCTTACTTACATTTGGTATCCTACTCTCCCAAAATTGTTTTTTAGATACGGTATCAAAGTCAATCTCGGATTCTGCTTCGAACTCACTTCAAAGTATTTCTAATGCTGTGGTCTCCGTTGTTTCTTCCGTTTCCTCTTCTTCTAAAGATTCGGCGGCAGAAAAGAAAGGATATAAAAGAGATGTGGAAAATCTAACTGCATTCTATTTGCAAACTGGATCCACTCGTTCTTCTGAATTTGAATCTGACTTAGCAGAACTCGCTTCTAAAAATGGAGTGATCAACTGGAAAAATTCAGAGAGCACTTATGTTTCCATAGGAAGAGGACTCAAAAAAGCAGGAGTGAGCGAAGAAGGTTTTAAAAGTTTTGCTGCAAACGTAAACTTCAAACCTGAGATCGCAAAGGCTTTGGAAAGAGGCTATCTTTCCCTTTAATTTGAGATCGAGTGCGCGAAAGCGGTCGGCAGTCGGCCGCTTTTTTCTTCTTTTTTTACTTTTTCCCTTTTATAGCCTAAGCTCTGAAAACAGTTATATAGATTTCATCTATGTGAATGCAAATATTGGGCAGTCCAGCGGAGGACATTCCGCACTTAGATTCGATGATACAGTCATCCATTTTCAATATTACCCTGACGAAATATTCAGAGTAGTCCGTGAATCCTACGAAAGATTTTCTTATTCTTATAATACGTATTCCAATCGAACCAGTAAAATAGCGCGCGTAGCAATTTCAGAAAAAGATCTAGACAAAATCAGAACTGGTTTTGAAAAACTTGCTTTGATCCAATTCAAACATATTAAAAATTTAGAATCTATCCGAGCAGATGTACAATTTTTAAAAGAAATTATTAGCCCAGGAAAGAATATCCACATCAGAACATTTGGTTATTTCAAAAAAGAAGAAGGAGCCGATCTTTCTTCTTTAAAGGAAGAATTAAACTCTTCATTTGGCAAAGGTTGGCTCGGAAAGTTACGAACACAGATCAAAAAGGAATTAAACTCTGCACTTGTCGAAGAAAAATTTACAGTATTCTCAGAAGCACCAGCTGTCCAAAACGGAACTTATCCATTCTATAAAGAAGGAATTTCATCCTGGTTTCTGCCTAGATTAGAAAAACTTTCCGTTTTAGAAATACTGGATTTGGGATATTCTTTAAATCCTGAAACGATTTTTCTTTCTTCCGGAACCTCTTTAAATGAAGAAGAAAAAGGTAAACTTATCTCACTACGTGACTCACTCAAATATTCCATCGTAGAACTGATCAAAGAGGAAAATTCGCACTGGGGTCATAGTGTATTAGTCAATCTCGCAAGATATTTAGTTTTGGAAAAGAGTATAGAAGAAGGTAAACTTTATTTCTTAATTACCTTTCCTGAATCGGCTTATCAGATCGCTCCCACCACCTGGTCCAAGGACAAAAAAAATGTAGAAGCAAGTTCAGATCTATTATTAGAAGCATCTAAAAATTTTAGAGAAGAAAGAATAAAATCAGAAAATCTAACAGAAGAAAATTATCTCACCTGGGAAGATTTAGAAAACAGGGACTGGGAATTAAGAACAGGTTTAAGTAGAGGAATTTCAATCCGAAATACGTTTGATAGACTATCTCCAGACCTTTCAGGGAATTTTGTATTTTCTTTTCCGACTCCAGAACCTGAAATTATCTCGAAATATTTGGCCCGCTCCGAAAAAGCAGAATCTGCATATTATGAGAATCTAAAACAATTTTATACGTTCAAACTCATCACTAAAAACTGCACTTCTGAAATTTTTGATTCTTTAGAATTTATCTTAAACGAACAGGAATACCAAAACATTCTCGGAAAAAGAATAGATCCTCATTCTTCTCTCACTTTTATTCCGTTTATTGCCTATGATTCTATCACTGAAAAATGGAATGTAAAAGAGGAAACCTTAGAACTTTCTCATAGAAAAGTGGCTCTGGAAAAATTATATGAATCGAATTCCAAATGGAAAACGTATCTAAAAGAATCCAATGTATTCAGTTCCAGTATTTACAGAAGTAATCCGGATGATTCTTCTTTTGTATTTTTTACAGATGATGTAGTCTTACTCAGGCCAGTTTATGGGATCGTAAACTTAGGCTGGGGAATCGGTAATTTTACTTTAGGGATATTTACTAGCCCATTCGACAAAGGAAAAAGAGTAATGAATGGGTTGAATTCAGTATTCTTCTCTTTGCCCGAATTAGTATTTTTTAATATCCGAAAAGGCACCTTTCCAGGAGCAAAACCAAATCGTTCTGAAAGAAAACTAGAGTCTCAGAAGTAGATAGCTAGAGTCATCTCTGAATTCTCTAGTAGGCAAACTTACCTTGCTGAAAGTTCTGATCGCTTCTTGGTAATCTTCGATGCCCAGACCTTTTTTACGGACATCTTCCAACTCTTTGAATAGAGGACTAGAAAGACTGTTTAAAAGACCATCACTATATAAGAATAAAACATCTCCGGATTCGTAGGGAATCTCATGAGACTCAAATTCGAGAGCATCCATGATACCAAGTAACTGTCCTGATTTTTCGTTTAAAAGTTTTTGTCCTGCGGCCTGGTATAAAACAGGGAAAGGATGTCCTCCCCTCGCATAACAGATTGTCTTTTTTTCCAAATCGATCACTGCAACCGCAGCAGTTAAACTATGAGTTCCTATTTCTTGGGAAAGTTCCAGATTCATTCTTTTCAGAACATTAGAAGGGTCCTGGCTTTCTTTATATGCTTCTCTTGCTATACTGGTCATAAGAAGTCCGATAAGCCCAGAAGTTACTCCGTGATCCTCGATATCACCGAGTAGCACCATCACCTTGTTCCCAATTTTAGAAAGAACGTAAAAGTCCCCACTCACGAAAGAAGCAGGAGTATTGTCCACTATAACTTCCAAAGGAGAAATTACTGGAACAGAAAGTATCTTTTTTTGGATCTTAGAGGCAAGCCTCAAATCTCTCATGATATTTTCATCCCTCGCTTCCTTCTCCTTTAGCAAAGTATAATAATCCAATGCTCTTTGGACTGCGATGCGAACTGTCTGGAGAGAGAACGGTTTTAAAAGAAAATCGGAAGCCTTATGAGTGAGAGAAGTCACCACATTATTGATATCCCTTTCCCCAGTCATCATGATGACCTGGGTAGCAGGAATCAAATTTTTGAAATAAGGTAGGACGTCCAACCCGCTGGTTTTTGGCATGTGAATGTCCAGAAAGACAATTGGGTTGGATTCTTTTTCGAAATATTCCTTACCCTTCTCCACGGAATCGAAAAAAGTAGAATTGTAACCTAATTTGGAGAGAAGAATTTCTAGAGCTTCTCCTACGTCCCGATCGTCGTCTATGATCAGAATTTCAGGTTTAATCGTAATTGATGTCATCTAATCGATCCTAGAAAATTCCCTGGTCTCGGAAATTCTGGCAACCATAGAATCATAGTGTTCGTCGAACAAGGATTTTTCGAGAAATGGATTTGTCGCGGACACCATTTCTCCATAACTCCAAGAGTATACTGCAGAGGTCTGGCGATCTAAAATTTTTCCGGAATGGATGGCTCCGGAGAGAGATCTCAGATTTTCTTTTTTAAAACATCTGAGTAGTGCTCTAAATTCTCCTTCTTTTTCTGGAGATAAATATCTGAAATTTTTATGAAATAAAACTGCATCGTGAAAATATTCAGGAATATTAAAAGCTCCCGCTGCCCCGATCTTTCCGGATAGCAAACGGATAAAAGAAGTGATCTCGTTCATTATGTTCAGGCCCGGATATTCTTGGCCTTCGAATAATTTTTTCTTTTCTCCCAATTTTCCGAGCCTTACGTTTTGGCTTAATAACCAATCTATATAGATCATGGGAAAAGATTCGTTTATCTTTTTGAAAAGAAAGTCTGAGAACTTCAAACGCATATGAACTAAAATTTCGTTCTCTTCAGTTTTAATATAAATACGATTGTCTACTTCTGAAATTCCTTGGATCTCTAATTTAGTTTTTTTGAATCCTCTGAACTCTAACATTTCGAACATTCCAGATTGTTCCAAAAGTTCGTGAACTTCCTTAGCGGAGAATCGATTGAATAGAGTATCTTCTATCCCTAAATGTGTTTTGAATTCTCTATTTACGTCTATAAGGCCTAATGCCTCTGGATCGATATAACTCTGACCCGATGTGGATTTATCTGAACCGGAAAATATACTCATGTAATTAAATTAAGGAGGCGAAAACCCTGATCGTATTAAAATGGATACGAACCGTGTCGTGGAAATTCCTTGCATAACCACCTGCTGGCATGACCACTACAGGAATATCCAAAGAATCCGCAAAAGTTTTTACCATTTTATCCCTTGCCTTCAACCCATCGAAAGTAAGCTTTAGATCACCTAAAGAATCATCTTCGAAAGGATCCGCACCCGCGAAATAATAGATCAGATCCGGTTTGAATTCTTTTTGGATCTTATCCAAACCTTCTTGCAAACGGGAAAGATATGTTTTGTCGTTGGTCCCGTTTTCCAAAGGTATATCCAGATTGGACTTCTCTTTTTTAGGATATAACTCTTCTTGGTGCATAGAAAAAGTCCAAACCGAAGGATCTCCTTGGAAAATTCTAGCATTCCCATTCCCTTGGTGAAGATCGAGATCTATAAATAAAACCTTTCTTTCAGGATATTTTTGCAGATAAAGTTTCGTCGCGATTGCAGCATCATTTAGATAACAAAAACCTTCTGCACGATCCGGCATACTGTGGTGAAATCCTCCACCGATATGATATACGTATTTATAATTTTCGGTCATCTCAGTCGCGAGAATGGTTCCCCCCACTCCTAGACAAAAACTTCTGACCATAGTTTGGTTGAGGGGAAGTTCCGAATACATGGTCCGATCCGTATATCTCAAATTCATAAAATCTGAAATGAATTCAGGAGTATGGACTAGGCTTAATTCTTCCTCTCCGACCGGGGCCGGTTGGAGGGCAGGCAAAGAAGAAAGTTTAGGATCTTCCTTGACTTGATTGTATATCATTGCGTATTTACGTGCGGGGAATACGTGAGGACCAAGGTCCATATTGTATTCCGGATGATAAACTAGAGCGAGCCGTTCTAACAGTTGGCGCAATTGGGTGTGCCTTTTTTTTCCCAAGCTTACCCTTCGGTTTCGCCCCGTAAAGAACGAAATAGCATTCTTAAATACGTCCAAATTTTCGGAGGTTCCCATTCATGTTTAGCCCGGAAAAAAAAACCAAAATGGTCTGCACCATTGGCCCTTCTTCCTCAGATGAAAATACTATCACCGCACTTCTCCGAGCCGGAATGGACATCGCGAGAATGAATTTCTCTCACGGCACTCACGAAGTTCACAAAAAAGTTTTTGAAACTTTGCGAAAATGCGAATCCGAGTCCGGCGTTCCTCTAGGCATCATGGCGGATCTACAAGGACCAAAAATCAGAACCGGAAAACTCCGGGTTCCCAAAATCGAATTAGAAAAGGGAAACAAGATCAGACTTTTACCCGACGCGGAATACTTAGGAGACTCCGAGGCGGTCGGCACTACCTACCCTGCCATGATAGAAGATCTTCGTTCGGGAGACAAACTATTAGTAGATGATGGTAAACTCGTACTAGAAGTTGAATCCAAATCAAGCAAAGAAGCCGTTTTAAAAGTTATAATAGGAGGAATTTTAAAAAGCAACAAAGGAATTAATTTGCCGGGAACTCCTATCTCAGCACCTGCACTTTCTGAAAAAGATCTATTAGATCTTAAGTTTGCATTAAATTTGGGAGTGGATTACGTCGCATTAAGTTTCGTAAGAAGAGCTTCCGACTTAGAGCTTGCTCGCGAAATGATGAGAGGAACCCAAACAGGGCTCATTGCTAAAATAGAAAGACCAGAAGCAATCCGTAATATAGACGAAATTTTAGAAGCAGCGGACGGGATCATGATCGCAAGAGGAGACCTTGGGGTCGAAGTGGAAACGGAAAGAGTTCCGGTTTTACAAAAAGAACTCATCTATAAAGCAAACCGTGCAGGCAAACCTGTAATCACCGCCACTCAAATGTTAGAATCCATGGTGGATAATCCAAGACCTACCAGAGCAGAAGCAAGTGATGTCGCAAATGCAGTTATGGATGGAACAGATGCAGTCATGTTATCCGGAGAATCTGCGAGTGGAAAATATCCAGTAGAATCCGCTGAGATGATGGCAAAGATCCTAAGAGAAACAGAAAACTTAGATCGGATCTATGAGATACATTGGAACTTAAAAAAATCCGAATTAGAAATAGAAAGAGCGGCTCTCGGTTCAGCAGCGAGAGAGATCGCACATAGCATCAACGCAAAAGCAATCGTGAATTTTACAAGAAGTGGATATTCTGCGCTGATCACTTCGGAAATGAGACCTAAGGTCCCTATCCTTTCTTTTACTCCTTATTTAGCGACTGCAAGGAAGATGAAATTATATCGTGGTGTTCAGCCTTACGTGATGCCATTCATGGAAACTTTTTTTGATATGATCCGTTATATGGAAAATAAACTCCCCGAAGATGGGATGTTGGTCCAAGGGGATATCGTTGTTATTCTTTCCGGAGCGCCGGGCGGAGAAGCAAAGTCTGTAGACTTTTTACAGATCTATAAGATACGATAATTTTTAAAATAATTAGGAGGAGGAAATTCGATTTTTTGATTCTTCCTTCAGTTTTAAAATCTTATTATGAACCTCTCTCGCATTTTCAATAAATGCTAAGCAAGGAACCGACTCCCCTTTACGTCCAAATAGATTTGTGTTTCCGAAAAAATTAAAATAAGCACCTTTATCTCCTAAAAATATTGATCCCTTTCCATTGCCACTTTCGGATAAACTTATTTTTGATAGGTCGGATAACCAATATGTTTCCACTTTGCGTGTTATAATAATATCAGATAATATAATAATACGTCTATCTGTGATCCCGTATATTGTCCGAGAACGAAAGAATGAATCCACGAGGAAACGGCCTACTGTAATATAAACACCAGCGAAAACAAATAATAGAGAGAATAATGAAAACGGAAAAAAAAGATTATTTTCGAAGTCTCTAAATAAAGTAGAAAATGCAAAACTTGCCCAAACAATAGAAAATGGAATAAGGAAAATATCGCTGGATACGAATTTGATTCCTCGATCCGGAACTCCAGACCATAAAAGATTTTCGTCCGTTACAAGCTCCCTGCGTAATAATTCTTCTTTATTAAAGCTTTTTTGCTGCATGTAAATATTATCTTTTTTTATCCAAATAGAGCCTATAATTTCCAAAAAAATTCACTATTTTGGACTAACGGTGGTGCTATAGGGAAAATTTACTTTGCCTTCTAATATTTCTGCCAATACGGATTTTAACTCGAAGTAGGAAGGTAATTCAGGATACGCAATATTAGAAGTAGAATGTTTGGCAGCCCCTTCTTCTATACTATCCATTCCGATAATATATTTGAAACCCCCTTCTTTTAAAATTGCAGAGGATTCTAGATTTATATTTTTCAAATGTTTTCCGCTCTTATCGAATACCGAAAAAACATAATAATAATACAGTTCTCCGGTTTTAGCAAAACCTTCCTGAGCAACTATCATATAATCTTTGATAGCAAAAGTATCGAATCGAAAATATTTCAAATTAGAAATACGAGGATCTTTAGAAGTATTCCTGATCTGAGCCAGGCGTTTTTTATACTTCTCCGCTTCGTCGAATTTTTCCTGTCTATATAAGTTTTCTATCAAGTAGCTGACAGTGGCATAATTTTCAGGATCCAATTTATAACAGATCTCGAAATATTTTTGAGAATTCGCTAATTCTCCTTCGTTAAAATAAAGACCTGCAAGACTATAATTCGCCCTCAGATCATCCGGATCAATTTCTAAGGCCTTTAAAAAATAACTCTTCGCTTTGGACGGTTGTCTTTTTTCTGCATAAACGGCACCAAGCATACTCAGGGCCTTTTGCGCCTTTGGATCCAATTCAATACATTTTAAGAATTGTTTCTCTGCCTCGTCTATCTTACCTGAGAAATAGAGTGTTGCTCCGTAGTAATCATAGTATTTTGCTTCTTTAGAATTGGATCGGATTGCTTTTTCAAAGTATGTTAAGGCTTTTTGATCCTCTTCTAATCTGAAATAACTGAAACCAATCTTAAATAGTAAAACATCATCTTCCGGCCTTTTCTTTTCGAATTCAAGAAGGATCTTTAATGCGGATTTATAATCCTGATTTTCGATCAGTCGATCTGCTTTTTCGTATTCCGGCCTGGAAATTTCTTCAGAAAAGATCTCCCCTGAAGATAAACATAAGGAAAAGATAATAAACAAGGATAGTTTAGTAAAACGGATCGACCATGGAAATGAATAAGATTGTTTCAAGGTTTACCTACCTGTTTCATATATCTCTTTTAAATCAGTTCAGGACACTATAGTAATTGGATCCCGGAGTCTCCAAATTCCTTGAGGACTTCTCTTGAGATCCTTGCCTTTTGATTTCTTTTTTCTTTGATATGAGTAAGATAACGAAGAGAGAATAACACTCCACCTTCTTCTACATTCATGTATACGATTGGTGTGGTCTTTCCTAAGCGGACCAAATAATTTTTGGAAAGTTCTCTGACCGAATAATCCATTTTATGTTGGTCTATGATAGATCCATTTTTCAGAATTCCATTCAGGATTTTTTCGGCAGCTTCCCAATCAGCACTATGCGGGATCTTAATCCTGAATTCGTCCCATACGAATCCCATTTTTTCCTTCACCACATATACTTTATGAAGAATGATCGTATGATTTGGAAGATGCACCAATCGATTAGTAGATTGTTCTGATTTAGGATCGGGACTTAGCTCCATCAAAGTAAAACGATTGATCCCTATATTGACCACGTCCCCTTTAATACCTTCGATCTCGATCCTATCCCCTACTTCAAAACCGTTACTACCGTGAATAAGCAACCATCCCACATAATTCAAAGTAATATCTTTTAAGGAGATTACGATACCGGCTCCAGCAAGACCCATCACAGTAGGAAGATAAGAAAGGCCAGAAAAAATTACGGGCAGAAGGGACACTGCTCCCACAACCACAAACAAGATCCGAGTCACTCGCCTACGATTATACCTGACAGAATTATCAGCAGGAGGACTGATCCGATCGAAACTTAAAACGAAAGTTTTATAAACGATCACCAAGGTTAGGATAAAATATGCGACCAGAACGAACTCTTCCGTGATAGTTCTTTCCTTCGAATTCAGAAGGGAGATCGGATTTATGAGCCGTAGGATTTCTTCCATGATGAGAGAACCCAGGCTAAAGAAACTCTAAGCCAAGGCAAGGCGAATTCTAATCCATTTTCTTCTGCTTTTTAAAAGCAGAAGCGATCTCCTCCAGCTCAATTGGAATATCCCAAATTGGATTTCCTGGAGACTGAAGAAGAACAAATCGGACTGAGTTGCCCACATTCTTCTTATCATGAAGAGTATGTTTTGCTACCTGAATGGACTTACTTTTATCGTGATACGGAAGATCGTATGCTTTCAGGATTTTTTTAAGACCTTCTATCCAGGAAACATCCAGTCCTTGTTTTTCTGCAGAAAGAATGATCGCAGTCAAAAGGCCTATGGAAACTGCTTCGCCATGAGAATATCTTCTGTAATTCGTAAGAGATTCTATTGCGTGAGCAGTAGTATGGCCCAGGTTTAAAACTTTTCTTAGACCGGTTTCTCTTTCGTCCTGGGAAACTATATTAGCCTTATATAAAATAGAACCAATGATCAGTTCCAAGAGTTCTGGAGAAGTATGGTCATACACAGACTTATCGTTCGAACTGACCTTTTCTAGATATTCTCCTCCGGATAAAAGACCGTGTTTTACGATCTCTGCCATTCCACATCTCCATTCTCTTTTAGGTAAAGTGGACAATGCGATCAAAGGCAAATATACAAACTCAGGTTGGTAGAAGGAGCCGATCATGTTTTTCCCAAGATCAGCATTCACTGCTACTTTTCCACCCACAGAAGAATCTACAGAAGCAAGTAAGGTTGTAGGGATTTGAGCAAAACGAATTCCTCTTTGGAATGTAGAAGCGATAAATCCTGCGAAATCACCTACAACTCCGCCACCCAATGCAAGGATCAAACTTTTGCGGTCTGCCCCAAGCTCGATCAGTTTATTATAAACTTCTGCAGTGCGGAGAATATGTTTATTCTTTTCCCCACCTTTGATATAAATTTCGTGATGTGGAATTCCAAGACCCGAAAGTTCCGATTCGTAAAATTTGGAAAATAGTCCTGAAAGTTTTCTTTCCGTAAGTATAAATATGGAAGAAACGGGATAAAATCTTTTGATCGTTTCTCCAAGACCTCTGAAGTCAGAGTGGATTTGGACTTTATATTCTTTTGAAAATGCTCTGATCTGTACTTCCCGAATAGGATTCATTTATCATATACCCAATGGCTTCGTATAAAAGGAGCCGGTTTGTATTTTCCGGAAGAAAGAAAATCCTTAATATCCGGTCTTATATCCATTTCTAAAACCGCACCCAAAGGAAAATAGCCGAATCCTGTGATTGCCTTTTCTTTCGAGTTCACTTCCGGATCCTGTTTTTTAACGGTGGCTAAGAATACTAACTGAAGAAGATGACGATTTCCCTTAGGGTCGATTGACTCATTCAAAAATAGAAAATTTGCACTGGTAATATCTAAAGAAAGTTCTTCTTTCAATTCTCTTTTCAGAGCGTCTTCTGCACTTTCTCCGAATTCTATACCACCGCCAGGCAATAACCAATAATAGGCATCCTTCTTTTTTTGCTGCAAAAGAAGGATCTCTCCCTTACGGTTTCTGATCAAAGCGGCCACTCGGACCCGCAAACCTTTCTTTTTAAAAAAGAATTCCATATTAGATTTCATTAAACCTTGATCTTTAAGGCCTTCAACAATTGTTTCGCAGCGTCTTGTTCCGCGAACTTTTTATTCTTTCCCTTACCTTCCGCAGAATGTCTGTCCCGAATGGATACACTAACGTAAAAAGTTTTTTCGTGATCCGGCCCTATCTCTTTTAGTAATCGGTAAGAAGGTAGAAGTTTGAATTTTTTTTGGCAAATTTCCTGGAGAATGGATTTATAATCCGTGGCCTCTCTTACTTTATCGGAACTTTTAACGTAATCTATAAGATGTTGGAGTATAAACTTCTCCGCTGCTTCCATTCCTTGGTCTAAATAAACCGCGCCGACCAAAGATTCGAATAAGTTTGCTCCCAGTTTTTTTTGGGCGCCGCCCCGACCTTCTCCTTTTCCTAATAAAACGTAAGAAGTAAGTCCCAGTTTTTCGCTGAGCCCGTTCAACATTGCTGTAGAAACTAAGGTTGCTTTTTTTCTGGAAAGTTCCCCTTCATTCGCGGAAGGATTTGTTCTGTATAAATATTTTGCTACCACAAGTCCGAGAACTGAATCTCCTAAAAACTCAAGTCTTTCGTTGTCTTCTGTATACTGTGGATTTTCGTTTCTGTAAGAACTATGTATGAATGCTATCTCTAAATAAGAAGGTTTATGAAATTTTAAACCAAGCTCAGACGCAAGTAGAGAAGGATCCTTTCTTGTTTTAGGATCTGAAGTGTTTTGATTCTGATTGTGCTTTTTTTTTATCAAAGGATTTTGATAAAAGGAATGGAAGAAAGACTTCCGAGTTCCCGTAAGAACCCGGAGGTCTAGTCAATTAGGACTTTAGAGTGTCGATGAACTTAATTACGTCTCCGACGGTTTGGATCTTTTCAGCATCCTCATCGGAAATTTCAACGCCAAACTCTTCTTCAAGAGCCATAACGAGTTCAACTGTGTCAAGAGAGTCTGCACCAAGGTCATCAATGAAGTGTGCTTCAGGAGTCACTTCAGACTCATCCACTCCAAGTTGCTCAACGATAATAGACTTAATCTTTTCGAAATCTGCCATTTGTTTCCTCCGTACCACCAAAGTGGTATGTAAGTTTTAGTTAGGTTTAGAATCGGGGATGAATTCATCCACCGATTTTTAAACATTTTTTTCTCAAATGTTTTGGCAAGCGATAACGGATTGGAAACGGGAAAAAAACAGAATATTATACGAGTTTCTTTTTTATATTTTTTCAAAGAAGATGTTCTATAACTTACATATTCGATCGACTCAATAGATCAAAAATTCCTGCTCTGCCCCATATTCAAATAATCAAAAAGTCACATTTCTAATATTTGATATTGAGACTGTTCTCGATCATTCGTTCGAACGCCGTTCGGATTTATAATTTTACGGAACATTACAAGAACCTTTCTAATAAAGCATTGATTGGTTCTGCAAAAAAACAAAAGCCCGGAAAATTCCGGGCTTTCTTAGCTGTTAATCAGATTTCAGATCTGAAGTAATTAGGCTTGGACACCTGGGAGGAATCCCCCGCCGTTCACTTCGATCAATTGTCCTGTAATGAAAGAGGAAATATCAGAAGCTAAGAACGCGATAGTATTCGCGATATCATCTGGTTGTCCTGCTCTCTTTAAAGGGATCGCAGCTACCATTGCAGTACGGATCTTTTCAGGGATCGCGTCTGTCATTTCAGTAGCGATAAATCCTGGAGCGATCGCATTACAACGGATCTTACGGCCAGCCATTTCCAAAGCGACTGCTTTAGTCAGACCGATTACCCCTGCTTTAGACGCTGAGTAGTTAGTTTGTCCGATATTTCCGTTCACTCCAGCGATAGAGGAAAGGTTGATAATGGATCCACCGTTCGGATTTTTTGCCATAAATTTAATAGCAGCTTGGATACAATTGAAAGTTCCCGTCAGGTTCACTGCGATTACAGCGTCCCACTGTTCTTGTTTCATTCTAAGCATAAGAGTATCTTTAGTGATACCAGCGTTATTCACTAGAACGTCTATTGAACCAAAATTATCCACAACAGCTTGGATACCAGCTTGAGCGGATTCTGCGTTCGCTACGTTTACAGCGACTCCGATTGCTTTTACACCTGTTGCTTTTGCGATTTCGTCCGCAGTAGCTTTACTTGCCTCTTCGTTTAAGTCGGCAATGACAACGTTTGCGCCTGCTTGCGCTAGTTTAAGAGCGGTTGCTTTACCGATTCCGCGGGCAGCCCCGGTTATAATGGCGTTTTTGCCTTTCAAATCGATCATTGGTTTTTTCCTTACCAGATTCTGCGGTTAGCGTATTTTTCAGGCCTGGGGGGTCAAGTGATTCTGGGTGTAGCGTTCACCTTGGAGTTGGTGAAAGAAGGAATATTAGAACTTTGCCTTCTCTATATCTTCTTTGATGCGCTGGTTCACATCCCTTTCGGCACATTCTACCACCACTCGGATCGCGTTTCGGACTGCATGTGCATTAGAAGAACCATGTCCAATTAAACAGGTTCCGTCCACACCAAGAAGAAGTGCTCCACCGTACTCAGCATAATCCAATCTTTTCTTGATCGCAGTGAATGTAGGCTTAAGAAGAAGTGCCCCTGTTTGTGCAAGACTGGATTGAGCGATACTTTCTCTGAGCACAGCAAATATGGATTTAGAAAGGCCTTCAGTTGCTTTCAGGACTATATTTCCTACAAAGCCGTCGCAGACTACAACGTCCACGTCTATTCCCCCACCGTAAAGATCTCGTCCTTCTACATTTCCTACAAAATCGATCGGTAGCTTTTTAATAAATTCGAATGCTTTTACTGTGACCGAGTTTCCCTTCTTATCTTCTTCTCCATTGGATAAGATCCCAACTTTTGGTTTATGGATATTGAAAATTAATCTGGAGTAGATTTCTCCCATGATAGCGAACTGAGCCAAATACTCCGGCTTACAATCCACGTTTGCGCCTGCATCTAGAAGAAGTGTAGGAGCTCCTTTTTCTCTTGGAATGGGAGCAGCAATGGGAGGTCTTAGAACACCTGGAATTCTGCCTAGATATAATAATGCAGCAGCCATAGTGGCTCCAGTATTTCCAGGAGAGAACATTCCAACACATGTCTTATCAGCGACTAATTGAGCTGCCTGCACAACAGAAGAATCTTCCATAGCACGCACTGCGATGGAAGGAGAATCGTTCATGCCTATAATCTCACTGGCGTGAACAATCCTGATCTTGTTTGTATCGTATTCGTATTTGAGGAGGGTCTCGCTGATATCTTCTTCTTTACCAACGAGAATGACGTTTCGACCGTCTTGATTTACCGCGTTAACGGCACCTTCTACGATCCTGTCAGGACCGTAGTCGCCGCTCATTGCATCGACGGCGACCCACATATTGATTAGTTCTCTTCGCTAGTCTTCCTGACTTTCGGTTCCACCACTACACGGTCTTTGTAAAAACCGCAAACAGGGCAGATTCTATGAGGAGGTCTGAAGGAATTACAGTTCGGGCAAGGAACTAGATTCGGTTTGCCGATCGCATGATGGGCCCGTTTCATCCTCACTTTTGATTTAGATTTTCGTCTCTTAGGAACTGCCATTGTTTTTCTCTATAGATAAGGTCGATTTACGACTATGTTTTTTTTAAAGGCGGAATTCACAACTGTTTTTCGCATGTAACGAAAGGCAAAGTTTTAAACTTTGAGTAACCCCTGCTGGTATTAATTCCAGCTTCGGTGTCCGTTTGAAATTTAACTTCGCTTTGCTCAGTTACCCTACCGGGCTTTTTCGCTCCCTACGAGTCGTTCAAAAGAATCTAGGAATTCCCCAACTTCTGCCCGTTTTGTGTATAAAGCGGAGCGGTTAAATACCAATCTCGCAGTGGATTCCATAATAACTTCGATCTCTTCCAGATTATTGGCTCTGAGAGTGCCGCCCGTGGACACCAAATCCACGATACAATCCGATAAACCCACTAAAGGAGCGAGTTCAATACTTCCGTAAAGTTTGATCACTTCGCAGTTAATCCCTTTTTTCAGGAAGAATTCCTTGGCGATATTTGGATATTTTGTTGCTACGCGGACCTTTCTTTCTCCAGAACTAAGGCTCCAACCTTTAGGACCAGCCACTGAAAGTCTGCATTTCCCTATGACCAAGTCCAAGGGAAGAAGAAGGTCATAACCACCTTCCAATAATACGTCCCATCCCACTATACCAGCATCCGCAGAATTTTGTTCCACGTAAGTCGCCACGTCTTGGGAGCGGACCAGTAAAATACGGACCTTTCCTTTTGGGTCTTTATATATAAGTTCTTTTGAATCAGGATCGGGACGGCCAGAAAGCCATCCCCTTTCGAGCATGAGTTCTATGCTCTCTTCGGCAAGCCGTCCTTTCGGAAGGGCCAAAGTCAGCATTTAGTTTCCCTGGCTGCTTTTTAGTAGAAGATAAGTAGCGAGTTCTCTAACTGCTTTAAATTCTTCAGAAGGAGAAGCGATGTCTTGGTCTAAAACTTTTTTGAGTAGATCGACTGCTTCTTCTTTTTTGCCGTTTTGTAGTTTCAAACGACCTGCTTGGTAAAGGCTCCAAGCGTAAAATCCAGAAACATTTTTGCGGCTGCTTAAAAGAGAAACGGAAACTCCGTAATCGGATTCAGCTTCCGCGAGTTGGTTTGCACTTTCTCTATAGTTTCCTGCGATATAAAAATAGTATGCCTTCACTTCCGGAAGCTCATCTATCTTTTTACCTGCAAATTCTAACTTCTCTGCCGCTTTTTGGTATTCTCCATTCTTCGCATATAGATCTCCCAAAGTTTTGGAAAGTCTGATATCTAGAGAAGGAGAACTATATGTAGAAGCAATAGTTTCGTATTTTTTGATCTTATCAGTGATCTCGGTCATTGGAGAAAGAGCTAACTCCTTCTCCACTTTTTCGATGGCAAGAGTACCCTTACGGAATTGTTCTGCTCTATACTCGTTCCAGCTAACAACAGTTAGTACGGTTACGAATAAAACACCTACTCCGAATAAAACCTGCTTCTTATTCTCTCCAATCTTAGAGAATAAAATTGCGAAAAATCTTTCTGCTCCGGTAAGACCTGGGTAAGGATCTATATCCGTAATAGAAGCACCTGTTTTAGGTTCAAAACGTTTCATCCAAAAACCCCGAGTAACCCTTAAGATTTTAAGGAAGAATTGATAAAGCTGCCTAAACTTTCTCTGGAAGGAGTGTCGGAAGTTTTTAAATACTTCGCCATCTCTTCTCTTTCTAAAGCTTTGTCGAAATCCTTGATAGACAGAGAGATCTTCTTGTTTTTGGAATCGATCTTAACAACAGCACATTTTACGATATCACCAGGCTTATAAGACTCAGCCAGGTTGGTGTCTTTTCCACCAGGGATCTCGGAGATGTGAACAAGTCCTTCGAAACCAGGTTCGATTTCTACGAACATACCGAAGTCAACGATACTTTTAATCTTTCCTTGGACAACGGAACCGATAGGATAACGATTTCTTAATGCTTCGTAAGGATGTTCTTGCAGTTGTTTTAATCCGCAGGAAATTCTTTGAGCATCAAAATTGATGTCTAGGATGATGTATTTAACCTCTTCTCCTTTTTTAAGTAGAGAAGTTGGGTTCTTTTGTTTTTCATCCCAAGTGATATCGCTGATGTGGATCAGGCCTTCGATGCCGTTTTCCACTTCTACGAACGCACCGTATTTAGTAATACCAGTTACTTTTCCGGTAAGAACATTTCCAACTCTAACTTCAGGACCTAAAGCGTCCCAAGGATTTGGTTGAAGTTGTTTTAGACCTAAAGATAATCTTCTGCTTTCGAAGTCGATATCTAGAATAAGAGCTTCAACCTCTTGGCTTTTTTTCAGAAGTTCTTTTGGATGAGGAGGTTTTTTAGCCCAGGTCAATTCAGAAGTATGGATCAGACCCTCTAAACCTTCTTTTAATTCTACGAATGCGCCAAAGTTAGTAAGAGAAGTAACAGTTCCACGGATGACCATGTCTTTTTCCAAGGAACGTTTTGCCCAAACCCAAGGATCTTCATACAGTTGTTTGAGTCCTAATGCGAGTTTGTTGTTCTCCTTCTCCATTTCAAGAATTTGAAGTTCAATCTCTTGTCCAATGGTGAAGTATTGTTTGAATGGTGCGAATTTTTTATAAGAGATATCTCTTTGTCTGAGAAGTCCTACAACTCCTTCCAGATCACAGAAAACTCCGAAACTTGCAATTTTGGAAACAGTAGCTTTCACTTTGTCCCCAACATTAACTTTAAGAGCAAGAGCGTCCCATTTCTCATTATTCACTTCGTCTAGAAGTTTTTTTCTGGAAACAACTCCGGAACGGGTGCGTTCATTGACTTCGATTACTTTGAAATCAAGCTCTACACCTTTGTAATTTTCTCCATCGGAGAATTTATAACTAAGTTGAGAAGCTGGAAGGAAAAGTTCAGAACCTTCTACGTTAACGATGTAACCTTTTCCTTTGATCTCATTTACCAAACGTCCGCTGACTTGGTAATTATTTTTGAATGCGTCTTTAACAACTTCCCAACCTTTTCTTTGGTCGGCTTCTTTTTTAGAAAGAACACATCCAGAGTCAGTAGACTCTTTTCTTTTTACTAGTGCTGTAACTACAGATCCGATTTCCGGTTTTTCGTCGAACTCGGAGCGGGGAATTCTTCCCTCTTGTTTCAATCCTTCGATTGCCACATAGACGTTATCGTTGTCTACGGATACGACTTTACCTTCGACCACTTGGTCTTTGCGAATTTCGGCTTCGTCGTTTTTCTTTTCTTCCCACTGTTTGAAAACTTCTGCAAAAGTGGACTTGTCTTGTTGGCTACTCATACGGATTGAAATACTCGGTGTTTGATTGGGATTAGTGCGAATCGTTATAAATGCCAGAGTCTAGGCACCCAAGGATCTTACTAATTACACTATTTTTTGGCAGGTTATCTGTGTCAATGAGGATTGCGTCCTCCGCTTTCCGGAGAGGGGCGATTTCTCTTTCCGTATCGGATTTGTCACGGATAACGATCTCTTTTTCGATTTCTTCTAAATCCGAACGAATACCTTGCTCTAATAATTGATTATATCTTCTTTCGGCCCTAACTCTGGAAGAAGCTGTCAAAAAGAATTTGTAACGAGCGTCCGGAAATACATGTGTACCTATGTCTCTACCGTCCATTACTAGTCGATGAGTTTGAGATAATATTCTCAATTGAGAATTTACGAATTCTCTGAATGCAGCTTTGTCAGCTATGTATTTGATTTCTCGAGTGATCTCAGGAGTTCTGATTTCAGAGGAAACATCTTCTCCATTTAAGAAAATTTTGTTCTCCCCTGTTTCTGAAAATTCACATAGAATTTCCACACCTGCAGTGAGTGGTAGGAACTCTTTACCTGATAACCAATCCGAAAAGGAAATAGAAGAATTTTTGGATTTGTAGATCTTAAAAATATGAAGAGTTAACGCACGGTAGAATGCTCCTGAATCCAAATATTCGAATCCAAGCTTTTTAGAAAGTTCACGAGCCACTGTACTCTTGCCAGTTCCGGCTGGGCCATCTAATGCGATCACGTTTTCCGTCATCTCACAAAACCTTCCAATAAAGATTCAAATCCTGGAAAAGAAGTTTCAATCCAAGAAGTTTCATCCGGACGAATTTCCAAACCGCTCACTGCTTTCAAGATCATAAAGCTCATCGCGATCCTATGATCCATCTTAGTAAAAATATCCACTGAGTTTCCGGAAAGCCAGGAAGAAAGTTCTGAAGAATTTACACTGGAATCAATTTCAGGGATCTCATACCCATCTGGATATTCATGCACTGTAATTCCAAGATTTCTTAGATTTTCTACCATCGCAGAAATTCGGTCCGATTCTTTTGCGCGAAGTTCATCTGCATGACGGATTATAAATCCACCTTTTGCGAAAAGACCCGCGATCGTTAAAATTGGGATCTCATCAATAAGAGAAGGGATCCATTCTTCTTTAATCTCAGCATAACGTAAATTAGAAGAAACTGCTTCCAGATCTCCCACAGGTTCTCCACATTCTATCCTTTTGTTATGCACTAAAATTTTTGCACCCATCGCTTCGAGTGCATGTAGTATCCCAATGCGAGAAGGATTTAATCCTACATTTTTCACAAGTACGGAACCTTCTTTTAAAAGAACTCCAAGCACTAAGAAGAATGCAGCAGAAGAAATATCCCCAGGCACTTTGAATTCTTTTGCTTCGAATGTATAAGGAGGTTCCATTTTAAAATGAGTGGGAGAAATAAGGTTCAGTTTGTTTCCTAAAAATCGGAACATATTCTCTGTATGGTCTCTGGAAAGAATATCTTCTTCGTATTCTAAAGAAGTTTCAGAAGCCATTGCCGCTAACATCAGGCAGGATTTTACCTGAGCAGAAGCGATCGGGCTTTTATAATGGAAGTCGGATAGTTTTTTTCCAGTGATCTCTAAAGGGGCCTTATCATCCTTTCCTGAGATGGACGCACCCATAGAATTTAAAGGTTTTATAATACGGGACATCGGCCTTTTTTGGAGAGAATGATCTCCAGTTAAGGTAGCCTTAATTCCTTGGAGCCCGCAGAGTAATCCTGCAGATAATCTGATCCCGGTTCCTGCATTCCCGAAATCTAAAACTTCTTTAGGAGATTGAAGAGCATGTTTACCTGGACTTGTAAAAACATATTCTCCTTTTGAGATCTTCTCCACTTTCAACCCTAACTGAGTGAAAGCTTTCATTGTGTTTAAAGGATCTTCTGCTTCCAAAAACCCGGAAACATGAGAAGCCCCTTTGGATAATACGGAGAATAATACACTTCTATGAGAAAGAGATTTGTCTCCCGGAACTGTGATCTCTCTTCCGGAAGATTTAAGGATTCTTGGAATCATTTTGTTTCTTTAAAATTGCGTCCCTATCTATACGAGATTGTTCCATGAAGGACTCCCAATGTTTTAGGTCGAGCGGCTTTTCTGGACTTAATTCCGAAAGAAGTTTATCTAATCTATCCCTATAATCCAAAAGCGCATTATAGATCTCTTTTTGGTTAGAAGAAAAAATCGGTGACCACATTTTAGGATTAGATCCTGCAATTCTGGTCATGTCCCTAAAACCTCCGCCGGTCAAAGGCAAAGGAGAATTTTGGGTAAATTCTCTTACGCAACCGTTTTCCCAAACCCAATTTGTCATCAGAGAAGAGATCAAATGAGGAACATGAGAAACATAGGAGAGAATTTTATCATGATCATGTGCAGGAATTTCAGTAGTAGACATTCCAAGGAATTTCCAAAAACTTTCGATCTCTGAATATGCTTCGTCAGTCGCACCTGAAGGTTTAGTCAGAATACAAAGTCTGTTTTCGTACAGATCTACATTTGCAAATTCTAAACCTGATTCTTCAGAACCACACATCGGATGAGAAGAAATATATCTATGTTCTCCAGTAAGAACGGACTCCACTGCATGCACGATCTCCTGCTTAGTGGAACCCATATCAGTCAAAAGACCTTTGAATCCGGAAGGAAGTTTGGAAATCACCTCAACAGTTGTATTTACAGGAACTCCGAAAACGATCAGGTCATAGGATTCCCAATCAGGAGATTTTGAAAATTCTTCTGAAGTAAAAATTTTATCTGCTGATTTAAGACGGATCCCCTTCTCTTTACTGGAAGGAGATCCTACCACGCCCACAATCTCTGCGGAAGAGTTCTTTTTTCTTAAGGCCAAAGAGAGGGAGGCGCCCATCATTCCCAGGCCGTAAATCAGGATTCTAGAAAAATCGGTTTTCACGGGTTAGGTGGAGAGATCGGATAAGATCCCAAAATCCTGAGATAGATTGTATTTTCTTTTAATACGTTGAGGACCTCTTCTATCTGAGGATCCTTTTTATGACCTAAAAAATCTATGAAGAAGTTATACTCCCAAGAAGTCCTGCGTGTGGGCCTCGACTCTATCTTGGTCATATTAATCCCTTTAT
The DNA here is from genome assembly GCF_004769555.1 of Leptospira koniambonensis. Classification (NCBI taxonomy): domain Bacteria; kingdom Pseudomonadati; phylum Spirochaetota; class Leptospiria; order Leptospirales; family Leptospiraceae; genus Leptospira; species Leptospira koniambonensis. The sequence continues at coordinate 329,939 of NZ_RQFY01000012.1, read as the reverse complement.
CAAAGATAGGTTTTAATACTTTGTATAAAGAACCTGGTTTATCCGGAATGGAAAACACCACGGAAGTTTTATCGTTACTTGTAGGAGGACATTGGTTTTTACCAATGATCAAAAATCTGGTAGTATTATCAGACATATCCTCGATGGATTCGCGAACCAGATCCAAACCGTAAATTTCAGCAGCAATGGAAGAAGCTATTGCAGCACATGCTTCCTTCTTCTCCGCAACAATACTCGCCGCCCTGGAAGTAGAAGGAGTTTCTGAAACTTCTACATGGGGAAGGTTGGCAGCGATCCAATTTCTGCATTGAGAATTTGCGATCTTGATACCGTATAAGGTTTTGATCTTAGAAAGATCATGTTCATGTCCCAAAAGATTTAAATGTATCTTAAGATAAATTTCAGAATAAATATTTAGATCAGAAACTAAGAACTGATCCAGAGTGGAGTTCACAAGTCCTTCGGAAGAATTTTCCACAGGAACAACTCCGTAATCGACTTTATCAGTTTCAACCGCACGGAATACTTCCGGGATAGAAGGAAATTCAGTTGCCTCAACAGAAGTTCCGAATCTTGCACGAACCGCTTGGTGAGAAAAAGATCCTTCTGGTCCAAGATAACCTATCTTTAAACCCTTCTCCACGGAGAAGGAGCCGGACATGATCTCTCTATAAATTGCAATCAACACCTTGTCCGGAAGAGGCCCTCCATTCAGTCCAAGGATTTTTTCGTAAACGTCTTTCTCTCTATCAGGGCGATAGATAGGTTCGTTATTCTCTCTTTTGATCTCTCCGATCTCGGAGGCAATTTCCGCCCTGGCCTGGATAGCCTTTACGATTTCTTTGTCCAGGGAATCAATCTTATCCCGGAACTCTTTCAGTTTGTCGTTATTCTTGGCCATTCTCTATCAAATCATCCAGGTTTTCGAATTTTAATTCCTTCACTTCCACAGGGGCAGGTAAATCGGTCAGTTTATTTAATCCGAAATGTATTAAAAAATCTTTAGTAGTTCCGTACAATGCAGGTCTTCCAGGAACTTCTTTATTACCAACTGGTTTAACCAGTTTTTTAGATATGAGAGAAGTTACCATCGCTCTGGAAGAAACTCCTCGTATATCATCAATTTCAGATAATGTGATCGGCTGTTTATAAGCAATGATCGCCAAAGTATCTAAACTGGAACGAGAAAGTTGTTCTCTCTTCTTCTCTTTGAAAAGTTTTGCTAAAATTTCAGAATATTTTTCGTTCGTAGAAAATTGATAAGCGCCTGCGATCTCTCTAAGAACGAATCCTCCGTCCTTCTCTTGGTAATCCAAGATCAACTCGTCTAGTATATCACGAGCTTCCTGTTTTTCGCAGTCTATGGATTTTGCGATACTGGCTAGTTTAAGTGGCTCTCCGGAAAGGAAAAGCAGCGCTTCTATCAGTCCTTTTAAGCCGGCTTTGTCGCGTTCCACGGTTCTCCCACCAAGAATATACGAATTTCGCCGAATGTGCGATGCTGGCGGATGGATACAATTCTCTGTTTGCAGAGCTCCAACATTGCCAGAAAGACGGCTACTATCTCGGCTTTCTCAGGCTTGACTTGAGAAAACAATTCTTCAAAGGAGATATCCGAACGTTCGACGAGCAGTTCGGAAATGGTACCCATCTTTTCTTCGACAGAATACCGGTGGGGCGCGGTAAGTAAAGCGGGAATCTCGCCTTCATCTTCCCGTTTTTCCAAGATCTCATTAAATGCGGAAATCAAATCTAAAAGGCTTAGATCCAGCCAGGATTCAGACTCATCTATAACCTGATTGGTTTCTCTGGAAAATACTCCAGCCTGGACCTTATCCACATCCCCCATTTTCTGGGCGGTTAATTGGAATTTTTTATGTTCTAGAAGTTTTTCGACCAGTTCAGGCGGAAGAGGAGGATCATAATCTTCTTCTTCGAAACCTGGATCGGGTAATAATGCTTTAGATTTGAGATAAACTAAATTAGCGGCCATAAGAGCGTATTCCGCTCCCATGTCTATATGAATACTTGCAGAAATCTTAATGAAGTTTAGAAAGTCTTGGGTGATTTGAGAAAGGGATACTTCAAATATATCCACCTTATAACTTTCGATAAGAGACCAGAGAAGACTTAAAGGTCCCTCTGTAATACCACCTTCGGAATTGTTCCATTGAACTACGAAGGATTGTGTGGCGTTTTCTCTCTCCATCTTTTTATGAATTCAGTGCTTTTTCTGCCGCCTGTTGCAATCTTTCAGGTGAGAAAGGTTTTACTACGAAATCCTTCACTCCCATCTTGATCGCTTTCGCAAGAAGTTCTTCCTGACCAAGAGCAGTTACCATGATGATACGTGCTTTCGGATCTAATTTAAAAATTTCCTGGGCTGCTTCGATCCCGTCTTTTTCTCTCATGGTGATATCCATGGTGACTAGGTCCGGCTTAATCGCTTTGTACTGATCAACAGCGATGTTTCCGTTTTCGGCCTCGCCGACGATCTCATGCCCTCCGGCGACGAGTGCGTCCTTCACCATGGTCCTCATGAATTTTGCATCGTCTACTACGAGAATTCTGGCCATAATTAGTTTCCCCTTTCTTTAAGAATGGAAAGTATCCTTGATGTTATTGCGCTTACTGGTTCTACGAACTGAACCCCACCCATTTCGATGGCTTGGCGATTCATTCCGAAGATCACGGAGCTGTCCTCGTCTTGGGCAACAGTAGAAGCTCCAGTCTCTCTCATTCTGAGAGTCGCCGCCGCTCCATCTTTTCCCATGCCGGTCATAATCACACCGACTAAGGCGCTCCCGTATTCCCGGATTGCGCTGTCGAATAAAACTTCGACTGAGGGCCTGTGTCCATTTACCAGTGCTTCCCTACCTAAGGCAATCCATTTACGTCCTGCCTTAGATTCGATCTTCAAATGTGCATCACCCGGAGCTACGTAACCTGTTCCGGGACGAACTTCTTCTCCGTCTTCGGCTTCCTTTACTGTAATTTTAGAGTGATCATTTAAACGAGAAGCAAACGCTTTCGTAAAACCCACAGGCATATGTTGTACGACGAAAATTGGTAGATGAAAATTCTCCGGAAAATCAGAAAAAACAGTCTGTAATGCCTTCGGACCTCCGGTTGATGTCCCAATACAAACCGCTTCCACAGTTTTCTTTTCATCTTTGAAAATTTTACTTTTGACCGTTTCTACGATTTTTTTGGGATCAAGGCCCGCATGACTTGGTCGTAAGCTATCGAAATAAGCGAGTATTCTATTTTTGAGAACTGTTCCAATTTCTTCCGGATTAAATTGATTACTAGAGGAAGGTTTAGGAACGAAATCTATGGCTCCGTATTCCAATGCTTTGAAAGTTGCATCAGCTCCGTGCTGTGTCAAAACAGAGAGCATCATTACTGGAATACCCAATTTTCGTTTCTGAAGTTCTTGGAGTGCAGTAAGCCCGTCCATCACAGGCATCTCTACATCTAAAATTACAATATCAGGTCTTAGCTTGGTGGCTAGTTCAATACAATCCACTCCGGTTTTACCGGTAGCTATAACTTGGATCCGACTTTCTTTTTTGATCTGGTCCGAAATAATATTTCGCACCAAAAGGGAGTCGTCTATTATCACGACCCGAATCGACCCGTCCGCAGGAGTTCCTACCACGACAAAATCCTAGTGTTTAAAATTTCGGAAGCAAATCCATGAGTTCATCGAAGTCTGGAAGAAATAAAAGTACTCCTAACAGGTTGTTTCCCTCATGATTAAATTCAGTGAGCATACTTAAGAACTTAGTTCTTTCCGGTTTAACAACATCCAGAACTTCTAGGAAGGTTCCTTCCACAAGTTCCGGAACATCCGGCATCACACCCACTTTCGCCTTATTGGAAATAGAGTTCAAAACGGAGGCACAAACAATGTTTGCGATCTCTGATAGAACACTCCTAGTATCATCGTCCAGAGCATCTCCGCTCGGATTAGAATCTAAAAGTTCTCTGGCAAGATTTTTGGCATTCTCTCTCGAGAACATCATTAACATGTTTCCGTTCAGATCACCAGTCATTCTGACTTTCATTCCGTAGAATTTATCGTCAGAGAAACGGATCTCAGAAGCCAAACCTTCTTTATCATTCATGATAATTTCAGGAATAAACAGATCCACGTTCCTATTCAGGATCTGAGAAAGTACCATACCGGCATTCATCATACCAGTATTAACCACAGATTCAATCTTCTTGATCTGTTCTTTGCTCAGGTTTCCTGTAAATTCCTTAGAGTGAGCGACAGACATCATTCTCTGTTTTTTCTGCTCTAAGAAACCTTCTATAATATGATCCGCTCTTTTTCTTTCTTCATCAGAAACTGGAGAATCAGAGATCAATTCGTTGATGTGAGATCTATAAGCTTCTTCCATTCCTTCTTTTTTAGCAGCAGGTCTTTCCAGAACTGCAGTGTTGGAAGAAAGTTCAGAAGGAGTTTCAGTAGAAGTGATCAGTTTTTCTTCAGAAGGCCTGATCTCCATAGTGGTTTTGATCGGAGTAGAAGAAATTTCTCTTTCGAGTTCTTCTTTTGCTACGATTACCTTTTTGGATTCTTCTGATTTTTTACGTTCGCTCTTCTTACGACGTTCTCTTTCACGAGTAGTGATCTCATGCAATTTATGATTATAAACGTTAGTAGGATTAGAAGTTTTTTGGATATACTTCTCTTCTTCCGTTTCGATGGTTCGGATCGTGCTGATACGTTTCATCGTTTCCAGATGGTAATTCACATATCTTGCATTCTCTTCCAACTCTGCGGCAAATTCCACAAGGCCTGGAATATCTAGAACCATGATAATGGTTCCATCTCCCATGATGGAAGCTCCGGTAAGTCCTTTGATATTTTTGAAGTTTTTCTCCAGGGACTTGATAACTGTCTCATGTTTTCCAACGAGTTCATCCACCATGAAGCCTAACTTGCGGCCCTTATATTGAACGATAACAACGGGGAATTCTTCTCTGTCTGTTTTGTCCTGAAGACCTAAGATACGATTCAATCTGTAGATAGGAAGAACCTCTCCTCTTAAATTGATGATCTCGTTCCCTTCCAGAGTAGTGATCTGTTCGTTGTTTACCTTGATGGTTTCGTTTACTTCTGAAAGAGGGAAAGCATAAACTTCTTCTTCCATTACGATCAAGATAGAAGGAATGATCGCAAGTGCTTGAGGGAAAGATAGAACGAAAGAAGTTCCTGATCCTTTCTGAGATTGGATCAGGATTTTACCTTTGAATTCTTGGATAAGGCTATTCACCACATTCATTCCAACACCACGGCCGGAGATATCAGTGATCTTGTCTGCAGTGGAGAAACCAGGAGCAAAGATGAATTGATAAATATCACTTTCTTCTAAAGCAGCTGCGTCGGTTTCAGAAACGAGTCCCTTCTCAATTGCTTTTTTGCGGATCTTATCTAGATCTAATCCGCGACCATCGTCACGGATCTCTACCATAATATTGCTTCCGCCTTGGTAAGCATTCAGCTCTACAATTCCAGTTTCAGGTTTGCCAAACCTTTTTCTTTCTTCTGGAGATTCGATACCATGATCCACAGAGTTCCTGATCAAGTGAAGAAGCGGCTCTCCCAAAGCATCGATAACTTTTTTGTCCAGCTCAGTAGACTCTCCATTTAAAACCAGATCCACTGTTTTGCCGGTTTCTAAAGAAAGGTCTCGGACCAAACGAGAGAAACGACGGAAAACTGTAGAAATTGGGACCATCCGGATATTCATGATACCCGATTGAAGTTCCTTTGAAATACGATTGATTAGATCGATACGGCCTTTGAGTTCATTGAATAACTGATCGTCTCCGAATGTGCGAAGAAGGTCATCGTAAATTTTCTGGAAGCCTGAGTTCGTGATCACAAGCTCACCCACGTTATTCATGAGTTGATCCAGTTTGTCGGAAGATACTTTAATACTTTTTAAAGTAACTTTCGCCTCAGTGCTTCTTTCTTCTTCATCCAGTTGATAGGAAGCAGAAACTCCAGTTTCAGAATAACCACTTAGTTTGAACTCTTGGATCATCAGGTTCTCTACCATGTCTACGTTTGCAGCCTTGGTAAGTTCTTCTTGGGATTCTGAACTTACGATCAGTATAGAAAGATACGGAGCCTCTGTTCCATTCTCTAATTCTTCTGCGCTTGGTTTAGTGCGGAAAACTTGGCCTAGGTTTTTCAGGTTTTGGACAATCAGAGTATAACGTAAGCCCTTCATCGGAGAATCTTTTTTGAGTCCCACTTTTAAGAGCCAAGGTTTTCCAGAACCGTTGCGGATAATTTCTTCTAATTCTTTTTGATCGTCTGCATCCAGATCAATTCCGTTGCCGGAAAGTTCTTCTTGTTTTGCAACAGGAGTTGCAGATTGAGAAATAGATCTTCCGGCCGCGCTCGGAGCAGAAGCTACATCAGGATTTTTTTCGTAAGCTTCCAGTCTCTGGATCATATCCGTATAAGGAGTATCCACTTTTTTGCCGGCAGCAACATTCACGATCACGTTCTTGATCAAATCAAAACATTGGAATAATAGATTTACTAAAGATAAATTAACTGCAAGTTTTCCGTCTCGAATACTTTGGAGAAGATTCTCCATCTTATGAGCAAGGTCGGAAAGATTATACAATCCAACGAAAGCAGCGGAACTTTTTAAAGAGTGAGCCGCGCGGAAAATATCATTTATAGTCTGAGGATCCGATTGATCCTTCTCCAGCTTTAGAAGATTCGCATTTAATTCTTCAATCTGGTCTTCGGATTCTTCGAGAAAGAGTTCTGTGTATTCGCCAAGTACTCCTGCCATTTACGCTTCCTCCCCTGCATAATCCATTACCTTGGAAAGATTCAAGTTAAGGATAAGAGATTCTTCGAACTGGCTGACTGATTCTATAAGTTCACTATAATTTACGCTAAGATCTTCGTCCGCTTGACTGACCTTATCTTTTCGGATCTTAACAACTTGTCTTACTGAGTCAACTACGAGACCTGCCCTTTTTTCTCCAGTGACAACAACAATGATCCGAGTAGAAGGAAGAATATCACAAAAACCTAATCCAAAAAGTTCCTTCAAATCCATGATAGGAATGATCTCACCTCTTAAGTTGATCACCCCTAATATAAAACCCTCTACATTAGGAATTCTTGTAATAGGAACCGGTTTTAGGATTTCGTGGATATAAAGAATATCGATCCCGAAAATTTCCTTATCCACTTCGAATGTGAGAAACTCCTGGATAGTATCCAGCTCTTTCTCTTCTTGGTTTTGTTCCGCGTGGTTGTTTTTATCTATGGTTTTCACCGGTTCTCCGCCACTTACTCTTTCAAAACGGAAACCTTGGGCACAAGTTTCCGGCTTAGTACATTGTCGACACGGAGCCCCCCGAAAAAGAAACTCCCAATCGAATTATCCGACTGATTTTTCTCCCATTTTACCGGGAAAGCAATGGTTTTTTTTCTCTGTAATCACAGTACCTGCTTTCAGATCGTGGGGCTCCTCAGAAAAATCGCAAGGGTATAGGTCCTCAAAAGAAAGGCCAATCATTTTTTCGGAAAGTATATCCTTTAGAGAACGATCGTAAAAACCTTTCCCTCTTCCAAGCCTTGCTCCCTCCCTATTCCAACCCAGGGCGGGCACAATAATCCAATCTGCATTTTCCGGTTGTAATAAACCTTCTCCAGTTGGTTCTAAAATACCGAAAGCCCCTCGGGAAAATCCGGAACCTAATCTAAATTCAAGTCCTGAATTTGTTACTTTTGGAAAAAATATGTCTAAACCTAATCTTCCTAATAATAAAGAAGGGACTAACGGTAGAAAAGGAGAAATTTCAAAATCATCAGCAACATAGGAGATGATTTTTAATTGGGTAGAAGATGAGCTATGTCTCAGAAATTCCAGAAGATTAGCGCGGATACTTTCTTCTTTTTCTTTCCTGGAAGGAACTCCCAAGAGAAGAGATTTTATTTTCTTTCTGGCTTCCGATTTAGAAACCAAATCAAAGATCTCCGATCAAACCTTCTTCTAAAAGAGTGATCAATTTTTTGGTCTTTTCTTCCGCTTCGGGAGAAGAAGGTCCAGAGTCGCCCGTTTGATTTTTGGATTGTTCCAATTCGTCTGCGAAATTTAAGGCTGCGAGTACCGCGAGTTTCAATTTAGGCGCGTTAGGCATTCCTAATTGTAACTCACGAACTTTTCGGTCTACTAGTTCGGCGAGCCTATGGATATACTCCGAATCGGCATCGCCTACTATCGTATAGTCTTCGCCCAGAATACGAGCTTTGACTTTCTCACTCATAAAAATTATTTAGGATCGTCTTCGATGACGAGGAAGTCGTCGTCTTCATCCGCATCGAATACGCTGATCGCGTCATCATCATCTTCGATAATGATATCATCGTCATCAGCAGAAACAGGACTGAAGTCGTCGATAGGTTCGTCAGTGATGATGATCTCGTCGTCTCCTCCGGAAGAATCGGAAGATTCAGTTAGCACAGAAATATCATCGTCTTCGTCATCTAGAAGAATGATCTCATCATCTTCGTTAAAGTCTTCGTCCGAAGAATCTCTAACTACAGATGGAGCAGCAGAAGCTGCTGCCGCTCCTGCAACTGCGCCAGCCGCAGCTCCAGTAGCAAAAGAAGAACTTGAACTAGGCTTAGGTGAAGAAGAAGCAGAGGAAGATCCGCTACCGGAAGCAGGAAGTCCATCCAAACGTCCAAGAAGTTGATTGATCTTAGCTTCGAGTGCACGTTCTCTTTCTTTGATCCCTTCCAACTCTGCGTTCGCTTTTTGGAGTTGTTCGCGGAGAGAAGAAAGTTCTTTTTCTTTCTCTTCCATCGCCAGTTTCATCTGGTCGTTTTCCGCGCGAAGAGATTCGTTTTCTGTTTCCAGGCGACCGTTTTCCGCCCGAAGGTCGCTAATGAGTTCGAGTGCTTTTAGGACTTTACTCTCGAGCTCCTCAATTGTCTCCATAGTTAACATGTGCGAACCTCGTTCTCCTTAGTTGGAGTGGTTTATTTTATAAAATTACACTTAGAGCGAAATTCCGCCTAAATATTTGGGACAAGCCAAATCGGCAAAATCCATCCCATTTTTCATCTTTCTGAAAAAGAGAAAAACCTTTTTTTCTAAAAACGAAGAAAGCCCGTAGAATTACGGGCTTTTTCAGGCGGGAAGATCCGAAAAACCGGACCTTCCTAAGGGCGAATATTGATTACGCCGCTACCTTGATTTTTTCAACTAAAGCGTTGAAAGTTTCTTTGTCGTTAAACGCAAGTTCTGCAAGGGCTTTTCTGTCCAAAGAAATATTGGCTTTTTTCAGTCCATACATGAACTGAGAATAAGAAAGTCCAGCTTCACGAGCAGCAGCATTGATACGGATAATCCAAAGTTTACGGAAATCACGTTTTTTTGCTCTTCTGTCTCTATACGCCCATTGACCCGCTTTCATTACCGCGGATTTCGCAGTTCTGTAAAGTTTGGATCTTGCTCCTCTGAAACCTTTTGCGGTTTTTAGGATTTTTTTACGACGATTCTTGTGAATGGTTCCGTTTGTTGCGCGTGGCATTATCGAACTCCGTAAGGCATGAGTCTAACGATTGCTTTCCAATCCGCATCCACTACCAAAGTCATTCCTCTAAGACGACGACGTCTTTTGGGTCCTTTTTTGGTAAGAATGTGACGGGTGTTCATACTCTTCCGTTTTATTTTATTATTTTTGGAAAACTTGAACCGTTTAGCTGCGGCTCTATTTGTTTTAAGCTTAGGCATTTCCCCTACCTCGATAATTCCTGAATATTTACTCTATTGCTTTGCAGCAAGAGGTGTGATAACTACAACGATTTGGCGGCCGTCTAACACTGGTTCTCTTTCCGGAGTACCGACCGATTTCAAATCTTCTACCATTCGATTTACTACGTTCATCCCGAGTTCGGAGTGCATCATTTCACGACCGCGAAAGCGAAGGCTGACTTTAACTTTGTCACCTTTTTGAAGAAACTCCACTGCGTGGCGTTTTTTAATATCGTAATCATGTTGTTCGATCCTTGGACGGATCTTCACTTCTTTCACGTTGATTACGTGTTGTTTCTTCTTAGCTTCCTTACTCTTTTTAAGTAGTTCGAACTTATATTTACCGTAATCGATGATCTTGCAGACATGAATCTCTTGGTCGCCAGATACTTCTACCAAGTCCAAGTTTTCTTCTTTAGCGCGTCGTAATGCCTCGTCAAAAGAAACGATCATTGCTCCGTCATCCGACACCAATCTAACTTGGGCAACCCCTGTAATTTTCTCATTAATTCTATGAGTAAATAGCTTATCGGTGGGTTTCGGTTGAGGCCTCTTCTGCATTCAATCTCCGGTTTTTTCCAATTTTTTGGCTAGTAGGCTAGCTTTCAAGCGATTTTCTCTACGGATAGCCTAGTACATCAAGTAGAATTTAGTTCAAAGTCCTTCCGAGACTTCCTTTTCCAATAAAGAGCGGAACTCGGAATAAGACATAGAAATTGTTTCTTCTGAGCCTCGTTTTCTGACCGCAACTGTGCCTGAATCCTTCTCCTTTTGGCCTAGTACCAGAAGGTAATTTGCCTTTTTCAGGATGGAATCTCGAATCTTGGCGCCGATCTTTTCATTTCTGAAATCCGCCTCTGCCCTAAATCCTAAATCGATCAGATTTTTTAAGATCTCGGATCCATATTCCTGCACATTTTCGGTTACGGTTAGAACACGTATCTGGTTCGGAGAAAGCCAAAGTGGAAACTTGCCTTCGAAATGTTCTATCAGTATCCCGATAAATCTTTCCAAGGAACCATAGATTGCTCTATGGACCATGACTGGTCTTTTTTTGGCTCCGTCAGAATCAGTATAATCTAATTCGAATCGATCCGGCATGGAGAAGTCTATTTGCACAGTTCCGCATTGCCACATTCTACCAATAGAATCTTTGATATTAAATTCTATCTTTGGTCCGTAGAACGCACCTTCTCCCTCTTTAATGGCGAATGGGATATTTCTTTTTTCCAAGGCTTGTTTGAGAGCATTGGTTGCAAATTCCCAGTCCTCGTCCTTACCTTGGGATTTTTCAGGACGAGTAGCGATATAAGTTTTGAATTCTTGGAATCCAAACTTCTTATACACATTAAAAGTGAAATCAATGATATCCAACACTTCTGCTTCCAGATATTCCAAAGGAGCATAGATATGTGCGTCATCTTGGGTGAATGCTCTTACTCTGAAAAGCCCATGAAGAACTCCGTGCAATTCATGACGATGCACACTTCCTAATTCAGCAAATCTAAGAGGAAGTTCTCTGTAAGAATGGAGATGGTGTTTGTAGATCAAACTACAACCAGGACAGTTCATCGGTTTGATCGCGAATTCTTCTTCGTCGATATCAACAAAATACATGTTTTCGTTGAAGTTATCCCAGTGACCGCTTCTTCTCCATAACTCAGAAGAAAGAACAGCAGGAGTTTTGATCTCTTGGTATCCGCGTTTCGCACATTCTTTACGAATATAATCTGCGAGTGCATTCCAAAGAGTAGTTCCTTTAGGATGCCAGAATGGAAAACCAGGAGCTTCCGGCTGAAAAGAGAATAGATCCATTTCTTTTCCGATCTTTCTGTGATCCCTCTTCTTAGCTTCTTCCAACTGGAAAACATACTCGTCCAATTCCTTCTTACTAGGAAATGCGATCCCGTAAATTCGGGTGAGCATCCGATTGTTTTTATCTGCTTTCCAATAAGCTCCAGAAAGTGCAGTCAACTTGAATGCTTTCAAAAATCCGGAACGTGGAATATGGGGTCCTCTACAAAGGTCGAACCATTCCCCCATTCCATAGATAGAAACTTTGTCATCAGGGATTTGCCCGACGATCTCTACCTTATAGTTCTCTCCCATTTTTTCGAAAACGGAGATTGCTTCTTTTTTGTCCCAGACCTTACGGAATACTTCATGGTCGTTATCTACGATCTTTTTCATCTCCGCTTCGATCTTAGGAAAATCTTCCGGAGTGATCACAGTTTCGGTGAAATCGATATCGTAATAGAAAAACCCAGGTCCATTTTCGATCACAGGACCAACGGTTAATTTTGCATCTTTGTATAAATTCTGGACCGCCATTCCGAGCAAGTGAGCTGCGGAATGTTGGAAGGTATCCCAACCTTCTTTGTCTTGGAAGGTCAAAACTTCCAGCTTAGGTGTTGTGTTTGGGGTGGTTGTGGAATCAATGGTCCGGCTCAAATCTAAAACGGTTGTGCTATCCAAGCGGACTGCGAGCGCCTTGTTCTTTAAGAACGGAAGTTGGGATTCTATAAAATCCTTATATGAGGAACCGGAGGATACTTCTTTAGAACTTCCATCCGGTAAGATAAATTTGACTGACTGATTTTGAACTGCCACAGCTACCCCTGCTTCCATTCCGTCGATACACGGTTTTTTTCGCAAGCAAAGCCGTGAAGAGCTAAAGAGGATTCCTATGTTTTCCATCTCTGCGTGCTCCGTGAACTCTGTGCTAAACTTTCAAGTTTTTTTGGTTCGCGCAGAGAGCACCGAGGTCACAGAGGGTTAAATTGGCACTTTAAAATTCCTCTGCGGCTTTGCGTCTCTGCGTGAGAAGAAATGCGGCAGGGATACGAAGGGCGAAGTCCGGCTTTGCCGGATGAGCGCGAATGCGCGAACCCGTAGTAGCCCGGTCCGAACGAAGTGAGGAGCCGCCCAACTCCTTTGTTGGAGTTCCTAGAAAATTCTGGATGATTCCACTTGACCCTTGCCTTCGGTGCGAAAGCCTGTCCTTAATGAAAGCGTTCTTGGTTTTAGAAAACGGGGACGTATACGAAGGTGAATCCTTCGGCTACGAAACCCAGTCCGTCGGGGAAATCGTCTTTAATACTTCCATGGCGGGTTACCAGGAGATTCTGACTGACCCTTCCTACGCCAACCAAATCGTAACTCTCACTTATCCGATGATCGGGAACTACGGAATCCATCCTGAAAACATGGAGTCCGGAAAGATCCAAGCGGCCGGAATGATCGTAAAAGAATATGTGGATCGTCCTTCCAATTTCAAGGCCCAAAAGACATTATCTCAATTTTTAAAAGATTATAAAATTCCTGGGATCCAAGGGATCGACACTCGAAAATTGACCCGTTTCATCCGCACGAATGGAGCTCCTAACGGCGGGATCTTCGTCGCAAATGAATACTCTGATTCTTTTTTAGCGCAAGTGAAGAAGTTCCCGGGGATCGCAGATGCCGACCTCGCGAAGGTTGTCACTACTGATAAAAAATACGAGTTCGGATCTGGCTCTGGAAAAAAATACAAACTCGCTGTTTATGATTATGGTGTGAAGACGAATATTCTTCGCCTCTTGGATGCAGCCGGTTTTGCAGTTTCTGTTTATCCCGCTCAGACTCCAGCTTCCGATATCATGAAAGATGGAGTGGATGCATTCTTTCTTTCTAATGGTCCTGGAGATCCGGCAGCTTGCACTTACGCAATCGATTCCACAAAAGCTATATTAGAAAATAATTATCCTCTTTTTGGGATTTGTTTAGGACACCAGATCATTGGCCTAACCTTAGGTAAGAAGACTGAAAAAATGAAGTTCGGCCATAGAGGCGGAAACCAACCTGTAAAAAGTTTGGAGACCGGTAAAGTGGAGATCACTTCCCAAAACCATGGTTTCGCTGTAGTCGCAGAATCTTCCGTAAAAGAACCGATCTCTTTTATCAATCTGAACGACGATACTGTAGAAGGTATTTTGAAATCGGGTTATCCTCTTCTGTCGGTTCAATACCATCCAGAAAGTTCTCCTGGCCCGAATGATAGTAGATACTTGTTTCAGAAATTCTATGACCTAGTGGATTCAACTAAGAAGAAATAATCTTTGTCTGTTAAGAGCTCCTACAATTTCTCGATTAGCTCTTCTTCGACTGTTTAAGTTTTTCTAAGTATTTAGCGAGGTTGCCGATATGCTGTTTAGCACCTTCGATCGCGCCGTATTTTTCATTCACTCTTTCGAGTTCTTCTTTGCTCGGGAAGATTTGTTCCATTGTGAGATTCGTGCCTTCGCCGACTTCTTCGAATAGTATTTTTGATTCGAAATGAACATCATGATCACCTTCTCCATCGCCTAAATGTTTATAGTGAATGTGAAGAGGCTTTTTGATATCAGTGAATTGGATCTTATTTTTATAATCATGTCCATCTGGCCCGTGCATGATAAATTCCCAGATCCCGCCATTCGTAAAATCCATACGCTTAGTAGTTAATGTAAATCCGTCTGGTCCCCACCATTCGGCAAGATGTTCAGACATAGACCATACTTCGAAGAGAAGTTCTGGCTCTACGTCAAAGTATCTTTTGTAAATTACCTTATTGCCTTCTATACTTGTTTCCACGTTATTTTTTATCACGGGCTCTCTCCTTTTTGATCTTTAATACGTATCGATCTAATTTATCCAAACGTTTGTTCCATAGATCGATTATATCCAGCAGCCAATCTTCCATTTCGTTAATGCTGGATCCGTTAAGACTATAGATACGCTTTTGCGCTTCTTTCTTCATATTAAGGACTTTGGCACTCTTTAATACTTTTAAGTGATGGGAAATTGCAGGTGGTGTAATATTAAAATTTTGCCCTATCTCGGTCGAAGTGAGTTCACCGTTTTTGGCCACCAGCCTTACTATTTCCCTTCTTGTATCATCCGCAAGAGCTGCAAAAGCATTCATAATCCATTATTTAAACAGTTATTTAATTAAGTCAATGTTTAAATAATGGATTATGAAAGTAGATAGGTTGTTTAAGAGACAGAAGTTTAGAAGGAAAAACCGGAGTTGGAAGGAGGGATTGGATTAGGGGTTATGAAAGGACTTTTAAAGAAATCAACGTTCATGTTGGAATTCCAACACGGGGGAGAATAGGAAGATTTCGTTGACAAAGGGGGGACTTTGTGATAAGCGGGAATGAGCTTTCCCACGGGCCACTCCCCCCTCCCGAATCTGGGCGGGGGCGGTTTTAAAAAACTGTAGGAGCTCCTACAAGATGATCTTTAATAACTAGGATTCTTCTATCAGTTCCAACATTCTTTCTTTCTCTCTGGTATCCGCAGGGTAACAAAGAGTTTGGTTGGCTGTAGAAGTCTGGAAATCTTTATTCTTTCTATCCAATTCTACAATTCTATTTCGGATCTTACGGACTACGATCTGAGTTTCTTCTCGATCTTTTCCATCAAGGACAACTACGTATTTTCCCTGGCCTACTCTATAACAGTAATCTGTCTCTCCCAGATTTTCTTGGATGGATGCTCTTAGTTCTTCACAATAATGAGCAAAAAATCCTGCACCCTTAATTCGGACCATTCTGGTTGTGTTTTGGACTTTGAAAACAGTGAGACTAAAAGGAGTTCCTATCTTGGATGCTCTTGAAATAGCTTCATCTATCCTGGATTCTACAGGACTGAATGGATCTCTGAAGACTGCATCTCTTTCTTCCAGCATTAATAAATTGGAAAGCACCGGAGAAGCGATCTCGGAGATTCCAACCGCTGTTTCGCGGTCAGTGTCCGTCCAGGGTCTTTCTGTTTCGTGGATGAATAACATTCCCACAAGCCAGTTCAAGTTTAAGAATGGAAGAATATCGAAATCATGCATGAGCCCGATCTCATCATTGGATAACTGAGATAGAAGTTCCGGGTTCTTTCTGAAATTTGCAATCCTGAAAACACCAGGAACATTGGCGACTATTCCAACTAAGTTAGAATCTAATCCGAGTCTGAATTTTCCGGAAGTATCAGGCGTAAGTAAATTTGTTCCGAATACTTTGTATTCTTTTCTGGTGCTCCTATCTAAAAGTAGGAAACTCCAACGTCTTAATCCAAGTTCTTTTTTTAATACTTCTACCAGATAGTCGTATGCCTCGTCCATATCACGGACTCCGGCAAGATCTCTTGCAGTCGATAGTATTCTTTCGTTACTTTTGACTACTTGGCTTAAACGATCGTTTTCTTGGTGAAGAGCTTCCAAGTCCATGATCCTTCTTAATACGGATCCGGCCATTTCTCCGACGATCTTCAAGAACTCTAAGTCTTCGATCGTGTAATCTTCGCCAGCTACGGTTTTGCTTAATATTATAATTCCATAAAATTCGTCATAACTGCGAATTGGGACAAGCATCTCTGCTTCCGTTTTCTCCAAGATCTCTTTCTCTTTTTTAGGAGGAGAATGTTTTAAAATCTCTTTCGCGTAGACGACAGAAGGAGTTTTTAATGCGGCTTGGTAACTTTCGTCACCTACTTCTAAAACCCAATCGGGATCCGCGCCTATTCCCTGTGCTTCCACAACACGAAGCACATCGTATTCTCCATTTGTAGAAGAGAAAACTACTATAGATTCAGCACCGATCTGTCCTTGGATGGAGAAACTTAAGTTTTCGAAGAAGTTAGTAAAATCTTTGGAAGCAGAAATTTCTTTAGAAATTTCGAATGCAGATAAATAGTTCTCTAATTTTTTGCGAGAAGCAATTTGCAGATCGATAGGAAGCGTAGAATAATCAGAATCATCATCGAATAAGAACTGAGCATTTTCAGTATCACTCTGTTCCTTGTTAAAAGGACGGCCCGCTTCCCCGCTTGCTTGGTTTTCTGCATCCTTGACCCAATCATCAAACGGATCTTTAATTGCATCAGGCTTAGAAAGTCCAGAAGAGAAATCCTCATCTTCTTTTGCCTCCTCTGCCTTGGATAATAATCCTTTGCTTGGAGTTTCTTCAGGAAGTTCTCCAAAGTCCGCACCCAGATCCGAATCTTCTAATCCTAGTCCAAGATCTGGATCCATTTCAAAATCTGATCCTTCTTCAGTAGAAGAACCGAAGTCTGTAGAAGATAGATCAAAATCACTGTTTGAATCTTCTCCAAAACTTTCTTCACCGAAAGCAGAGTCAGGGAAAGAAACTTCTGAATCGGAATCTTCTCCTCCGAACATATCACTTGAAGTGTCAGCTCCAAAATCTATATCTCCGAAATCAGCAGAAGGAGAATCAAAACTAAAATCGTCTTCAGAGGATGTAGAAGCTGTTGCAGGTTCGAAGTTAGTAGGATCTTCGTAAGCAGAAGGGGCCTTCTCTTTTTTCCCTCCAAAATCCATTGCCTTTTCTAAAAGGCCTTTGGCACGTACTGCCATGGACTTTTTCAATAGAGAAGGTTTCTCTTCTCCGGAAACTGCGACCGAAGAAGAAACTTTTGCTCCAGATTCTAAATTTCCAGAACGAATGAGACGAGTGACCTTGTCTAACAGACCCATCGTCAAACGCCGATTTGTTTCATTAATTTCTTATAAAGTTCAAAATAGTCTGAACGAGAGAAGTCACGGATCATATCATCTGGAAGATTTCCAAGTAACTCATCCAAATAGAGAAGAATTCGTTTCATCTCATCTTGAGTAGGAATTGCCTCACCACCTGTTTCAGGCTCTACTGCAGCGCTCCCTGCTTGGCGGACCTCTTCCAGAGGAGAAAGTTCATTCTCATCCGCATATTCATCTAGGACAAAATTTAGCTCCGGCTCAGGAGCTAATCTTTCTATGGTTGGAACGATCTCGTCGCTCGAATCTCCTGCGAAATCTAAACCTGAAATTTGGATATCATCTTCAAAAGAACCTAAATCATTTAGGTCGGTTGCTTCAGGAGGAGAAGATAATAATTGGTCTAAGTCTTCTGAATCTACTCCTTCAGGGGTTTCGTCAGAGAGTAAATTTCCTAATTCGTCATTGGATAATGTAATAGGTTCGTCTGCTTCTTCGCCAAGATCCCAATCAGAAGGTGCAGCAACTGCATTTCCTTCTCCGGTACCAAGATCATTCAGATCTGCAACAGGTCCGTCCCAATCTATATCATAATCGGAAGTTACATCAGGAGTTCCGATATCGTCTAACTCGTTGATTGGAAGTGAGATCGGCTCATCAGAATCTTCCATCAGATCGGTAGAAGCAGTTTCTATTTCAGGCTCTTCTTCCAATAAATGTCCTAACTCATCTTCCGAAAGAGCGATAGGTTCATCTGCTTCTGAATCTAAACTGAAGTCTCCAAATTCTACCGGAGCGGTATCGTCATGTTCTATAGGCGGAGCATCTGCAAATATATCTGCATCTGAAGTTTCTTCGTCTCCAGAAGATAATAGGTCTCCCAACTCATCGTCTGAGAGTGCAATTGGTTCGTCTTCTTCCGAATCTAAAGAAGAAACTGTTTCTTCTTCGCCAGAGAGTAAGTTTCCAAGTTCATCATCGGAAAGTGCGATCGGTTCGTTATCATCAAGGTCGGAAGAAAGATCTAAAGTAGTTCCAGTATGTTCTTCTTCCTCTTCTGTTCCAGAAGACAATAAGTTTCCTAACTCATCGTCTGAGAGCGCGATCGGCTCATCTGGATCAGAGCCTTCCGCGAAGAAATCTTCTTCGGAAGTTTCTGTAGGAGAGAAATCCATCAGATCGGAATCGGAACTTCCTAAAATATCCTCATCACTTGCAGAAGTGAAGTCTCCTAAAGATTCTTCGAAAACTTTTTCTTCTGATTTTGCATTATCTTCGAAATCTCCCAGATCCAATCCGGTATCTAAAGGATTTTCTTCCTCGCTCATTCCGAAATTATCAAAATCGGAAACAGGAAGAGAGATAGATTCATCTTCTCCTCCAAATTCGTCTTTAGTGCCTTCCGGCTCAGGATCAAAATTAAAATCACTTAGGTCTAATTCAGAAGAAGGATCAGTATCTTCTTCCATTCCGAACTCTGACTCTGCTGTAGGAGCTCCTACAGAATCAAGATCATCCAGTTGGATACTTTCGATCTCATCCTCATCTCCTGAGGACAATAGATTTCCAAGTTCGTCGTCTGAAAGTGCAATCGGTTCGTTCGCTTCTTCTTCCATATCTAAATCAGAAGAAGTATGTTCTTCAGAAACGGAACCAAGATCTAGATCTCCAAAATCTCCCATCTCATCGAAAGAATTTTTGCTCTCTAAAGAAGGATCACCTTCTAAAAGATGATCCAATTCGTCCGTAGAAAGTGCGATGTCCTTTTCTTCTTCGCCTTCGAAGTTAATATCTTCGGTCAATTCGGAAGAAGGCATGGAGATATCGTCTCCACCCAGGTCTCCGAATCCTTCTTCTTCCATGTTCGGGCTGAAGTCCTCTGCCATGATATCGTCTAACTCATGTTCGGAGAGAGAGATTGGGCCTTCGTCGTCGGAAACTATTTCGTCTTCGAATGTTTTGGAACCTGAATCCTCTGGAGCAGAAACTTCTTCCTCATCCATAGAGAAGTCCGCAAGGTTGGAACCTATATCAATATTATGTAATTCGTCATCTGAAAGTGAGATCGGTGTCTCATCGTCAAGGTCAGCGTCAGAAAGTCCAACTACTTCGTCCTGATCAGAAGAGTCCCCTCCCCAATCGAATGGTTGGTCGTCTGAATGGAATGCAGAGGAAGGCACTTCTCCAGGTTGAGAGAAATCTCCCAAGTCTAAAGATCCTAAGTCTCCAAATGCTTCCTCATGATTTTCAGGAGAAGAAATGGAAGGAGAAGAATCTCTCCAAGAAGGGGCAGAGGAAGAAGATGTAGAAGGAGACAGATCATCATCAATATCTAAAAGTCTGTCGATCTCAGCGTCGATCATTGGATCGGTGAGTTCGAAATCAAAGTCTTCGTCCAAATGGACTGACTCATCTAATTGGCTTAAATCAGAGTCAAAATCAGTTTCTTCAGGTTCAAAATTAGGAAGGTCCTCCGGATAATCATCTCCGGAGGAAGCGAGTAATTCTTCAAAGCCTTCGGTATCTGGGGAATCTCCCGGAACGGAATCGAAATTAAAATCGGAGGAATCACCATCGTTAGCCAAGAGAGAATCTATTTCGTCCAAGCTCATTTCGCTCGGATCAAAATCCTCTCCATTTCCAGCTGGAAACCCCTCTCCCTCGTCTATCGTAAAATCTTCCGCCATGCTTCCTACAGTATGCTAAAAATCCGTCTGTCTATTCGGAGGATCTCCTAAGTTGCAGGAAATACAATCCGAAAAAATTCCGATACAGTCCCATTATATTAGAGGACCTTATCTTCTTATTTGGGACACTTCTTTGGCCTTAACCAATAGAAGTGTCCCTATATAATTTTCGGAATTTGGAACCCCTAAATATTAGCGTGAAGCTGCTAAAATTCGGGTTTTTGCTTTTAGGACGAGAGTATTTTTCTCTGTGGAGGCAGGAAGAGCTTCCGCTTCTTCTAGGGCTTTTTGGGCGGCAGCAAGGTCGATATCTTCCTTAAGGCTACCGTGGTCCGTTAAAATTGTAACTTTATTGTCTCTTACTTCGAAAAACCCGCCTTCGATAGCGGCGATTTTGGTTTTATTTCCTTGTCGGACTTCCAACACGCCGATCCCAAGCAGGGAAACAAGAGAAGTATGGCCCGGATACACTCCGAAAAACCCTTCGCTTCCAGGTACGACGATGCTGTCAGCATCGCCGTGGAAGAGTAGTTTCTCTGGAGAGATTACCGATACGTCTAGCTTGGCTGCCATCAATTATGCTCTCAGGTTTTTGGACTTCTCGATCGCATCTTCTATGGTTCCTACCATGTAGAAGGCTTGCTCTGGAAGGTGGTCGCAATTTCCTGCGATCAACTCTTTGAAAGAGCGAACTGTATCTGCAAGTTTTACGTATTTTCCAGGAGATCCTGTGAATACTTCTGCAACGTGGAAAGGCTGAGAAAGGAATTTCTCGATCTTTCTTGCTCTCGCAACAAGAACCTTATCGTCTTCAGAAAGTTCGTCCATACCAAGGATCGCGATAATATCTTGAAGGTCTTTATAACGTTGAAGAATCCTTTGAACCTCACGAGCAACACCATAGTGTTCCGCACCCAAAACTTCTGCGTTCATCACGCGGGAAGTAGAGTCAAGTGGGTCAACCGCAGGATAAATTCCTTTATCAGAGATCGCACGAGAAAGAACCGTAGTTGCATCCAAGTGAGCGAACGCATTCGCAGGAGCAGGGTCAGTCAAGTCGTCCGCAGGAACGTAAATCGCCTGAACGGAAGTAATGGATCCCTTACGAGTAGAAGTAATACGCTCTTGAAGAGCACCCATCTCTGTTGAAAGAGTTGGTTGGTATCCTACCGCAGAAGGCATACGTCCGAGTAGAGCCGATACTTCTGATCCCGCTTGGGAGAAACGGAAGATATTGTCTACGAAGAGTAATACGTCTGTTCCGATGGAATCACGGAAATGTTCCGCCATTGTAAGAGCAGAAAGAGCAACGCGAAGACGAGCACCAGGAGGCTCATTCATCTGACCATAACAAAGTACAGTCTTGTTGATAACTCCGGATTCTTTCATCTCTCTCCAGAGGTCGTTTCCTTCTCTGGTTCTTTCGCCAACACCAGCGAATACTGAGAATCCACCGTGTTGTTTCGCGATATTGTTGATCAACTCTTGGATAAGAACTGTCTTACCAACTCCGGCTCCTCCGAAGAGTCCGGTCTTTCCACCTTTGATGTAAGGTGCAAGAAGGTCGATAACCTTGATCCCTGTTTCGAATACTTCCGTTTTAGGGGAAAGGTCTTCGTAACTTGGAGCCGCTCTATGGATCGGCTTACGCTCTTTCACTTGGATAGGAGCACCCTCATCAACAGGCTCTCCCAGAACGTTAAAAATTCTTCCGAGGGTCACGTCCCCAACTGGAACGGAAATAGGAGCTCCTGTATCAGAAACATCCTGTCCTCTTACAAGGCCGTCAGTGGAAGAAAGAGCAATCGCTCTTACCGCACTACCACCGGTATGCTGTTGCACTTCGGCGATAATTTTTTCCTTTTTGCCTTCTACGACCGCGTCGATTTCAAGCGCGTTAAAAATTTCGGGCAGATGTCCGGACTCGAATTCGATATCCAAAACGGATCCGATGATTTGTTTTACTTTACCTTTGCTCATCCAAGTACTCCAATACCAGAACTAGTTTAGCGAGTCCGCACCCGCTACAATCTCCGAGATCTCCTGAGTGATCTTCGCCTGACGAATACGGTTGTAACCGCGGGTCAGAAGTTTGATCATCTCGGAGGCCGCGTCCGTTGCGGATTTCATGGCCACGCGCTTTGCGATCTGCTCGGAACAATTCGCTTCCAAGATCGCCTTTAAAAATGCAGTTTTTACTACTAAAGGAAGAAGTGATTCCAAAATATCAGCCGGACTTGGCTCATACAGAACGTTGGAACCTACGTTAGCTTCTCCTTGTGCTTCAAACGGAAGAACCTTAGTAACTTCAGGCTCTTGGTTTGCAGAAGAATGATAAACCGTAGAAATAATTTCTACTGAATCCACTTCTTCACTTGCAAATAGACCCAAGAAGAAGTCCGCAAACTCTTCCGCTTCTTTGTAACCGGACTTATCGTCAATATGAGTATAGGATTTTTCTATTTTCTCTTTTGCGAATTGGAAATAGGAAATTCCTTTTTTACCTACGACAAAAAGTCGAACATTCACGCCCTGATCTTTCAATTCTTGGATGCGATTTTTTGCTAAACGGATTGTTTTGGAGTTATATCCACCACAAAGACCTCTGTTAGCAGTGATCACAAGAAGAGCGATCGAACGAATCGTATTCGGTTTTCTTAAATAAGGACTTTTTACTACGGAAGCAAGGGATGCAAGCGCTCCCACCAATTCTTTAATTTTATTAGAGAATGGATGAGACGCATTCACCCGATCACTCAACTTTTTGGATTTAGCCGTAGCGACCATTTCCATAGTTCGAGTGATCTTCCGAGTGTTCTTAACGGAGCTGATCCGTTTCTTTATTTCCCGAGGTGTAGCCAAGATTTTTCTCCGCTTACTTCAGGTTCCTAACAAAGTCAGCTGCGATAGAGGCGATAACCTCTCCCAGTTTTCCTTCGTCCGAAATTTTCTTTTCGGTGCGAATAGCGTTCAATACTTCTGGCTGTTGTGTGCGAAGAACGTTTAATAAATGTGCTCCGAACTCTCTCACCTTAGGAACTGGAACTTTGTCCATATGTCCTCTGGTTACCGCAAAAATTTCGACCACTTGTTCTTCTACAGGATAAGGGCTGGAAACAGGTTGTTTCAACATCTCAACGATGCGATATCCTCTGTCCAACTGAGCCTGAGTGATTGGATCCAAGTCAGTTCCAAGCTGAGCGAATGCTTCTAACTCTCTAAACTGAGCTAATTCCAGTTTCATTTTTCCAGCGACTTGTTTCATCGCTTTGATCTGAGCTGCGGAACCAACACGAGATACGGAGATACCCACATCCACTGCAGGACGAACCCCTGATGCGAATAAGTTAGATTGTAGATAGATCTGACCATCAGTGATCGAAATCACGTTAGTCGGAATATAAGCAGAAACCTCACCTTCTTGGGTTTCGATGATAGGAAGCGCGGTTAATGAACCTGCTCCATATTTCTCATCCAATTTAGCCGCTCTTTCTAATAAGCGAGAGTGAAGATAGAATACGTCTCCAGGATAAGCTTCGCGGCCCGGAGGTCTACGAAGAAGAAGACACATTTGGCGATAAGCAACCGCTTGTTTTGATAAGTCATCATAAACAACTAAGGTAGCTTTTTTCTCATTATACATGAAGTATTCAGCCATAGAACAGCCGGAATACGGTGCGATGTATTGAAGAGGAGCAGGATCAGCAGCAGTTGCGGAAACCACGATGGTATATTCCAGGGCTCCAACCGCTTTTAGTTTTTCCACAATAGTCGCTACAGTGGAAGCTTTTTGTCCGATCGCTACGTAAACGCAGATAACTCCGGAACCTTTTTGGTTGATGATCGTATCAAGAGCGATGGAAGTTTTACCAGTTCCACGGTCTCCAATGATCAACTCCCTTTGGCCACGGCCTATCGGGATCATTGCATCAATACTTTTGATACCAGTTTGAAGAGGCTCTTCAACCGGTTGTCTTTTGGAAATACCAGGAGCTGGACTTTCTACCGCACGAGTATGTTTGGTATTGATTGGTCCTTTTCCATCAAGAGGCTCACCGAGTGGGTTTACCACACGTCCGAGCATTTCCGGTCCAACCGGAACCTCTAAAATTTTTCCGATTCTTTTTACGGAGAATCCTTCACGGATATTTTTGTATTCTCCGTAAATGATCACACCCACGGAATTGTCTTCCAAGTTGAATGCCTGACCGCGAACTCCGTTTTGGAATTCTACAAGTTCTCCGGCCATTACATTTCTGAGGCCGAAAACTCGAGCGATACCGTCCCCTACTTCCAGAACAGTTCCGACTTCTTCGACACCCAGATCTTTTTTATAATTTAAAATTTCCTGTTTGAGGACCGACGTAATTTCGTCTGTTTTAATTTTCATACACCACTCCGACCGGTAATTTGCTGTCCAGCAAGGTTTGCCTTACTTTCTTAAGTTGGCTTTTCATGGAAGAGTCGATCGCCAAGTCTTGGAATCTGACCACGAAACCTCCGAGAAGGCTCGGATCTTCACTTGCTTCCAAGATGAATTCCGATTTGAATCTTTCTTTTAATACTTCCCTTAATTTGGAAAGAGAAGCCTCATCCATAGCGGGATAACTTTTGACTTTCGCGCGAACTCTTCCTGCTTTACGATCCAGTTCTTCTTTTAAAGCTTCGTGAATTTCGGAAAGAAATGAAAATCTTCCCCTGCGAAGAAGCACCTGTAAAAAGTTCAGAGTGATTTCCGAAATTTTCCCCTGGAAGGTCTTTAATAAAACTGCTTCCTTATCTTCCCTTTTAACGGAAGGGGTATCGAAAAAATCGCGGAACTGTGGTTCTATACGGAAAATACTTACGATAGAATCCAATTCCTGTTCGGCTTCTTCCGGAGAAGAACTAGCGTCCGCAAAAGCGGCCGCGTATGTTTTTGGGATCGCAGAATAGCTCATTTGTTTGTTACGCGCTCAGTTTCTTGATCTTGCCTAACTCGTTTTCGATGAAAGACTTATAATCTTCAGCTTTTAACTGTTTCTCCAGAACCAGTGCCGCGACTTGAACGGTCATGTCTACGATCTGTCCTTGGAGTTCTGCCAATGCTTTGGATTTTGCGAGTTCGATATCTTTGATAGCGGTATCTTTTAACGCTTTCACTTCTTTCGAAGCATCATCCAACATTTTGTTTTTCAGGTTAGTAGCGTCCGATTTCGCTTCCGCTACGATTCCATTAGCTTGGTCCTTTGCTTGTGCGATTCTTGTTTCATAATCTTTCAGCAGAGATTCCGCTTCGGAACGTACGTCAGCAGCCTTACGAATATCGTTTTGGATGGTCTCGGCTCTCTCATCGAGTGCTTTGAGGATCACATCCCAAGCGAACTTCTTTAAGATAATCACTACGATCGTAAATGTAAGAAGGGTCCAGATTACTAGACCCGGATTTACATTTAGTAGATCAAGTGATGCTGCTAAAAGAAACAAGCTTATTTACCTTCTGTTTGAGAAGCCGCAGCAGGAGTTGCAACTGCTTTGTTAACAGTTTTAGTCAATTCTCCGCCGAGTGTTAAGGAAGCTAAAAGAGCGATTACGATTGCGAACAGAGCCGCACCTTCGATAAGACCTGCAGAAATGATCATTGCAGTTTGGATTTTTCCACCAGCATCAGGCTGACGGCTAATTCCTTCCGCAGCAGATCCTCCGATTCTTCCGATTCCTAAACCTGCTCCAAGAACTGCTAGTCCTAGACCTAAGCCAACGCCGATATATCCTAGTCCGAATTCCATTTTGCTTAATTCTCCTAATTTGAACTCTTATAATTCTAAAATTAATGCCTGTGCATACTCGACCCAATAAAGAGCGAGGTTAATAGTGCGAAAACGTAAGCCTGCAAGAAGGCCACAAATGTCTCCAAGAAGTAAAGGACCACCGCTGCCGGAATAGAAGCAATGGATACCAAATAACTTTGGAAGAAGAAGATAAATCCAATGATTGATAAGATCATTACGTGCCCTGCAGTCATATTTGCAAGAAGACGTAAAGTTAAAGCAGTTGTCTTAGCAACTGGTGAAACGATAAACTCCAAAGGCCACATAAGAGGCCAAAGTAACCAAGGAACTCCATTCGGAACCGAATGAAAAATATATTTTGGCCCTTGGTATACGAAACCGGTTCCATATAATAATAACATTGTAATGAGAGCGAGAGTTAAGGTAACAGAAATATCACCAGTTACAGTAATACCATTCCAAACCTTTGCGATCCACATAGGTTCGTGATGAGCGGAAGAAACTGCAGCCGCATTTGCTACTTCTTCTCCATTCACATAATTTTGGACTATCTCAGTTCCGACTTCAATCACCTCTCCCACTGGAGGGAAAAGTCCTAAAAGGTTACTGAATAGAATGAAAAAGAATAATGTGAAGATATAATGATAATACGCATGTCCGTGGCCGTCCATATTGGAATCGACTACATCGTTTTTTAGAAAATTTACAAACGCTTCTACAGCGTTAGCAAATCTGCTTTGTATCTTTAATGGATTTTTTGCGATCAGTCGAGCGGCAGGGATAAATACGATAAGAAGAAAGAAACAAACGATCCACATCATTGTAACACGACGTGTGATATGTAGATTCAATCCTCCTTTAAAATGAAATCTTTTCCCGTTATGATGATCTACGAAAATATCATGAGCATTGGTATCGAAACCTTCATGCCCTTCGTACACTTTATGCCCGCCGACATTGAAAGGAAACTCAGCATGGTCCATCAAGTGGTGAACCAACACTTCATTCAAATCGAATGGTTTGGAAGCTTCTCCCTCAGAAGCAAATAATGGAAGTGAGAACAATAATAATGCGGTTGCGAAGATTTGTTTCAACATACTTGTAAAAGGGTCCTCTCGTAAACGACAGGAAAGAAGAGTTTTGGGAGCACCACCCAGGGTTCTATTTCCCGCAATAGTCCTTTAAAACGTTCTTTGAGGCGTTTTAAGGGGTCACCTTGCGAATACCAATATTAAAAGGTTGGCGAAATGGGCAATAAAAAAACCGATCACAAAACCTTCACGTTCGCCTCTCCAGATAAACAGTACTAAAACGGCTAAATGAATAAAAAAAGACAGAACAGTCGTTCCAAATTGGATTAAAAAACCCTCTTTGGAATGTTTCCAAAGGTTATAAAATCTAAAATGATTAATAGGCAAAGATATGATCAGGGATATTACAATTCCCTTCCATATGCTTGGATAAGAAGCTCCGTAGAACCAGTACCAGGATCCAAAGATAAGCAGAAGTATTACAAAACCAAAATAATACTTTTTAGGCTGTAACACTCCGTCAGAGTCCTTCATCCCCAAGGAAACCTAATCCTTTTTATCGAATTGGGAAACTCTGGTGAGAAGATAATAAATCCCGTAACCAAATCCGAAAACCGCTCCGAACAGAATCCCAAAAGGAGACCATCCAAATCGACCATCCAGATACCTTCCTATAAAAACAGAAGCAATGATGATAAAAGTAAACTCCATTCCCAGGCTAGCAAGCTGCCAAGGAGAACCGTCCTTATTTTCAGGGGGTTTTTGATCCGACTCACTCATTTATTCTAATACGGTTCCAATCCGATACCAACGAACCTGCATCCTCGGAATTCTATAGAATACAGTGCTCTTGAACCAGTTCATATTAGAACCGATGTCCCCACATTTTGATCTAAATTCATCTGGATCGTATTTTTGAGCAGAGTCTCCATTTTGTCCTAGATCTTCTGCACTTTTATAAGCGCATACATGATCTTTCCAGTTAATGGAGAAATAGATCAACGCTGCTTTTCCGAGTATATTGTCCCTTGGAACAAATCCCCAAAATCTGGAGTCGGAAGAATTTGTGCGGTTGTCTCCCATCATCATATAATGATCATCAGGGATCACACAACCTGTGACTTGGAAACAATCCGCGTCTTTGAATTCGTGATTATAAGGACGAACATTTCCTTCGATCACATAATGTTCGAAGTCTGGCTTCTTTTCTTTAAAAAGATAATATTGGACTGCAGCGTCATCGTCCAGGTCATCGAATAGATT
Source organism: Leptospira koniambonensis (assembly GCF_004769555.1). Taxonomy (NCBI): domain Bacteria; kingdom Pseudomonadati; phylum Spirochaetota; class Leptospiria; order Leptospirales; family Leptospiraceae; genus Leptospira; species Leptospira koniambonensis. The sequence goes on along the minus strand of NZ_RQFY01000012.1, from coordinate 301,862 downwards.
TCCTTTTTCTGTGTCCTTGAAGTCATAAGCGGAGAAGTCTGTTTTTCCTCTCTCCATGTATTCGATTTTACCGTAGACTGTTGGAAACCCATCTCTCTCATGTAGTACCTTTACAATACGTATACGATCACCCGGAAGACCGATCACTCTTTTTACAAATCGTTTAGGAAACCAGCCTTCTTTCTCTTCCGGCGAGACGGCTCCATCGGGAGGGATGAAGGTTACGATATCCCCTCTTTTGGGATCATCATATCTTTTGAGTTCAATATCCGTAAAAGGAAGTCGGAGAGAATATCTCATTTTATTTACGAACAGAAAGTCCCCTATCTTGAGAGTTGGGAGCATGGATCCCGAAGGAATATTGTTCGCGTCCAAGACTGAGGATTTAAAAGCTAAAACTAATAAAACGATAAAAAAGAAGGAGAGTGAGGAATCTACGGATTCTTCTCCAAAGATTTCCTGGACCCATGTAGGAAGTTTTTTCAAAAAGGTACTGCCCTTCGGCTGGCTCATAGGTCTATTGATACGGGATCGGCATTTCCCGTCAATTCGGAAGACTGAGTGCCCGCTTTACATGCTTCCTGTTTCGGTAACGAGAATGGTTTCCGCAGTTCGATCAAAACAGAAGGCCTCTACCCCGCCGCCTCCGGGAGTGAAGTATTGCGGATCATTTTCTGTGATAAAACAATCTTCTCCTTGAGAATCTATGCAGGCTTGAGTGGAAACTACACAAACAATATAATTAGCAACTGGGTTGAATTCTTCCTTCTTCTTTCCTTTGATCTCGTCTATATCCTCTCCGGAACATCCAAAGAAGATGAAGAAAGTTAGGATAGGCAGCAAAGGAAGTTTTGAAAGCATAAGACAGTCAGATCCTCGCAATCATACAATAAGTTCCATACCTTTTCTGCTCACGCAGAGGCGCCAAAACGCGGAGGAAGCTACTTTACTAGAGCTTTTTTCTTAAAAATCCTTACTGTTTCTTTGAAAAGGACGATATTAGAAACGTGAAAGAGCAGATAGACCGCAAAATTATCGAACTTCGCCGCCACCTGATTTCTCTGAAACAGAGTTATCCTATCGTAGGATTAAAAGGAGGCACGGAAACGGAAGATATGGATTCGGACGAGATCCGAGCACTCCATATCGTGGCTAAAGATTTGGTTCCGGTCACGGTCAAGATCGGTGGGCCGGAAGCCAGAACCGATATCCGTATGCTTGTAAAAGAAGAGATCGAAGGGATTTCAGCACCTATGATCGAATCTTCTTATGCTCTCAAAAATTTTATTTCTACTCTTAAAAGTATGCTAAGTCCTGTGACTTTTTCTAAGGTTACTAAGGCGATGAACCTGGAAACAATCACAGGTTATAAAAATCTGTTGGAGATCGCTGACTCCAGTGCTTTCGAAGATCTGGACCAGGTGACTGCTGCAAGATCTGATCTTTCTGCTTCTATGGGAATGATCCCAGATGATAAAGAAGTGATGAAAGTTACTCGCACTATCATTGCAATCTCCAAAGACAGAGGTAAAAAAACTTCTGTTGGCGGAACGATCACAAAACAAAATTTCAGAAAGATAGCCGAAGAGATCCGTCCTGATAAGATCAATTCCAGACATGTTTGTGTGGATGCTATGAAATCTCTGGAAAAATTTCCTGAAGAAGTAGCAGAAGTAATGCTTCAATTCGAGATCGAATTGTATGATCTATTTTCTCTTTTAAAACCTGAGAAAGCCTACGGCTATAAGAATAGAATGGAAACCAATCGGGAAAGGATCGGATCCAGAAAGGTTCTCTATTCCATTCGGTAAACAATGGCCAAAGATACAAGAGACCTAATCTTAAGAACTTCCCTCAAATTA
>NZ_RQFY01000011.1 GCF_004769555.1 Leptospira koniambonensis | reverse complement strand
AACCCAGTCCTTGCTTGCAAGGGCTGGGGGTGTAACAATTCGGTGAGTCACGCTACTCTATATGTTTTCGAAGAGTCTTCCTCTTCATTTCAATAATCTAAATAAATTTATATCAACACTGAGATTTAGAATTCACATCCGCATGTTGGAATTCCAACATGGAATGGAGATCGCCCCCGCCCTGGTTCGGGTGGAGGAGGTGGGCTTGTGGGAGAAGCCTTTTCCCATGTACACTAAAATTCCAAATTCAGCAATACAATTTTCTACACGAAATTCGTGTTGGAATTCCTACAAAACAGCCCAAAGTCTAAATAACTTTTTCCCAAGAAATAACTTAAACTTAACATATTCATAAATAAATTTCCTTTAATTCTCCAGGCATTCTTTTAGGAAATTTTTTGAATAAAAAGCAAGTTATTCGTCTTTGGTAATATTAGAGGTTTTTTAAATACCTCTTTAACAAAATGCAAACTGATATCTGGAAACTTGCAGTAGGTGGATTAATAGTAATATTTCCGTTATTCTATTTTTTACCTAGCTCTTCTTCCGGAATGATGGAAGCAGACAGAAGTCTACCTGAATTCCATATAAGTGAAGAAGGTAGTAAAACTACAGATATACGCGAAGCTTTGATCGGAAAAGAGAATCTGGTCTATTTCGGATATCTTAACTGCAAAACAATATGCCATGGCAGTTTGCAAAAATTGAAAAACCTAATTTCGAAACAAAAAGATCTAAGACTAGTATTTGTAACTTTAGATCCTGAAAAAGATACAGAAGAACGTTTTGAAAAATATTTCTCTGATATAAAATCGGAGACTAAATTTATCCGACTAGAGTCGAGGGGTAGGGCTTTCGAGCTTGCAAGACTTTTTGGAGTTATGGCATTTTCTTCCAATAAAAATGGAGAGATAGATCATCCAGATTCGGTCCTTTGGGTAAATTCTGCGGGAAGGATCAAAGGATTAATTTTCGAATTTGATAAACATTGGGATCAAAATCCGACAGAACTTATAAAATTCATAAGCGATAAAAAAGAACCAAAGTTTCTAAACATTTAAGCGATTCATAATAAACGAAAAGAAAAACGGGACTTTCGAAAGATCGGACCTAAAAGAAATAGAGTCCGAAATCGGGCTTAAAAATAAAAACCCTTCCGGGGAAAAAATATGAATCCGCCTCAGCATAAACAGAGTATCCAAGATACAGCTAAACTCAAATTTAACGAGGAAACCAAGAAGGTAGATCGTTTCTTCTACATTCTTCTTTTAGCTCATATTCCTTTCGCACTTCTATTATCCTTAGAATACGGCACTTGGAAATTTGTCTTAAATTCTTCGATAATCATCGGAGTACTTTCAAGCATAGGCTTTTTGTTTGGACGAGGCCAATATATTCTGAGGATCTTAAATGCAGTCCTCATCATGGCCTGGTCCGGAATACTGATCCAATCTCAGTTCGGAAGAATAGAGATGCATTTCCATGTTTTCGTAGCATTGGCATTCCTTCTTTATTATAGAGATTGGAAAACGCTTATTCCTGGCGCATTGTATATAGCGGTCCACCACGGATTGTTCTCCTTCTGCCAAAGTATCGGATATAATATTTTCGAAACTCCAATCATCATATTCAACTACGGAAACGGCTGGGACATCGTTCTATTACATGCAATTTTCGTAATTTTCGAGACAGGAATATTAATCTATTTTTCTACAACATTCAAACGAGAGTTTATGAATCAGGCAATCAATCTTGCTGAATTGGAAGAAGTCCGAAAATATAATGTCTCCATTCAGGGAGAAGTTAAAGAAAAATCAGAATCCGTAAACGGGATTTTAGAAGGCCTGGTCCAAAGTTCAACAACTGTAGCCGACAAAACAACTGACCAAGCAAATAGTCTAGAAGAAATTAACGTAAGCATGAACCAGATCGCTAACGCAATCTCAGATGTATCTGATTCTACGAAAAAACAATTAGAAGCAACAGGAACTTTAGAAAACTCATTTCAAAAATTGGAGATCAGTTTTCAGGATATGGAAGCTGGACTTGTTTCGACTAAAGTTTTATTCGAAACTGCATGGAAACATGCTCGAGAATCAGAAGAAAGTTTAATCGCGATCGAAAAATCTATTAAAAGGATCGAATCCAGTTCTTCCAGTACCACTGCAAAATTGGGAACAATCACCGATATCGCAGATAAAGTAAATCTTCTCGCATTAAACGCATCTATAGAAGCAGCCAGAGCCGGAGAACATGGAAGAGGATTCGCTGTAGTCGCAGACGAGATCTCAAAATTAGCAGATCAAACTGCAAACACAATCAAAGAGATTTCCAGATTGATCAGAGATGGAAAAGAAGAAATGACTAAGAACACTGACATCGTTCAATCCGGAACAAAAACTATCTCATTAATCTTGGGAGATGTGGACTCTATCAAAGAAAGTTTGGATTCTTTCTTTTCTCTATTAGAAAAACAAACTGACATTCGAGTCACTGTTGCAGGCGCTCTGTTTAAGGCGGGAGAAATTTCCCAAAATGTTCACCAAGCAACGGAAGCAGAAAAGAAAAGTTTAGAAGAGATCAGAAACTTTTTAGATCGGATCCAAAATTCAAATGCAATCATCGCGACTCAGGCAGTTGAAGCTGCGGACCAGGCCAGAAAATGTGAAAAATTAAGCGATTCTTTGCAAAAACAGGTCCAAGAATTCAAAGCTTAAACACCAAGATCGAAACTGGAAATTTTTTTCCAAACTTAGAAAGAATTTCTTAATCTGCAAAATTTTTCGTTTGAAATATTTTCTTTCCAAATGGAAGGTTCCTATTTGTTTTCGGACCTTACTATGAAAAAGTTTCTATTTATATCTGCTTCCGCATTAGCCGTTGTGGTCTTTTTAGCAATTCCAGGCACAATTAGCTCTCAAAGTGGTGATATCGAGGCCGCCATCCAAGCCGCTTGCAACCGTTTAGTTGAAGGTGGACTATACAAAAGTTGCAAACCAGCTCCAGGATTCTCACTCGGACAAGGTTATTACAGCCAATCCGCTCAAATCAAATGCCAATGTGAGAACAAATCTGATAACGGAAAGACAATCGTTAGCATTTCTCTTTGGCAAGGATATTGATCCTTTCTTAGATCCCGGCTTTCAGAGTTCAATTTATCGATCCATGAAAACCGGGTTTTATCTAAAGCGAGTAGCCCTATTCCAAAATCTAATGCGACATAATACCTATTATCGGAAGTTGGGAATATATAGGAAATAGGGAGAATTCTGTCAAAAATACCAATCTGTCGAAGTTACTACAAAATCCAGAACCTCGAAAAACCTTCTTCTTATACCTCAAAACTCACTTAGATCATCATGAAGGATCAAATCGTCTAGATATACGTTCGCATAATCCGTCCGAACCCCAGAAGTTCCCCAACTAAAAGTTCCATCTGTAATAGACAGCTGTAGAACATTATCCACATAAAAATCGATATGGTTTCCAATGGCTACCAAAGTCAGCTTATACCATTGTTTCGTATTGAAAGACTTGGGATTTCCTGCCTGGTCCTTTAGAATTCCGTTAGCCAAAGGTGTATAAACACCACAAAGTTTTTTCTTAAAATAAACTGTTCCATCACTTCTGAGCGACGCAACATATAGATCGTTTTCGGTCCTATATCTTGTAAATAGATGGATTCCCTGCCAACTATTGGAAGATTCCTGCCAAGAATCTATATAGAATCGAGCCTCCAATGCCTGGTCTGTCCACTTTACCCGAGATCCAGTATACAATCCTTGGATCAGCATTCTGAAATTATAATCTTCTGTTTTTGCCCTTTTATAAATACCATTGGAAAGATGTTTGGATACTAAGGTCCCGGAAGTAACTTCTAAATGAGACTGCAGAGATTTATTGGAACTAGTTTCTATAACGGTTCCATCCGTATATGTTTCAAAACCTTCGAAGGAAACTCCTGCAGGAGTTTGCCATGGGTAGACTTCACTAGATCCGCTCGGATAATAACCTGTTCCTGGAAAAAATTCGTAAGTCCCAGTAGGATTACAAGAACTGGCTTCCAGTTGATTTATAGTTTTGGCAGAAGGATCTAAAACCTGTTCCAAAATAATATTTGTTCCAAAATCAAAAATGCCTAAGAACAGAAAACTTGCAAAGACTAACATTCTAAAGGTGGAAGCCATTTGTAACCTATCCAATTATTTTCGACCCGAGATCAAATCACTTCTGCCCTTGAAAGTCAAGCTATTAACATTTTCTTCCTTAAAATGAAATCTAAAGAAAAATGACCTGGTCCAGATAAATATAAAAACAAACATCCAAGTAACTGGGAATACTCTGATCTAATTTCATGCAAAACGGCCCAAATTCCAAAAATTGGCGGGGATTGAGGAGGCATTAAGGGAGATGTTCCGAATAATAGAGGAAGTTTCGTTAGATACATTGCAACGAGCATTTGTATAATAAATACGAAGCTTAATGGTTTTGTCAAAATTCCGAGGATCAGCATGATTCCCCCTATAATTTCCAAACCTCCAATAAAAGACGCTGTCATTTCTGGATGGGAAAATCCCAACTTTGTAAACCTACCGATTCCTTGATTTACATAGAGAAATTTAATAATTCCTTCCCAAATAAAAACTCCTCCTGCAAGAATCCGAATAATAATATTAAACCTAGCACCCTCCTCAACACGAAAGAAATGATTCACTAAGTTGCTTAAAAGCATAACTTCTCCTTTTGTTTGTGCAACGGTCTAACTATAGATACCATTGCCCCATAAACTGTTTTACAGTTAGAAGCCGAAACTGCACGAAAAATAGAAAGAATACGATAACGCCAGAACCAACGGTAAAATTAAGAGTCTAAACTTCATCGTGCTGACTAACTGTACAAATTCGAAGTCTCCATCTACAAAACTACAAACCGTAGTATATTCTTAGACCGTATTACAAAATTTGAATAGACCGGTTTCTATTTCTATCATTTTAACAATACTTCGGTCTGGAAACTTATTTTAACTAGTATGTAATCAATTAATTACTTAATATATTGAATTCAAAACTTCAAAATAAGAATTTGGTCCTATGCGACCATCGGTTTCTATTATACTTCCTACATACAATGAAAGCAAAAACCTACCTATTGCAGCAGATAGGATCACCAGATCTTTATCCGATTACCGCCATGAGATAATTGTGGTGGATGATGATAGCCCAGATCATACTTGGGAAATTGCAGAACACCTTCAGGAAAAGATCCCGCAACTTAAAGTTATCCGTAGATTGAGCGGTAAAGGTTTATCCTCAGCAGTCTTAACAGGTATGGGCGCCGCAGAAGGAGAAGTTTTCGTAGTAATGGATTCCGACCTTCAGCATGATGAAAAAATCCTGCCGGAGATGATCCGTTCTTTTTATGAAAGAGATGTAGATCTTTGCCTCGGCACCAGATACGCAAAAGGAGGATCTACTGGAAAATGGTCTTTAGCAAGAATTGGGATCAGCAGATTTGCAACTTTTTTAGCAAAAGGTCTTTTAGGGCTTCCTGTTTCAGATCCGATGAGCGGTTATTTCGGCATTAAACGTTCTGTGTATTCAGAAACTAAAAATTCAATCAACCCGAGAGGTTTTAAGATCCTTTTGGAATTTTTGGGAAGAAGTAAAGAAAATCTTAAAATAGAAGAAATCCCTTATACTTTCCAAACCAGAATGTATGGGGAAACCAAACTGAATAATTCTGTGATCAAAAGTTTTTTCTTGGCAATCTTAGACATTCGTTTTGGCAAATGGATCTCCCCAACATTCCTACTCTATTCAATTGTAGGAGCAAGCGGGGTAATTGTAAATTTAATTGGATTTTTGGTCGCTGAATTATGCAAGTTTCCAGAAGTCCAAACTGGGATCTCTTTTTTGGATCCTTTTTCACTCTCCGTGTTTTTTGGAATAGAACTTTCGATCCTATCTAATTTCTTCCTAAATAACTACTTTACGTTTTATGAAAGAAGGTATTCTGGAAAAAATTTAACCTTCGGCTTCCTTCTATTCCATCTAGTAAGTATGGTAGGGATTTTGGTGCAAATGTCCGCATTCCATTTTATCTATTATTCTATTTTCAAACAATGGAACGGCACTTCTGAACTTACTCTAAAATTTGGCGCGGATATTCTTTCTATTCTGACGGCAATGGTCTCAAACTATTTCCTGAATTCAAATCTGACCTGGTCCAAAAAACCTGAATTAAAGAGCTAAAAACAAGAAGGGAAAATTTTCTCGCCTAAGTTTTAATTGATTTCTTCTCCCTTCTTCTTAAATAATTAAGAAGAAGGTTTACAGCCTCTAGAATTTAAAGTCTTCGGAGAAGAATATGCCCAGGGTGCTCGTACCTTTTGCAGATGGAATGGAAGAAATGGAAGCAGTCATCATTATAGATGTGCTTCGCAGAGCCGGGATAGAAGTAGTTTCTGCAGGAATTTCTTCAAACACAGTCGTAGCTTCCAGAGGAGTTAAATTAGTCTCCGATTCTCTTTTATCAGAAATTGATCCTTCTTCTTTCGATATGATCGTTTTGCCTGGAGGAAACCAAGGCACCAAAAACCTAAATGTTAGCCCCTTGGTAGCGGAAATATTAAAAAACTTTAAAAAGGATGATCGGTGGATTGGCGCGATCTGCGCGGCGCCAAATGTTCTGCTAACTCATAATATTCTTCAAAATCAAAAATTCACTGCATTTCCTGGAAGTATACCTTCGAACGAAAAATACACTGGAAATAGATTAGAACTTTCTGATAAAATCCTAACTAGTATTGGCCCCGGTTCTGCATTCGAATTCTCTTTAAAGATTGTAGAACTTCTTTCCGGAATAGAAAAAAGAAAAGAAGTAGAAAAAAACTTATACCTTCCATCTTAAAATGCAACTCTCCGCTACAATCATTGAGAAATTCAAAAATTCTAAAAATATCTTAGCTCTTACAGGCGCAGGAATTTCTGCAGAAAGTGGAGTTCCTACATTTAGAGGAAAAGAAGGCCTTTGGAAACAATATAGAGCAGAAGAGCTTGCAACTCCTCAAGCATTCCAGCGAGACCCAAAACTTGTATGGGAATGGTATATTTGGAGAATGGAATTGATATCTACCAAGTCTCCGAATCCTGCACATTTTGCTTTAGCGGAATTAGAAAAGAAAAGATCCGATTTTAATTTGATCACCCAAAATGTGGACGGTCTTCATAAACGATCAGGTTCTGAAAAAATTATAGAACTACATGGAAATATTTTTAGGAACAAATGTATCAGCTGCGATATAACATATAATTCGGATCCTTCTAAACTTAAAAATTCTACTGAATGTTCTGACTGCAAAAATTTAGTAAGACCTGATGTTTTATGGTTTGGAGAATCTTATGATACAGATCTTTTAAATCGCGCAGTATCATTTGCTGAAAAGTCAGAAATTGTTTTTGTGATCGGTTCTTCCGGAGCCGTGGGAATTCCAGTGGAACTTGCAAGGATCGCAAAAGAAAACGGAGCATTCGTAATTGAGATCAATATTGATCCGAGTGGTTACAGCAGATACGCAGACCTGTTCTTACAAGGAAAAGCGGGAGAAATTCTCCCGGAACTTATTACTTACTTTGTTTGAGTTTTAGGAAAGGTCTCTTCTAATTTTCTAAAGATATAATCTCCGAATACAGGAAAACAATTCGGGGACATATGGCCTGGATCTGCAAATTCTTCACAATTATAGCTTGGATCTTCATTCATATTCCAAAAAGCAGTCCCAGTTTCTTGATTAAACTTCTCTACGATAGGTTTCCAAACTTCTATTGGAGTTTTAAGGCCTTCTGAAGTTTCTACCTTTCTATTTCGATATAAGTTAAAATACGGACGAGCAACTTTCACCCAAATGGTAGCGTAAGGAACATTATATTCTTTTAATATATAAATTGAGTCCTTTTGCATTTCGAACATATTCGCGTGGAATGTATAAGGTTTCAAATAAGAAGAAAAATCAGTTTCCGAAGCCTGAACAAGCTGCTCATCTGTATGCTTCTGCTTAACTAGGTCTTTAGGTGTACTTCCTCTTTCTTCCTTTAGGATTGTTAATACCTTTTGCACTGCTGCCTGATAAATCTTGGCTAAAGCAGAAGATTTTTCCATCCTTTCTGAAATTCTCCAAAGTTTAGGCCTGTCTCTATATGTATGGAATAGATGTTTAGAAATAAATACAGATAATTCTTCTCTCGAATATCTTGACCAATGTCTAATAAAAAATTCCGGAGAAAGTCCGTAAATTAAGACCTCGTCCAAAGCGAGAACAGGAGTTTTATTATAAATCTCTAATGATTGGTCCAAAAGTACAAAATCAGGTCTTGTGCCGTCTGATTTGAATCTTTCTATCCAATATAAGAAATAATCTGGAGAACCGCCTGGAACTGAAAAATTATAAAGCATCCAATCCGGATGTCTTTTTTCTAATTCTCTAGTCGGAAGTAAAAGTGCCCTGGAATTTCCAAAGAAAACTAATGTTTTCTTACGAGTAGCTGGATCCTTCTTCAAATATTCTTTCAGATCGGAATACAGATCCTCTTTGCTGACAAAATTCAGATGAGATAATGTATTTGAATAATAATACTGAAAAAACTCTAAGGTGAATAAACGATCCAATCCCAGAGAGATCAAAAGAATAAATAGAGGAAGAAATAAAAATGTATTCTTTTTCATAATGATTTCCGGCCTAGAACTGGCAGTAGATACAAGCTCCGGAATCCTCCGAAAATAAAGAAATTGCGAATATCGTAACTACACCGCAGGTAATAAGTAACCAATCTTTACCTCTTCCCCACTGTAATAATAGATCCTTTCTGGATTGTATCCAATGAAATACAATAAATCCTAAATAAGAATATCCTATCTTTTCAATATTCTTCATAGATTCTAAAATAAATGGAGAAGGTCCGGTCACCAAGGAAATTGAATTTTCTATCCAACCAAAACCTAGGGATTGTAAAGATGTAGAAAGATAATTTTGCGTATTTGTCACAAGCCCCACAACATGCTGGAGCATTTTAGTCGCAGAGTTTGCTCTGAACATAATCGCGCTGAAGGAGAATAAACAGAATACGAATTGTATCCTTAAAAAATTAATAATTTTACTTTTGGAATCTTCATCATTCCAGCCAAACTTACCTACTAAAAATCTTTCGAACGCAAGTATGACTCCCCAATAAAATCCCCAAGCAATAAATGTATAATCGGCTCCATGCCAAACCCCGCCCACAGTCATAGTGATGATCAGATTTAGGTAAGTACGCCATTCCCCTTTTTTACTTCCGCCCAAAGGAAAATAAATATAATCTCTTAGCCAGAAAGAAAGACTCATATGCCATCTCTGCCATAACTCTCTTCCGGATGGAGAAAATAAAGGTGCGTTAAAATTTTCAGGAAGTTCAAATCCGAAATATAGACCGACAGCTCTCGCCATATCAGTGAGCCCCGAAAAATCGCAATATACTTGGATCGCATATCCAAATGCAGCTAAAACAAGAGAAATATTATCATACTGACCAGGATTTCCAAAAACAGGAGCGATCACTCCAGCTACTGGATCCGCAATCAGTATTTTTTTGATCAGACCAGAGATCATCAGATAAGAAGCTCTTATGATCTTATCCTTGTCCGGGCTCAAATGCCCTATATTTACAAAATAATCCTTGGTTCTTAAGATTGGTCCTACGATCAACACAGGAAAGAATATTACAAAACCAAGATATTGTTTAAGGCCTATCAACTCTCCTTCCGGTTTTCTATAAGCGTCTACTGCTGCAGCGATCATCTGAAAGCTGTAAAAACTAACTGCTAAAGGAAGAGTAATCTGCAATATTCTAGGAACTTCGCCAAAGAAAGGATATTGTGTAATATCAAAAAGTATCCTATTCATAAAATAGAAATACTTAAAGAATCCTAGATTGATTGCATTCAATAGAACAGCGAATATCATCCAAGCCTTAGGCTTCGCAGAAGTTTTGATCTTAAAGTAAGCGAAATAATTGAATAAAACGATAATTAAGAAATGGAGAAAGAAATAAACCCCGCTTAAGATCGTAGAAGAAGCTACAATATAAAAGATCCCGCTGGAAATGAGTAAAAAATCGGATCTTTTTCTTTCTGGAAGAAGCCAATAGATAGAATAAACGATGGAGAAAAAAACGAAAAATAAGATCGAATTGTAGAGCACTCTTTTACTTTCCCTTCTTGAATAGTTCCTTCCAGTAGAGAATCTCTCCCGGAGAAAGTTTTGCGCCTGAGTTCTTTTCTTCCCGAGTCGGTTTTTCCGCTAAGGCGCTTTCTATTTTTTTTACGAACTCTTCGGATAGTATAGGTTTTGTTCCCAGTCTTTTTGCAAAAGCCAAAATTTCCTGATCGGAAGTCACTACATATAGATCTGCAGGTCTAGGCGCAAATTTGATATATTCTTTGATCAAATCGTCCGCCTTTCTGTCCAAACTGAAATAAACTTGTATTTTTCCGTACAAATCTTCTTTGGTTTCGTTCCCTTTTTCTTTTTTACCATCGAAGAAAACATGGACCTTAGAACTTTTCAGCTTAGCAGAATAAGATTCCAAAATTCTCAAGAGGCCAACTCTGGCATCCCTCAAACGATTGGAATACATATACTCTTCCAATTCAGGAATTTTGTAAATCAGGTTGAAACCGTCTACGACTAAATGCATCCCTTTAAAACTAGTGACCAGAATGTATGTTTTGGAAAAACTTGTAAACACCGAACCGAATCGGACAATGGCACATGGCGGAAGCAAATTCCCAACCGGCAAAAACCTCTAAAATCCGAAACTTCATACGAACTGTAAAATATTGGAGAAGTGTTTTACCTGGTACGGCAAGGGATTATTTCCTCTTAAGCTTAGCAGCAATCGACGTATTCTTCTTATTATTCGTAAACTCATATAAGGAATTCATCCACAAAGATATTCCAGCCTATGTTCTCGCATTCGATCTATTCGTTATATTTTTATGGGGAATAGAAGTTTGGATCAAGGTTCGACAAAAAAAAGACATCAAAAAATATCTGAGAACAAATTGGTACGAACTCATTGGGATCATTCCACTTTATTTCCTCAGGCCATTCTTACTTTTAAGAGGGGTCAAACTTGCAATTGCATTTTATAGATTCGGGACTTCTGGACAAAATGTAAGCGAAGTATTAACTAGAGAAATTACTTTCAGATTCAGAGATGTAATCGTAGATACAATTGCAGATGCAGTATTTTTACATTCATTGGAAAGAGTGGAAGAAGTAATGCTTAGACTAGATTATAGCCAGCTTGCAAAAGAAGCTATCTCCAAACATAATGACCAACTCAATACCCAGGTAAATGAATCCTTACAATCCAAGTTTTTATTAGAAGAATTATCCAAAATACCTTTCATGTCCCAGATCTCTCATAAATTGGGAGAAGATATAGGAAGAATGATCGCAGAAGTTTTAGAAACAGAAGTGATCGGAGATATTATGAAGGATATCACCGCAAACATCTTAAAGGAGATGGCAGAACACGTGAAAAAACTTCCTCTAGAGAGGATCACGGAACCGAAGGAAGAAATTTCATCTCCTCCTTCCATCCCAGAAACTTAATATTTCAAGCGGCTCCGCCAGGGAGTCTTAAGATCAAAACTTGAGTTGTTGATTTTGCAAGAAGTTTACCTTCTTCATCGAAAGCTTCTCCTTCTAGGTAAATATGTTGGTTACCTCGAGCAACTACCTTTGCTTGTACGGTAATTCTTTGGTTTTCCTTTACCATCCGAATATAACTAACGCTTAATTCTAAAGTAGTAGTAGGTTTTCCCGCCGCCAAATAACATAATGGACCGAAAGTATTATCGAATGCTGCTGCTAAAAATCCGCCCTGGAAAACCCCCATTGGGTTGGAGAATCTAGGCTCTACATAAAAACTGCAGACCATCTCCTTCTTCCTAACATAAGAAACAAACTCACCGGACAGTTCCTTGAAAGCAGGAGGAGGAACCTTCAAGCCAGGTGCGGCCTTAGAAAACTTCTCCCATTCTTTCTGCATATCTTCTAAATCTTTTTGATTCGCCAAGGTGGATCTCCTAGTCTATATTCCGATCTTGTAAAGAAATTAGATTCGGGCAAATTAAAATTGCCATGATTTGGTGACACAACCATTATGTAGGAAAATGAACCCGCTCTTTTCCTTAGAAACCAAATTAAAAAACGGTATCCGGACCGCATGGCAAGAACTAGGGACCAAAAAAGAAATCGCTCTTGCAATCGCTGGCGGGGGGATCAAAGCATTTTACGGACTGGGTTTTGCATATACACTAAGAACCTGGGGTTTAAAAATTAAAGAAGTTTCTGGAGTGAGTGCGGGAGCCGCGATGGCAATCAGCACCTTATCCGAAACAGAAGAAGACAGTTCGAATTATTTCCAAGAATTAACAAAACGAAATCCTAAAAACTTTTATTGGAATAGGCTCCTTAGGATTAGCGCCCCCTTCCCTCATCATGGTATCGCAAGAAGAACTGTTGAATATTGTCTCCGGTTTTCTAAGCTCATCTCCAAGTCCGCAAAAATCAGGATCCACACAGTAGAAATCCCAAAGGAAAGTTTAGATAAGAACAAAAAAGGCCAGCCTATACAAAGAATACTTCTTACAAAGGCAGCTTCTATCATCCGAGCATATTTTAAAGATGAGACTTTAAGAAGAAAGGGAGAACAACCTTTTGAGGTATTACAAAAAATGAAAGATTGGGGATGGAGAGAAAAAGTTTTTACGGAGAAGGACCTAACAGATCCTGAAACTATAACCCAGATCGTGATGAACTCTTGCTCTGCCTTCCCAGTTTTACCTCTCCAAAGTTTTAATGGTAATTATTATCTGGATGGGGGTTTAACTAATAACTTACTGCTCGAAAACTTCTCCTCTGACCTGCCTAAAATAGGAGTTTTTTATGAACCTACTACCTTAGTGGGAAAATCTGCCTCCGTCTTATCCGATACATTGCTTGTTTCTCCTGGGGAACCATTTATAGAGCAGGGGTTTGACTATACGAAACCAAACCTTGTAAGGCATGCGTTCGAGACAGGACGTAAGGATGCTGAAGAACAAAAGGAAAGGATCTTAAGTCATCTGGACCCAAACTGGAAAAAACACTTGCATTCTTTTTTCGAACAAATAAAATAATTAACTTGCTCCTCAAAATGACAGGGCTTATTCCCCTTCCTTCTCAAAGGAGCCTTAGAACTAGCGAAAACGGTAAATAGAAAAAACTCTTCAGGACCCAAGAAATGCCCAAAATCGTAAATCACGAAAAATACAAAGCCGAGATTCTCTCCAAGTGTGTAGATATTTTGGCAAGGCGAGGGTATTCGGCTGTTTCTATGAGAGAAATCGCCACCGAATTGGATGTTTCCACCGGAACTCTTTACCACTACTTCTCCACTAAAGAAGATATATTTAAAGAACTTGTAAAGTTCGTACTCAATAAAGATATCGAAGAGTTACAAGTTTATTCAAAGGGAGAAGATAATCAAACCATCGAGAAAAGAGTAGAGGCACTTTTCACCATGGTAAAGGACAGAGAGACTTATTTCCAAAATCTACTCTATATCATCTGCGATGTTTCTAGATTAAAAAATCATGAAGAAGAGAAACAACTCATTGCAGAAGCTATGAAAGAATATGTAACTATCATCACAAAACATTTAGGAATTACTAACCCGAACTTAAATAGGCTTTTGATCAGTATTATTTTAGGAACTGTTGGCCAAAGGATAGTAGACCAAGAATCCATAAAACTGGATGAGGTGGCTGAAGTTGTGAAAGATTTTATGGGAGTGGTTCTAGCTAATACTTTTACTTTCTGAGATTTTCGGAAGGATAATATTAAAATTTGCGAGAGTTCCTACACCGAAAGTAAAAGGCAGTTTGTTGGAATTCCAACATTCGTTCGGGCTAAAAAATTTAGTTGTAGAGTTTAGGATTTTGTGATATAGGGAAAGCGCTCTCCCACGGGCCACTCCCCTCCACCCTAACAATTTTTCTCCGATTTGACACAGCTCGTTTAGTTCAAACTTTAGCTTCGCTTCGCTCAGGCTACCCTTCGGGAATCCCGCTTCCGATGGGTCGCGGGATTGGGTGGGGGCAGCGCCTCAAACTTTGTCGGAACTCCAACAAACTTACCTCAGAACTTCCTCTTTTTTACCTGAATATATATCTCTGATCAGTCCTGAATATTTATCAGTCACAACATGGCGTTTCACTGAAAGTTTTGCAGTAAGTTCGTCTCCAGTTTCGAATGGTTTAGGCAATAATCTAAAGTCCACTACCCTTTCGAATGATTTGAATCCATTCGTTGCAGAAATTGCATTTTTAATCACTGCTTGGATCTTGACTGCACATTTTGCTTCTTCTTCCGCTGTACTAAAACCAACTCCTGGTTTGTAATTCGGAAAGAATTCTGGATTCGGAACAATCAAAGCAGAAAGATATTTTTGGTCCTGACCGATCACCATACATTGTAGTATGAATTCTGACTGGCTTAGAATATTTTCTATAGGGACAGGCTCCACATTCTCTCCACCTAATAGAACGATTGTTTCTTTTGTTCTACCTACAATTTTTAAACAATCATTATAAGTCATCATTCCAAGGTCTCCAGTGTTGAACCAATCTCCCTGCATCACTTTGCGAGTATTCTCTTCGTCGTGATAATATCCTGACATTACCTGATCCCCTTTTACATGGATCTCTCCCTTAACTGCATATCCTTTAGGTCCACCTTCTTCTGTAGTCCAAAGAATTTTAGAAGTATTTGGGTCCACAACTCTGAGAGAAGTTTCCTTATATAATGGACCTACAGTTCCCATCACTGCTTCATCCAAAATACGAACAGAGATCACTGGAGAAGTTTCAGTAAGACCGTATCCTTCCAAAACTTGGATACCTATCGCATTAAAAAATTTATCCACATGGATAGGAAGAGCTCCTCCACCAGAAACGGTTCCTTTCAATTTTCCACCAGTAGCCTGGCGGATCTTTTTCAGAACGATCAGATCTAGTAGTGTCGCAGGAAGAATATTCAAAATATATTGTAGAACTTTGATTATCCCAACGAATGAAGAAACGATTGCACTTCTTCCAGTCAGATCCAATTCTCTAAAACCAAGCCAACGTTTTGCAGACTGAATATTCGAAGAGAAAAATAGAGCCGCATGAAACAGGCTTTGTTTTACACTAGAAGATTTTGCCACTGTAGCATAAATTCCTTGGTACACACTTTCCCAAAGTCTAGGTGCAGAAGCCATGAATGTTGGTTTAACTTTTTTGAGATCTTCCTTCAGAGTTCTTACAGAAGAATAATAAGTTCCTGCTCCGAAATGGATACATACCATCTCAAACATTCTTTCAAAACTATGCCAAACAGGAAGGATAGAAAGTATCCGTTCTCCTGCTTCCAGTTTGATCGGAATTCGATTGATCTGGGACATGATATTCTTATGGGTCAAAGGAACTCCCTTAGGACGACCGGTTGTTCCGGCAGTATAGATGAGTGTAAAAAGATCTTTTTCCTGGATTTGGGATATCCTCTTCTCCATCTCACGGTTGCCTTTATCTCTAAGTTCTTTTCCTCTTTGTACCAGATCCCAGAATCTAAGTTCCTTTCCGGTTCCCTTAGCATTCTTATCTATTAGAATAATTGTATGTACATTCTGAATAGCACTTTGGTTTTGGTAGAGTTTCTTTAATACTGAATCGTTTTCCGCGAATACGATCGTTGCACCACTATGGGGAAGAATATGGTTTAGATCGCCATCGGTCACATCTGTACCTCTCGGAACATCTGCCCCACCCGCCATCACGATTGCATAATCGGTAATTATCCATTCCAATCGGTTATCTGCAAGAACGGCAGCATGTCCCTTATACGGAAATTCCAATTCTATAAGTGCAGTCCCGAGTTGTAATCCTAACTCATACAATTCAGAATAGCTCACTGAATCAAATTCTCCCGAAGAATTTTTGGTTAGAAACGCAGGTCTTTCCCCATATTTATTTTTGGACGATTGATATAAATCGGCAAGAGTTTTCATGCCACCTCCTAGGATGGAGGAAAGTATAGGGCCGACTTGAAAGTTTGTCGTCCTGGCGTATAACTCAGGACGTGCGAATTTTAAAATTTTAACGAAGCCTTGTATAAGACTGCAGTTTTTCTGAATTCGCTGGGTGTAGAATCCGCAAATTTCTTAAATGCTTCATTAAATGCGGATTTAGAATTGAACCCAACTGATTCTGAGATTGCTAAAATAGAACGATCCACATCTTCTAAAAGTAAAACCTTTGCTTCTTCTACTCTCCATGAATTGATATAATCTGAAAATTTCATAGATAGACGTTGGTTTAAAAATTCAGAAAGTTGGTGATTGGTTAGTCCCAATTCTTCTGCGAGTTGAGAAAGTGTAAGATCCTCATCTGCATAAACCTTCTCTCTTTTCATCAATGTTTCTAATCGGTCTTTGATCTTGGATTCATCCATTCCTTTCAATCTGGATTTTTTATATCGGACTTCTCTTAAACTTTTTCCAACAATGCCAAGCCAATTTGGTTCTCTTTGAGAAAGTAAAAATCCGATCACTAACAAAATTGGAAGACTGAATATACTCTCTTTTACGAATTCAATTCTTCTTAAAATAGAACCGGTGAGTCCCCAGAAGATCACAAAACAAACTAAACTTATGAAGATCAGGAACATTCTTCTAGCTCTTTCTTCATTCTCGTCTTGTTCCGAACGGAATAAGTAACTTCTGTACATCCAAAGCAATGGTAGAAAATAAGAAAGGATCGAAATTTTAGGAGTGATCTGCAAGAACACTAGTATGCTAGAATAAATTTTCCCTTGAGTGATCTCTTGTAATGTGTGGATCCTAAATTCTTCTCCGCCTAACCAAAATGGTAAGAGTAAAATTACGGAAAGTAGAATTGGCAAAAAGTGAAGAAGGGTCTCTTTTTTAGAAAGTTCTAGGCCTAACAGAGTGATCTGAAAGTGTATATAAAGAATAGGAGCAATTCCCAGTGCAAAAGGAATATGGATCGCATACAAGATAGGATAGGTTTTGACGAGTCCAGAAAGGAATGTTGCAGCTCCTACAAGCCAAAAAGAAGAACAAAACATGATCAGGGAGGCTCTGGTCCTTTCTCCCAAAGAAGCAGGAGAAAGTAAAATTCCTAAAGACCAGATCCAGCCGAAGGCGATTCCGAAAACTAAATAAGCAGTTTCTAAATCCATGTAACTTACTAAAGAAATACCAGATTGAAACTAGATTAAAAGTCAAAAATGGTAACGAGAAAGTATCTCCGAAGTTTCTGCCTTTTTACGAGCAGGGTTCCAACCCAGTGTTTTCCCTAATTCTTCTACAATTCTATGTAAGGATTCAGTAGAAGGAGAGCCAGGCACCCCTACACCGGATCTACGGAAGAAGAAATCTGTTCCCTTTTCTACCTTTTCTTCGGAAGCGATATAACGGATCTCAGCAGTATTAAACTTTTCTCCATTATTTAAGGTTATAGATTCGTCGTTTGCTTTTTGGTATTTAAGAACTTCATAAGCTAAACTTCCATATCGAGAACCTAAGGATTCCAGATATTCTCCAGAAAGTTTTGGATATTTTTTAGTAAGCCCTTTAACTAAAGAAGAATGATCCGAAAATTCTCCGGAAGAAAGCGGGATCTGATCTGTTTCACAAGGTAAAAATTTTCCAGGTAGATACTCGCAGAGTTTGTCTGTGATCTTCTCCGCTAAATGCCTGCTGGTTGTGTATTTTCCACCTAGAGCAGTATAAAATCCGGGAAGTCCTTTTTCTCTATGATCTAAAATTTCGGTTTTACGAGAAGCATTGTATGTATCTGATTTTTCACCCGGATCTTCTACAAGAGGTCTCATTCCTCCATAATAAAAATCCACATCCGATTCAGTTAGGTCTGAATATCCAAATGCAACATTAATTTCTTCTAATAGACCTTGGATGTCTGATTTTGTAACCTTAAATTTGTCTGGAGAATCTGAAAATACAGTATCTGTTGTTCCTATGATTGTTTTACCTCTCCAAGGAAGAACAAACATATGGGTCTTGTCTCTTTTCTTTAAGACCACTGCTTTAGAAACAGTCAATGCTCTAGTTACAATATGAATTCCTTTGGATCGGACTAAAACTTTGTCCATTCCGACTCCAGCCAAAGATTCTACAAAATCCGCCCAAGGACCTGCAGCATTCACTACAGTTCTTGCAAATATTGGATACGTTTTGCCACTTCTTTTATCTTTTACGATCGCTTGGTAAACTTCTCCTTGCTGAGAAATAGCAACTAGCTCAGTATAATTGAGAGCTGTTCCTCCTTTTTTTTCGGCGGAGAAGATGAACTCACATGTATGTCTTTCAGGGTTCATGTTCTGGTAGTCGTAATATAAAAATCCACCTTTGAGCCCATTTCTAGGAAGACTTGGAGCTTCCATCACTACTTCTTCGGGTGATAAAAATCTATATTTAGGGATCCAGGAATCAGAACTGATATTTTTATTTCTATCGTATGAAAAATAATCATACATTCCAAGACCGATGTTTGTGATCCACTTTTCAGAATTAGAATATACTGGAATAATAAAGCCTAGAGTTTTGAGAGCATGAGGACTGATCTTTGCGAGAATTCTTCTTTCTCTTAATGATTCTCGAACGAGTCCAAATTCTGCATTTTTTAAATATCTCAAACCTCCATGGATTAATTTAGAGGTGGCCTGAGTTGTTCCAGAAGCAAAATCATTCTTCTCTACTAACACCGCCTTTAACCCGCGTAAGGTGGCATCCCACAAAGTAGTAGCGCCAGTGATCCCTCCCCCTATCACTAAGGTATCGAAAACTTGGGAAGAAATCGGAAAAGAAGAAGTTTTAGCGTCTTTCGTTTTGGCCATGATTCACAGCTTGGATTTGAGAACTCGGTCGGTCAAGACATTAGAAATTATACAAGTTCTTTACTCCAAATCAGTAGATGATAATTTTTGTTTAGACCCGGTTCTTATTTCCCACTTATTTAAGGGACTTGAACCGAACGGAGTTCGATTCAATAGATGTCATACACTTCCTCCCGGGCAGGTAGTTTTCAAAACAAATGGAATTCTATTCTAGGTTTTTTTAAGAAGGACCCAGATAGAGATGTATATGAAAAAGAATACATCGAGGATCTGAAAAGACAGACTCGCTCAATCCAATATCCGGGCGCCGTGCTTGCTATGTTTGTGTGGCTTGGTTTCGCTTTTGGAACAGACCAAAAATTACATCCTGAATTTCCTGAACTTTTTTATTTCCGGATCGGATTCTCCTTAGTTGGTGTTCTTAGTTTAATCTTTCTTTTAATGGATACATTATTCAAGATCCCTACTCGCAGATATAGTTTGGAAATGGCGTATGCGTTCATCGCATATTTACTTCTTTGCACTTCTTTTTTTACAGGTAGAATTGCTGACGATCCAAATTACGTATCAGGTCTTCAAATCGCTCTTATCACAATTGTATTTGTTCCTCTTCCTAAAAATTCATATTTCGTATTTTTAATTCTGTCAGCGATTTCATTTATCACATCCGCTCTGATCTATTCTCCGAATTTAAGCACTCCTCAAGCTGCCTACTCTTTGCAAAATCTGGGAATCGCGTTCCTTCTCACTTTAGTTTTTTCTATAATTTTAGAAAGATATAGATTCGTAAGTTTTGTTAGTAGATTTAAGATCCAGGAAAGTAATAGAGAAATTTCTGAAAAGATGCAACAGATCCAAGCTTTGAAAGAAAAGCAGGATGGAGATTATTTCTTAACTGCACTTCTTCTTTCACCGCTAATCAAATTGGACAATTCCGAAAATTCAGCAGTAAAAGTGGAATTCTTACTGGATCAGTACAAAAAATTCTCTTTCAAAGAAAAAGATTACGAACTTGGTGGAGACTTCTTAAGCGCTTATATAGTAAAAATCCAAGACAGAGATTATACTGCATTCATCAACGGAGATGCGATGGGAAAATCCATCCAGGGTGCAGGTGGCGCCTTGGTTTTAGGTTCTGTATTCAATTCTATCATTAGCCGCACTAGACTTTCTCCAGAGATACAATCCAAGTCTCCAGAACGTTGGTTGAAAGAAGCATTTATAGATCTTCAAAATGTATTCGAGACATTCGATGGATTCATGTTGATCTCTGCAGTTTTGGGAATAGTAGAACATTCAACCGGAGCAATGTATTATATCAATGCAGAACATCCTTGGCCGGTTCTGTATAGAGATGGAAAGGCGATGTTCCTGGGAGCAGAATCTAATATTCGTAAATTAGGGATTTCTGAGATGTTCGGTACCAAGATCCAAGTCCAAACATTTCGTATGCTTCCCGGAGATACGATCTTTTGCGGATCTGATGGAAGAGACGACCTTGTATTAGAAGAGGATTTTTCAGGCAAACGAGTTATGAACGAGGACGAAACAATCTTCCTCGCCTCAGTGGAAGAAAGTGGCGGAGTATTAAAAACGATCCGCAGGTCCCTCATTAGCAGAGGAAAACTTTCGGATGATTTGAGTATATTATCTATTTCTTATAATCCTTCCAGAAATCCATATATGGAAGACAAAAAATCCATTACGGAAGCTGAGTCTGCTTTCCAAAAAGGAAACACAAAGGACGCAATAAGGATATTGGAAGAAGGTTTAAAAAAATCAGGTACAGTTGGAGAACGTTATTTCCCTCAAGTAGCCAAACTTCTATCCAGATGGTACGATAAAATATCCGAATTCAAAAAAGCGGCAGAATGGGCCGAAAAGTCTTTGGCCTGGGATCCTTCTGAAACTGAAATTTTATTTTATTCTTCTATCCTTTGGAAGAAGGCTTATACTCAAAAAAAAGACTCTGAATATTTAAAATCGGCGGCTGAGCTTGGAGAGAAATTAAGAGTACGTTCTCCAAATCATTTGAAAAACTTGATCAACCTGTCGGATATTTATAGGTTACTTGGCAATTCTTTCAGAGCCAAAAAGCTAATCGATGAAGCTTCCGTTCTTTCACCCGATGATCCAAAGATCGCAGAGTTAAGAAAACGTCTATAGAGATAAGCGTTCGCATATAGGAACTCCTATAGCTGAGATTTGACTTGTATCAAAAATCCTTTTTACCTTGCCCTCTGGAAAGATTCATATTTATTGGAAACGTTTTAATTAATCGGAGATAAGACTAAAATGTTCTACCACGAACTCAATTCCAAAATCGACTATTCCAGATCCAATCTTAGATGGAATGCCTGGGGTGCAAATGACCAGGACTTTGGTAGAAAGGCCCAGATGCCTGAGATACTCAAACTTCTCCAAAGAGAATTCAAATTAGATTCAATCCGCGAAACTCCCGCAGTTGCTCTTGACGAGATCAAACTACCAAATGCAAAACTAAGCCCTAATGATATTAAAAATCTAAGCTCTATCGTTGGTAAAAATAATTTCAAAAACGATAGATACGAGAGAATTTTCCATTCCGCAGGCAGAAGTTACTACGACGTTCTAAGACTTCATTTCAATAGTTTAAAAGCATTTGTAGATGGAGTTGTTTATCCGAAAAAAGATTCAGAGATCATTAAAATTTTAGAATATTGTTCTAAAAACAAGATTACTGTCATTCCTTTCGGAGGAGGATCTTCCGTAGTGGGTGGTGTAGAAGTAATCAAAGGTAAAGGACAAAAAGCAGTTCTTTCTTTGGATATGACAGAGATGACTGAGCTCGTATCCTTTGATCCGATCAGTATGACTGCAACTTTCCAAGCAGGGATTTATGGGCCTAAATTAGAATATGGCCTCAATTTAAAGGGCTACACCTTAGGACATTTTCCTCAATCTTTCGAATATTCCACCTTAGGCGGATGGGTCGCTGCAAGAAGCGCGGGACAACAATCCAATCGTTACGGAAAGATAGAAGAAATATTAAGTTCAGTAAAATTGATCAGCCCGAAAGGAACAGTAGAAACTTTAAGAGCGCCAGCTGCTTCTATAGGACCAGATTGGAATCAGATCATCGCAGGTAGCGAAGGTCTTTTAGGAATTATTTCAGAAGTTACTATTAAGATACACAAAATCCCAGAAACTAGAAAATATTTCGGACTAGTATTTCCAAATCTACTTTCTTCTATCAATTTTATCAGAAAAGCAAATCAGGAAGAGATCA
The DNA here is from genome assembly GCF_004769555.1 of Leptospira koniambonensis. Classification (NCBI taxonomy): domain Bacteria; kingdom Pseudomonadati; phylum Spirochaetota; class Leptospiria; order Leptospirales; family Leptospiraceae; genus Leptospira; species Leptospira koniambonensis. The sequence continues at coordinate 134,431 of NZ_RQFY01000011.1, read as the reverse complement.
AAACTTCTATGCTTAGGCTGTCTGATGCAAATGAAACAAGACTCTATGAGTATTTAGGTGAATTAGGAAAGAAGAATACATTAGGTCGGAAATTCAAAAAATTCCTGCAGAATTCTTTTCTAAAATCAGTAGGTATCGGAGAAAATAAATGTGTAGTCTTAGTGGGATTAGACGGATCTAGACAAGAAGTAGATCGTTCCTTCGAAGGTCTTAAAAAACTTTGGAAAAAAGGCGGAGCGATCTTCGCTGGCGAAAAGTTAGGACAAAATTGGATCCATAGCAGGTATAATATGCCTTTCTTGCGAAACCATGTAATGCAGTATGGAATGGGAGTGGATACTATGGAAACTTCTAGCACGTATGATAAGCTAGAAGATCTTCATAAAGCTGGAATTGAGTCCTTACAAAATTCTATCCCTGGTTCCATTGCTATGTGCCATTTATCTCATAGTTATCATGAGGGAGCTTGTTTGTATTATACGATCTTATTCCCTATGGATGCTAAAAAACCAGAAGAACAATGGTTTAAGATGAAAAGATCCGTTTCGGATACATTCACTTCTTTTAAAGCTCCGATCAGCCATCACCATGGAGTCGGTTTCGATCATAAAAAATGGTATGAATCTAGTTTAGGTAAACCTGGAGTAGAAGCTCTAAACGGACTTAAGAAAGTATTGGATCAAAAAGAAATTTTGAATCCAGGAAAATTATTCCATTCTTAAAAATTCGTTAAGGCAAGCGCCGGGGCTGGCGTAAGTAATATAGCCTGGGATAAAATCCCAGGCTTTAATATCAGGTAAAGACTGGGCGTCTTCTTTCCTGGATGGACTTCATTCCTTCCTGTCCATTGGAGGAAGCGATTGCTTGCGCAAGAAGATCCACATCTCTTTTCTCTAATGTGTCAGCAAGCAAACGTTGAGAATCTCTAAGAGCAATTTTAACTCCTACTACTGATTCCATTGCCATATCTTGGAATTGAGAGCACCATTTTCTGGCTTTAGTGATAACTTCTTCAGGAGTAGCAGATTCTTCGACTAGTCCTACTTGAACAGCCTCGTCTGCTTTTAAACCTCTTCCACTATACAAAAGATCTCTTGCTGTTTTCATTCCGACTAGATCTTTCAGAACTGTTCCTGCAGTGGATGGGAAATTGATACCGATTAGCGACTCAGGAAAACCCAATCTTCCTTTTTTCTCTACGAGAATTCTGTAATCGGAGAATATAGCGATGACTGCCCCCACTCCCATAGAGTGACCATTCATTGCACAAACTACTGGTTTAGGAGAGAACAAAACTCTTCCGCAGGCACCGAGTGCCTCTCTTAAAACTTCTTTAATTTCTTCCAGGTTTTTACCTACGAAGATATCAGGATCAAATCCATTTGAAAAAAACTTATCGTTTCTGCCTGAAAGAAGGATAGATTTTACGGATCTATCGTTTTCCGCCTGCTCAAGCACATCTCTAAATTTGCGGAAAAACTCTCTTCCTAAAGAATTGGTCTCGTTTGTTTTGATATAAAGTTCTAAAATATGACCGTTTTTTTCTACGTCTAACATATTCACTTTCCTTAATATTAGAATCCGAACACTATTTGATTCAATTTATCAGTGCGGGATACTTTTTTCATTTTAATCTCGATACGATTCTGGTCAGCACCATCCGTTCTGGAAACAATACGTGTGATCGTGGTTTTAGGAGGAAATTCTACTTCTCCCTGAACACTCGTTACTGCCTTTACATTTTTACCGCTGGAATCCCATTCCACTGAACGGATCCCATTTTCCGCGGTGTAGTAAGTCCATTCTTCGCCCGGTTTTCTGACGAGAACAATTCCATCGTTCGGCTGAACGAGCGTCCATTGTGGCTTGAATAATTCTGCGTTTCTATTGGAAAGAAGATAGTAGATGACTGGAAACGGAACTACCGTTTGTTTTCCAGTGCTCGGATCAGATAATACGATATCATCCATCGTTTGTTCATGGATCTTATCTACGGAAACAGTTTTGATCCTAATTGTTTGCCCATCGCTGAATACCTTAGAAACGCTGATCCCAAAGAGTTTATCTGTTAACTCAATTTGCATTTTGCCGGTCGGCTTATCATAGAAGATCTTTCCAGCTAAAGAGAATACATCCTTTTTAGGGAAAAAATTTTGGATACGTATATCGAATTCTCCTGAATAAGAAGTATTCGATTCTTCTAATTTACGAAGACCTTCTAAATATTTGGAGCCTTCCTTTGATTTGGCGCTCCAAAATTTGATCTTTCCCTTTTGGCGGAAATTAACCTCTTCAATATCCGTGGTTACACAGGATTGGAAGAATAGAATAAAACAAAATAATGATCCGAATGCAAAGATTCGAGTGAAATAGTTTGTTCTCAAAACAGCCCTCCCGGTCATTAAGATTTATTTGAGACCGGATTCGTTCTTAACCTCTCCAATTTTTCTCGAATTCGAACTTTGTCTTCCTTCTTTTGAAAAAGAGTTTCCGATTTTTCCCAGAATCTTCTGGCATCTGCAAATTCTCTTCTTTCGTGATGAACATCACCTAAATGTTCACAGATAGTAGGATCAAATTCGTTTTTATCCTGTAAAATTTGGAAGGCAAGATTCAAATGTAATAAAGCCTCGTCTACTCTTCCCTTTTTATAATAGATCCAACCCAAACTATCTTGGTATGCTTCATTATCGGGAGCAAGTTCCACTGCTTTTCGGATTAGATCTAAAGCCTCATCCAAACGAATTCCTTTTTCGGAATAATGATAACCTAAATAATTATATGCGATTGGATTTTCAGGATCTAATTCCATAGACTTACGAAGATCCGCTTCCATCTCAGGAAGCCTTCCTAGTTTTTCTAAAGTAGAAGCCCTGTAAAAATAATACACGGAAGATTTTGGCTCCAATCGAATTGCTTGTTCGAATGCTCCCCTGCTTGCCTCTAGTTTTTCAGATTGGAAGAGAACAATTCCTAAAAGATAATACGCATAATGATTATTCGGATCATTTTTGAGAATGTTCTGTATGATCTCTTCTGACTCTTGGACTTTTCCTGGAGGATTTCCCCGAAGCAAAAATGCCAAATGTAATTCATATTTTTTAGAATCTTCTGGAGAAGAAGTGTATTGGATTGCCTTACGAACAGAAATGATGGATCTAAATACTGAACCTGATTGTTCGTATACTCCCGCTAAAAAATCATATTGTTCTGCGAGAATTCTTGGATCTAATTTTTCTTGTTCAGTGATCTTTATAGATTCGAGTAATAATGTTTCTGCAAGTGTGGTCAGTTGGGATTGGAGTGCAATAGAAGCTACTTCAATCAATTCTTTGATATATTCTTTTTTATCAATATTAGCATCTCTTTTTTGGATCTCTAAAACCCCAAGGCGAATGGAAAGTCTCTTAGGAAATTTTTCCTTTAAAGGGAAAAGAATACGCCTCGCATCTGAATATTTTGAATTTAGAACAGAATAAAGCCCAAATAGAACTCCGTCCTTATTCAATTTTCCTTTTTTCTTCAGATCCTCAAAATAACCTGCTGCCATAGATCTACTTTCTATAAAGTACATCTCTCCAAGCATCAATTCCACAGAGGAATTTCCTTGGATCTCTTGTAGGATTCTTTGTAATTGTTTTTTTGCCTGGGAGAATTTACCTAGTTGGTCTAAAATTTTTGCGAGAAGAAATCGGATCTCCCAGTTTTCAGGTCTCATCTCCAGATAACCCGAAATATAAAAGAGCGCTTTTGTATTTTGACCTAATGCAAAGTAAGTTTTTCCTAAAGATAAATATACGAATTCAGGATATTTAGGATTGGCATCTTTTTGTTTGATAAGATCTCTAAGAGAACTCAAATACAGAACAGATTTTGCATCATTCTTTAAAGCGAGCTCAGCAGAACTTAATAAATAATAGAAATCTGGATCTTCTGAAAATTTACTCAGATGAGATTCCAAATAAGTAGCAGCCTTTTCATATTCTCCACTATTTAAAAGAATGGTTCCTTTTAGAATATAGGATTCTCTAAAATTAGGATCTGACTTTTCGGCTAGATCCAGTTCTGAAACTGCGTCCTTCCATTGTCCCAAATAATAATGAGCTAATGCCTTGTTCCAACGAAACACTGCAGATACAGGAGATCCTACAGATTCAGAACAGCGAATATAATCTTGGAAATTTCGGACTGCTTCTATGATCTCTTCAGTTCTTTCTCTTCCTTCAGAATTTCTGGCCTTATTCAAACTCTCTAAGCCAAGAGAATAATAATAGGCCGGCCAAACGGCTCTCGCCCTCCCGGAAGAATCAGTGTCCCTACATACAAAAACAGAGTCGGTATTTCGGGGAGAAGCAAATAATATGCCAGCATCCAGGACGGATACCAGAAGGATCGGAATAATGCTTGCGTGTTTCATAATCCCCGGACTTGTATAGGGTTTGGAATCGAAAAAAGCGAAATCTTCACTCTCTCTACTCTCAAGCGAGGGACTCTATTCGTCTAACGAATTTTCCGGAACTTAAGGAAAGAAATTGTTCAGCATTCTAAAAGAAAAGAAAAAGTTATTCTTAACACTTTTGTTGATTTGGACCCTGGCAGCGATCTATATCTATCCCAGGAGATTCCAGATTTTACGTTCCTTCGCATTATGGTTGGAACCTCCCGTCTTAAATCCTTCCCTTTCCGCAAAATTACAGTCCAAGGGAGACGATCTATTATCTGAAAAGGTAGAATACAGACAGATCGAACATTATCTCAGAACGGACCAAATGTCTAGGGCCTGCGTCCGAGCTTATAAAATAGGGAAAGAAGGTAGCGGAGATATTTTCAGGGTCCCAAGCTGGATGGAAGCGAAACACCAAGGCTGGACCATAGAAAGATTATCCAATCCAAGCGAGACCAAATTTTCCACGGGAGAAAAACCTGTGGATCCATTTGATTACTGGAAAACATTTAATAAAATCCCTCTAGAAGCTTTAGATTATTATAAAAGGGCCTTAAACTATAATCCATTTGATGGATATAATTCTCCACCAAGCCAAGCAACTCTTGGAAAAGACAAACCTGAGATCTCAGGCAAAGGTCTTTTGGAGAAGATCAGAATTTCTTCTTTTGCTACTTGCCGTCCAGAAGAGGCAATACTTGCACATTTCCAAGCAATCCAAAGAATAGAAGAACTAGTATTCGAAAAATTGAAAGAGGCAAAACCTCCATCCATTCCTTGGTGGAAACGAATTCTGAATTTTTTTAGTTTTAGCTGCAATAAGGAAGAAGAAGAGAATGTAACCGAGGATCTTCCAAAAGAGATCCGAATCTGGAAAAAGATCACAGAGTCTCAATCTTCTCCTATTGTATTCTCAGAAGATTATCCTGATACAACTACATTAACCGCGAATAAGTATAAGACACTTCTGTTAAAAACCTTAGAGTTACTCAGACTTAGAACCGATGAATCCCATCCTTCTCTTTCCCCGGAGGAATCAGTTTCCTTATTTACAAGAGTTCTGTATTTTTCCTGCTCTAAAAGAGCAATCCCTGCGGAAGCAAAATATTGGGGAGCAAGTGCGATCGCTGCCATACCTTGTGAGGCTTCTGATACAGAAGGTGGTAAGGTATTTTATTCTAACCTGAACCGAAATGCTCAACTCTTCTATAAATTGGGAGATAGAGATTCCAATTATAGAAAAAAAGCAAAGGATATGTTTGAAGCGGTTTATCAATCTTCCGCAACAGATTTAGGCACGAGATTCGAAGCGAAACTGATGAGAGTCAGATGTCTATTGCACGAATCTAATTTTGACCAGGCTCTCAAAGAACTGGATGCCTTGGATACTGAAGTTTATACAATAGATCCGGATTATAGAAATGACAAATCCGGCTACGAAGACCTGATCGAAGATAAAAAGAAACTATTGCAGTACACACTTCGTCGAAAAGGAAGATACGAAGAAGCAGACGATATTTTCGATGAAAAGAATTAAATACTTCGATTATAATGCGACCCATCCTCCTATTCCAGGTTTATTAACTAAAATCTTAGAAGAATATGAGGAAGATTTTTTTAATCCTTCAGGGCCTACCCGTTTTTCTTTAGCAAGACAAGGTAAAATTGAAGAATCTAGAAAAGTATTAGCGAAACTTACAGGAAAAGATCCAAAAGGATTTATATTTACATCGTCTGGAACAGAAGCGGATTATTCTCTTATATACTTTGCAAAACAATTTGTTAAAACCATAGCCTATCTATCTCCTTTTGAACATGCTGCCATGTATTCTTCTTTTAGAAGTTTAGGAATTCCTTATAAAGTTTTAAGTGCAGATAAATCAGGACTTGTTTCTGTTTCAGAATTAGAATCTTATCTGAAAAATGAACCTGGTCCTGTGTTTGTATTACATGCTGGCAATGAAACTGGAGTGATCCAACCTATCCAGGAACTGGCAGAAGTTTCTGCTAAATATGGAATGCCATTTTATTCGGATCTTATTCAATCATTCTCCAAAATTCCTGTGCCATTTTCTATTCTGAACGGATTTACATTTTCTGGCCATAAGATCGGAGGAGGATTAGGATCTTCTGTAGTATGGTTCGATCCAAAACATTTACCAGAAGGTGGAGTGTTCCAAGGCGGAAATCAAGAGAACGGGCATAGAGCTGGAACAGAAAATTCTCCTTCTATTCTAGCCTTGGCAGAAGCAGCAAAAATCCAATTTGCGGAAATGGAGAATAAAAACGAACGTCTGGAATATTATAGAAATAAGATAGAATCTAAACTCAAAAGTTTAGATGCGGAAATAGTTGCGGAGAATTCCCCAAGACTATTCTCCACAACATTTGCATTACTTCCTTTGGACGACTTGGACTTCTTTATGATGGGATTGGAAGAGAAAGGATTTGCAGTTTCTACTGGATCCTCTTGCAAATCTAGATCCAGAGAAGCAGCTCCTTCCTTACTCGCTATGGGCTACTCTAATGACGAGGCTCTCAGAGCGATCAGAATCTCCACAGGCTTATATACAACGGAAGAAGAAGTAGATTCCCTCCTGATTGCTTTGGAAGAAACCATTCTTTCGATTCGATAATACTCTGTTTCAAAAATTAAAGGCCGCCGCAGTTGCAGAGTTTATTTTCCTAGCGTAGATGACATTTCTTCAGCATATCGATCGGTCATACCGGCCACATAATCGCACACACATCTTTCTAAACCTTCTTTTTCAATTCTTCTTTTATAAGTTTCAGGAATAGAATCAGGCTGTTTTCTAAAATGAAAGAATAATGTTTCTATAATATCTCTTCCTCTATCACTTGTGACAACTACGGAAGGATGTCTATATAGAGTTTTGTATAGAAAAGATTTTAATTCTCTGACCTTTTCCCCATAAGATGGCTCATAGGTTGCAATCCTTTTTCCTTCTTGGTAGGCAGTATTCAAATCATCTCTGTCTGAAATTTTCCAGTCGGAGATCCTAGATTCAATCGTTCTAATCATATTAGAGACCATACTATTTGTGAGTTCTCTAATGATTGTACGAACAAAAACTTTTCCGTCCAGTTTTGGGAACTTACCCTTAACCATTTCAGAAGTTTCTGACCAAAGAGAAAGTGAGTTCAGATCTTCTGCTTTTAGGTAACCCATTTCCAAACCATCATCTATATCATGACTTGTGTATGCGATCTCGTCTGCTACGTCCGCACATTGAGCTTCTAAGCTTGGACCCTCTTCTTTTCTTTCCTTTCCTAAATTGGAGCCTCCGTATTCTGCCCCATGTTTCATCATTCCTTTTAAGGTTTCTTTTGAAAGATTTAATCCTGGAAATTCCGGGTAACGTGTTTCAAGTATCGTAACAATTCTAACTGATTGTTTATTATGTTCGAATCCACCAAATTCTCCCATTAGATCAGAAAGCATATCTTGTCCTGCATGTCCAAAAGGTGTATGGCCCAGATCATGAGCAAGTGCGATCGTTTCTGCGAGTAAAGAGTTGAGTCCGAGTGCAGAAGCAATTGTTCTAGAAATTCCTGCAACTTCTAGAGTATGAGTGAGACGATTACGATAATTTTCCCCAACGGAATATACAAAAACTTGGGTCTTATATTGTAATCTCTTGAATGCGCTAGAGTGAACCACCCTATCTCTATCCCTTTGGAACGGGATACGGTACGGGTGTTCTTCTTCTTTGTATTCTCTTCCTCCAGTTTCGTCTTGTAAAACTGCATAACCAGCTAGTAGAGAATTTTCGGCATGGATGATTTGGTTTCTGTCTTTTTGCACCTGAAACCAATTTGGAACCTAAAAAGATCGAAAGCAAGCCAAACAAATCTAGTTTTTCGATTCCAATTTGCTCTGGATAAGTTTCACTGGTGCAATTCTACTCAGTAGATAGAAGTATTCATGGATCTAGTTAATATCCCGGATTTAGTCAATTTTTTCTCCCGCTTTGGGAATGAGTTTTCTTACTTAGCAGTTTTCTCCACTCTGATCTTATGCGGTTTCGGTCTTCCTATTCCTGAGGACATCTCTCTGGTTTCCGGAGGAGTTTTGGCTGGTTTAGGATACGCAAATGAACATGTAATGTTCGGCGTAGGAATGGCAGGAGTTCTTGTAGGAGACGGTTCTGTATTTTTACTCGGAAGAGTTTTCGGGGAGAAAGTATTACAAATTCCTTTCATCGCCAAGTTTTTAACCCCAGAAAGATTTTCTAAAGTACAGGAGAAGTTTTCCCAATACGGAAACTGGGTAGTATTCATGGCGAGGTTTATGCCTGGCTTAAGAATGCCAATTTATCTAACGGCTGGTACCTCGGACCGTATTTCTTTCTTTAGATTTTTGTTTTTGGATATGTTTGCCGCCGCGATTTCTGTTCCGATCTGGGTCTATCTTGGACATTATGGTGCAAAAAATTTAGATCAGCTAGGCAACTTAGTCCACCAAGGTCAAATTACAGTCTTTGCATTATTAGGAATTCTTGTATTAGCGCTGGTTCTATATTTCACGATCAAAAAGAAACGTTCCGGGAAATAATACTTTTACTCGACATAATTTTGTGAATCTATACAGTTTGGTTAGATATGGATGTTCTAACCCAACCTGTGTTGGTGCTGAACGCGACCTATGTCCCGGTTGCGATCCGAACCGTTAAAGACGCCGTTATCCTTCTCGTTCTCAGAAAAGCAGAACTCATTAAAGACGAAAAAGGTCTTTTTATCAGGTCTGAAAAACTCAAACTTTCCACCCCCAGGATTATCCTACTCACAGACTATTATAAAGTCCCTAAACGTAAGCATAAACTCTCTAGAGAAAATATATTTTTGAGAGATGATCATGAGTGTGTGTACTGTAGACGTAAATTACCTTCTTCCAAACTCACCTTGGATCACGTAATCCCTAAAAGTCGCTGGGAAGAAATTCCCCGGGAAAAAAAACCAAAGGATTACCATACCTGGGAAAATCTGGTCACTGCCTGTAAAGACTGTAATTCCAGAAAAGGAAACAAACTTCTGCAGGAACTCAAGTGGGAGATTCCTGAAAATCGATCGACAAACAAGAGACGTTTTCCACAATTTTCAGTATCCACCCAATTGGTCGAAAAATTCGGCTGGGCGGACTATATACGCGGCTAAATGAATCTTTTTTTAACCAGAAGAATCCACACATTCTTCTTTATCTTATCACTAATCCTTTCCTTATTCTCTTGTTATAATTATTCCACGAATCGGGTAGTTACTACTCCGCCTACTTTAGTAGGGATCACTCTGATCGGCACAGGAGTTTACGAGCTTAGATTGAGAGCTGGAAACCCAGAAGCATTTTTTAGTGGTTATACTTTATATACAGGAAATACCGCGGACGCATCTAGGAACCCTGCTGATTTTTCTTCCGGAAAAGCATGCCAGCTTCCTTTAAGTATTCTTCCGAACCAACCAAAAGAATATTCGATAGAAGTAAATCCAACTGCTGGGCCTCTTGCAGTTCCAGGTCCTGGAGAAAATACAAACAGGGTCTGTAAAATTGTGGCTACTTTAAATTCAGGAGATTACGTAACTCTTAGATCTTCTGTGATCTCTTTGGATTTGAATAGTGGAACTAAAGATATTTATGTATTCTCCATGCCTTCGAATACATTACAAGTTCCTTAATCTTTAAACCAGACACTTATCTTTTTAAGAGTAGTTTCAGTATCTTCTTTCCAGATACTTTTAGGAAATTTTGCTAAAAACTCTTCCAACTCGTTTTTAGCAGTTTCTAATTCTTGTCTTAAGCGTAGAAGAGCAGGATTGTCTTCCTTCTTGAGATATACTGGATTTCCGTCAGTGAACTGAAAATATCTTTCGATAGCCTGAGCAGCTTTCTGTTTGGCCAGTTTATAAAATTGGAATCCTTCCGGATCTTCTTTAGAATTTTCTAAAATTGCAAAAGATTCGTCTTGGAGAGAAGAAAGTAATACATCTCTCAGCTGGACTAATTCCTTAAACATGATATCCGTTTCGTATTCTCCAGAATCTGGATGATACTTACGAGAGAGTTCCCGGAATCTGCTCCGGACTAGATTTGCGTCGAATTTTTTGGGGAGTCCGTAAAAGTCCAGGGCACGGCTCAGCAGGTCCCCGTCTTCCAACCTAACTTCCTATGAGCTAGGAATTTTTTGAGTTGGATCTTGGATTGAACCATATTCAACTCTTTGCGATATTCCTGCAGAATGATCTCCATTTTTTCCCCTACTTGAGAATTCAAATCCCTGGACTCCTCCAATTTTTGGAAGATTGTATCAGAGAGTCGAATAATTTCTAAGGTTTGAGGAGAAGATTCTTCTAATTGTTCGATCTTACGATCTAGTCGTTTCATCTTTTCGACTAGGTCTGAATTTTGGAGTTCCAGTTTGGCAGTACCTTCTCCATCACCAAAACCAAGAATTTCCAATTGGCGTTTTTGGAGTTGGATCAATTTATCTAAAAAGGAAATTTTTTCCTCATAGAGTGAGGAAAGTTTTTCTTCCCTAACGTTTAGACTTTTAATACCCCTACCCGCCATACTGATCTTAACCTTGGAGAGAGAGACCGGTTCTTGGAGAACCAGCGGAAGGCATAGGGACTACGGAAGAAGTTTTTTCTTTCTTCTCAATTTCTTCCCAAGCAAGTTTTAGATCTTCCAAATATTTGATGATTTCGGAAATGATCTCGCTGTCCTTCTTCATGTTTGCTTCTAATAAGCGCTTTTTAATATAAACATAAATACCAAGAAGATTGTTTGCAACCTCTCCCCCGTTCTCCATGTTTAGAGCGAGCATCAGTTCAGTCACAATCTCTTGGGCTTTTAGGATATTATTATTCACCACGTCGTACTTGCGGGGTGTATTATTCTCGATGGCAACGTTCAGGAAGCGAATCGCCCCTTCATATAACATCACGATAAGCCGGCCCTGGCTCACAGTAGAAATTTCATTGGATTTATACTGTTCGACGGACGCCGTCGATTTTCTAGCAAGTGACATGTGTCTCTCCTGAAATACTTTTCGACAAAATTCCGGACCGCCTTAACGTGGACTGGTAATTCTTATCGTATCGGATGCGAAAATTCTTGGCAAGTCTGATTCCCAAACCCAGAAAAAAGCTTGTCTTTTTGGCCTCCGGGCGGGGGAGCAACCTAGAAGCTGTCCTTCAGGCGATCCAAAAGGGAAAAATCCCCGGAAATCCGGCTTTTCTAGTCACAGACAACCCGGAAGCCCTATCTATCCAGATCGCAGCCCGCTTTAATGTCCCGGCCAAGGTCTTAGACTTCAAATCTTACTCCAAAAAAGAAGAATATCATCTGGACCTTCTCCGCACCCTGGAAGAAATTTCTCCGGACCTGATCGTGGCCTGCGGGTACATGAGAATTCTAAAACCAGAAATCATCCGAGCGTTTCGAAATAGGATTATCAATATACACCCTTCTCTTCTTCCCTCCTTTACTGGTTTGCATGCTCAAAAGCAGGCATTCGATTATGGGGTGAAGTTTGCGGGTTGCACCGCTCATTTTGTGGACGAAGGTGTGGATTCTGGTCCTATCATTTTGCAGGGTATTGTTAAAATCGAGGAAGGAATGACCGAAAGAGAATTGACTCTTGCCATTCTCAAAGAGGAACATAAAATCCTGCCCCTCGCGGTTAAACATTTCTGCGAAGATCGGCTCCTCATTAAAGACAGGAAGGTCTCAATCCTCTAGCATGATCAAAATCACTCGCGCCCTTATTTCAGTTAGCGATAAAACAGGACTTATCGGATTCGCCAAGTACCTGGAATCCAAAGGAGTGGAAATCATTTCCACTGGTGGAACCCTCAAAACACTTACCGAAAACGGAATCAAAGCAATCGCAATAGACGATTATACCGGATTTCCAGAAATTTTGGACGGAAGAGTAAAAACTCTCCACCCTAAGGTTCACGGAGGACTTTTAGGTGTGACTTCCAAACCAGAACATAGACAGAAGATGGAAGAATTAAAAATTCCAAAGATCGATCTGGTAGTTGTGAACTTATACCCATTCGTTCAGACTGTTTCCAAACCTGGTGTTCATCTAGACGAAGCAATAGAAAATATTGATATTGGCGGACCTTCTATGATCCGTTCTGCGAGTAAGAACTACAGACATACAGTAGTAGTTACAGATCCGAACGATTATAAAACGGTGGAAGAATCCATGAAGGTAAACGACGGTTCCGTCGATGCGGACACTTCTTTCCTTCTAATGAGAAAAGCGTTCTCTCATACTGCAATGTACGATACTGCGATCTCTTCTTGGTTCAATAAACTTGCCGGGGAGAAGTTCCCAGACATCCTAAATCTTTCCTTCACCAAAAAACAAAAACTCAGATACGGAGAAAACCCTCACCAAGGTGCCGCATTCTATGAGCCTTTGTTTACAAAGAGCGAATTTTCTCCTCTCCAAGGAAAAGAATTATCTTTTAATAATATGTTGGATTTTGATGCGGCATTCCATATTTCCGCACTTCTTCCTAACAATACTGTATGTATCATCAAACATTTGAATCCTTGCGGAATCGCATATGCGGATGACACATTAGAAGCTTTCCGTTTGGCGAAGAGGACTGATCCTATTTCTGCATTCGGTGGTATCATAGGTATCAAGGGAACTGTCACTGGAGAACTCGCGGTTCTAATCGGAGAAACTTTCGTAGAAGGTGTGATCGCTCAGAAATTCGAACCTGCTGCTTTAGAATATTTCTCTAAGAAGCCGAATGTTCGCCTGATTGAGATTGCAGATTTCCAAGAAGCTTTGGATGAAATGGATTTGAGACCTATTCATCATGGAATTCTTCTACAAGATAGAGACTATGCAACCATCACAGAAAAAGATCTGAAGATCGTTTCTAAAAAACAACCTACTGAAGAAGATATCAGAGGTCTGATGTTTGCTTGGTCCACTGTAAAATTTATCAAGTCAAACGCGATTGTTTATACAGAAGAGAACGCAACCCTAGGAATTGGCGCAGGACAAATGTCTAGAGTGGATTCAGTTCAATTAGGTGCGACCAAGGCTCTAAATGTTGGACTTTCAGTTGTAGGCTCTTATGTAGCGAGTGATGCATTCTTTCCATTCAGAGATGGAATAGATGCAATTGCAAAAGTAGGAGCAAAAGCAATCATCCAACCCGGAGGATCTATCCGGGACGAAGAAGTGATCAAGGCAGCTGATGAGCATGGATTGATCATGGTGTTCACCGGCATGAGGCATTTTAGGCATTAAGATGGAATTCTTTCTCTACCTGATCTATTTAGTTATTACGTTAGTAGTCGTTTCTTTAGGGGACTATTATTTCGGACTCCTGCATTTGAGTGGAAAGGATACTTTCGAAAAACAGGAACTGACAGATTGGGCGAGAATTATTCCTTCTAAGATCGTTTCCATTTTTGAATCTGCGGGAAGTCTTCAATATGGACTTCTCGCATTCGGACTCTCTGCATTCTTTGCATATGTCTGGACTCTGACCGGAGGGCTTATAGGTTCTCCTCATTATACGGATTCTTTTGGAAATTATTTCTTTCTATCCTTTTTGATGCCGGTGCTTATGCTCGCATTTTACTCTTTTATCTCTTCCGAAGTTTTAAGAGCAGCCAGGATCTCAAGAAACAGCGGATCCTTTTTAGCAAGACTGCTAAACCAAGAGATCCCACTACTTTCTGGGATCTTTATCTCAGTGATCGCTTCGAATCTGGCGGTTTACGGCCTCTACCATGAGATTTCCTTTTTATTTGTTCTTCCGAATGTTCTGGCCCTAATGATCCTTCTTATCTTAAGATGGAACGGAAAGGTGAAATTCGGGGGAATTCGTGTGGACAGAGAGGAAGAAGATGGAGAGGATTTGGGGGAAGATTCCTAATTCTTGTTTGGTTTTCTGCCGATAGTTAAAGAATGAAAGTGCAATCCATTTTCCTGTTCTTATTCTCACTACTCCTTCCTTGGAGTTCCGTATTTTCTCAATTTCCTGGAGATAATTCCAGAAATAACGGCGCAAGACCCACCTTAGACGGATTTGCAGAAGTCTCCTGGGAAGCATCTTATGGGCAAGTCAGAGACAAATTTTTATCCTTAGCAGCTAATCCTCAGAGCGATGAAAAGATAGAAGTAGTTCATGAAGATAAAGAGAAGTCCCTACTTGTAAGAAGAAATGGGATCTTCTACCTATACCGTTTTTATTCCACTCCTAAATTGGTGCTTGATTCTCGTCCTAAGGATAAGAATCAGCCTCGCCCTGAAAAAGAAACTTCTCCTGATGAAGACGAACATTTGGAGCCAGGTAAATTATTCTCAGTTGGAGTCTCTTTCCGTTATCTTCCTGGTAAAGAGGTTCAGTCCAAGCTCGAGAATAAATACGGAAAACCCAAAAAAGAGACCTTCGATGATAAAAAAATCGGAGGAGCTGTAATTTGGGAATTAACCGACGAAAGACAGGCACCTCCAGCAGGCGGGTTTATTGTCCAGTGGAAGGAAGCTTATAAAAAACAACCTTTTACCAGAAGAGTGGATTATTTCAGCTCCAAGGTTAAGGCCCAGATCGAAAAAGAATACAAAGAGTTCTTCTCCGCTGAAGAAATCAAAACTTTAAGAGATCTGATCCCGTAAGAAATCCTTGACCGAGGGCCCTAAAGGCCGCCACTATCCAGAGAGATTCAAAATCTTTCGGAGCATTACGTGGAATTATATTTAGATACAGCCAATGTGGACGAGATCAAAGAGATCGCGTCCTACGGTCTTTTGGACGGAGTTACTACAAACCCTTCTTTGATCGCTAAATCAGGTCGTAGTTTTAAAGAAGTGATCAAAGAGATCTGTGCAATCGTACCTGGCCCTGTAAGCGCAGAAGTTCTCGCAACCAAACATGAGGACATGTTAAAAGAAGCAGACGAACTTGTAAAGATCGCTCCAAACGTAGTCATCAAGGTTCCTTTAATTCCAGAAGGATTAAAAACTGTAGTAAAACTTACTGAGAAAGGAATTCCTACAAACGTAACTCTTTGTTTTTCCGCTCCTCAGGCTCTTCTTGCAGCAAAAGCAGGAGCAACTTATATTTCTCCTTTTATTGGTCGTGTAGACGATACTTCTTGGGATGGAATGGAACTGATCTCTGAGATCAGAGAGATCTATGATAACTACGGTTATGAAACTAAGATTTTAGCTGCTTCTATCAGAGGACCAATCCACTTGAAAGAATCTGCTCTACGCGGAGCTGATTGTGCTACTATGCCAATCTCTGCTTACCAGCAGTTATTCAAACATCCATTAACCGATATCGGTTTGGAAAAATTCTTAGAAGACGCTAAGAAGCTTAAGTGGTAATCTTTCACTGATCACTTTCTCACGCTAAGTCGCTAAGAATAAAAGGTCTTGGTTTTCAAAGTCCCGAAACTTTCCTTAGCGTTCTTGGCGTCTTTGCGTGAACTAACCTCCCTTAGGGAAGTTTTTTCTTTCCTGTATAGTCGTTCATTAAAATTTCAGACTGTTCTAATATACAAAAAACACTTTGGTGAGAGCCATCATAATATAGATCGCAAGAACTCAGAGTATTCATATCCGCCGCAGACGCGCCGTATTTGAAAGCAAGTTCCCTGACTCTAGGCCACCAGGATTTTTCGAGTCCTAGTTCGTAATAACCTTCTCTATACCCAGGATACACTTTAGGCCAGATCAAATAAACTTTGACTCCTTCCTTCTCCGCTAGTTTTAAGAATTCTTCCACGATGAAAAATTCAGTCTCTCCTAGGGTGAATCCGGAAAGATAGATACTTTTTAAACGAAGGGCATCCTTTTCTAGTTTTTTAGGATTATTACTCGCACTTGCATACGCAAGTTGTTCCCCATTTCCAAGTTCCAGGATCATGTTTTCTTGATTTTGATCTGCTCTGTACTCTTTGAGTTTTCTGCCAGTTAGCCTGGACCAAAAAAGTTTAAAACCTGGTTTGATCTTTCGGATGCTAAAAATTTTCTCCTTCCAGATTTCCAATTTATCTGAAAAAGAAAACTTCTCCCAATATGTGCTCTTAAATTCTTCGTCGGCACCTAGTCTTAAAAAAGGTTCGTATAATAAACCCTTAGAATCATCAAAACCTTCGGGACTAATCACATAAAAGACAACTTTTGGTTTAATCCCTGCTTCTATAATTTTACGGAACCAGTAGAAACCGTAAGCAGGAACAGCTTGTGGTCCCGAAAAATTATATACTGTCCAATCATTCGCTAAAGAAGTAGGAAGTGTTTTGATAGAATATGGATAAGCTCTAGAATCTCCGAATGCCAAAAGTAAATTTTTGTCTTTAAGAGATCCGTCTTTTTGGAGTCTCTCAAATAGATGTTTTCTTTGGGTATAATAGACAGGATTTCCTTCTTGGTAAAAAGAAGTTTGGAAAAAATCCAAAAGGAAAATTTTATCCGCAAAGAATAAAACAATTAGAAAGATTAAAGGAAGATAGATATATTTCTTTTTCATTATATTTCTCAGAATTGTCCGTAAAAGAAATCAGCGTTTCCACTAGGTACGGCGAGTAAGACCAAGATCCATACGATAGGAAGAAGTAGCGCTTTCCACTTAAACTCGACCTTAAATTTTTCAGGCCATTCTTCGGCAGAATGGAATAAGATAGCGACTAAGAGTGCAAAAATACAAGGCTCCATATTCGGGAAGGCAATTCCATTCGACCAAACGAATATTCTCATTACAGCCGCCACGGCTGAACCGAAATCAGGAGTGAAGAATAAGATCCAAGAGATACTGTAGATATGTAGAACGAATAAATATGTAATTATCCTTTTTACATAAGGGATCTCAGGTAGGATCTTGATCTTCCAATCGGTTAATACTCTTTCGATAGAAAGATATAAACCTGTCAAAACTCCCCAAAGAAGATAATTTAAATTTGCTCCGTGCCAAAGCCCACCTAGACCAAATGCGACTAGATAATTAAAACAAGTACGTATTGTCCCACTTCTGGAACCGCCAAGTGGAATGTACAAGTAATCTCGGATCCAAAAAGAGAAGGTCAAATGCCATCTTCTCCAAAAATCCCCAAATCCAGTAAAGAAGAATGGAGCCCTGAAGTTTTGGGGAAGAGTAAATCCTAAAAGTTTTCCCATTCCTCTTGCGATGTCTGTTAACCCTGAAAAATCTAAGTATAGATAGATCGCAAAGAAATATATCGTACTTAAAAGTGCTGCTCCAGAAAAAGCAGATGTTTCTGCAAATACTTGGAAGATGGATCCAGACATTAAAACGGAAACCACAGACTTTTTAAAAAGACCTATGACCACGAGCCATAGTCCGTCCACCATATCTTCTTTTTCCATTTTAGGAGAATCGAATTGGGTTGTTACATCGTTAAATCTTAAGATAGGACCTGCGATCATTACAGGAAAAAGGAAAATATAAGAAGCTAATTTAAAAAATCCAATCTCTTCTGTGATCACCCCTTTTCTCTTATCTACTAAAAGTGAAATGAATTGGAATGTATAATAACTGATGGTTAGAGGAAGAACTACTTCAAATCCGGCCCAGTCCAAAGACTTAGAAAGTATTCCATCCAAGCTGACTTTGTTTTGGAAATCAGGAATTCCTAAAAATATTCCGACTATATCTGCGAAAAAATAGAAATATTTAAAAAAAGCTAAATTAAGAACATTAAATCCAATAGAAACATATAAGAACCATTTTTTAGCTAAGAAAAACCGAATGAATGCCCAGTTAATCGCCACCACAAGAATGAGATGGAATAAAAACTTCCAAGAAGAGAATGCGTAAAATAACGCGGAGCTTAAGATTAAAAAATGTTTCTTCCATCGATCTGGAAGATTCCAATACACCAGAAAGACTAGGCAGAAAAAAAATAAAAATTCTAAACTGGTAAAATTCATGGTCTCCAAACTTTAGGATCCAGTAAGACGAACTTACCTTCTCCGATTTTCAATTTTTCCAAAGATAGTTTTCCGATACGAATTCTTTGTAGATCGATCACTCTTCCGCCAAGGATAGAGAACATCCTACGGATCTGGCGTTTTCTTCCTTGTTTTAAGATCACTCTGAACTTGGAAGATTCTTCCCCTTTTACTAAGGATGTAACCTTCTCCGCTTTTAAAAATTCTCCCTCGTCGATAAATCCCTTAGTGAATCTGTCCTTTACTTCTTTGGCATCCAATTCTTCTTCTAAGATTACTTCGTATTCTTTTTCGGAACCTTCGGATGGATGAGTGATCTCTTGGACTAAGTTTCCTTGGTCGGATAAAAGAAGAAGACCCCTGGAATCCAGGTCCAATCTTCCTGCGATAAAAAGTTTTCCGTACTTTTTAGGGAGTAATTCAAAAACTGTATTAGAATGAAAACGATCGCTATGAGAGCAAAGAAAACCTTTAGGTTTGTTTAGTGCGAGAAACACAGATTCAGTAGGAGGAACTAATTTTTTATTTCCAACCTGCACTATATCAGAACCGACCCGGATCTTTGTGCTTAGATTCTTTTCGACGGCACCGTTAACTTTCACTTTGCCGGAAAGGATCAATTCTTCTACCTTTCTGCGAGATCCTAGGCCGCAGTCTGCCAGGAATCTGTTGATTCGGATCTCTTTGGAGGATTCTTCCCCCGATTTTTCTTTTGCGATTTTTTCGCCCAACTTGCCCTCAGACTTGGAAAGGTCCTCTCCAGATTCGGACACCCGCCTATTTCCGGCTACCCAAAACACTTGACTCTTTTAGGACTTGGACGGAGGCTTTAAGGGTGAATCCTCTCAAAAAGAAGCCCAGATCCAATGCTTACCAACCCGCTCCCGAAAAACCGGACTGGTTAAAGGTTAGGCTTCCTTTCCGTGAAAAGGAAAATCCGGTCGATTTCGTCCGTAGTTCCGTCGAGGGAGGAAAACTAAATACAGTCTGCGAAAGTGCTTCTTGCCCTAATCTGAATCATTGTTGGTCCAGAAAAACCGCAACTTATATGCTCGCAGGTGATATTTGCACAAGACGTTGTTCCTATTGTGATGTTGCTTTTGGAAAACCACTCGCCTTAGATCCGGAAGAACCGTTAAGAGTGGCAGAGTCTGCGAAGGTTTTAGGCCTTAAGCATGTAGTAATCACATCAGTTAACAGAGATGATCTATCAGATGGAGCCGCTGCTCATTACAAAAAAACTGTAGAGTTAATCCGAGAAAGATTGCCTGAATGCAAAATTGAAATTTTAGTACCAGACTTTAAAATGAAGGAAGAAAACTTAGAGATCGTTTATTCTTCCAAACCAGACATATTCAATCATAACCTAGAAACCGTAGAGAGATTATTTCCTACTGTAGCTCCTGCAAAAAAATACGAAAGATCCTTGGATGTTCTTCAGCATGCGTCTGAAAAAGGACTTTTAACTAAAAGTGGACTCATCCTAGGACTAGGCGAAACATTAGAAGAAGTCCATCAAACTTTAAAAGATCTCAGATCAGTCGGAGTGCAGATGATTACCTTAGGACAATATCTTCAACCAACTCCTACACATCTTCCTGTGAGCGAATATATTCGACCTGAAGTATTTAAAGATCTGAAAGAATTCGGAAAAGCCTTAGGATTCAGAACTGTATTCTCAGGACCTTTGGTCAGAAGTTCTTATCACGCGGACGAGCAAGTGCCGTGGTTCGAAAATTAAAAAGAGTCAAAGATAAACTGCCGGATATTCCGGATACTGGAGAGATGAAAAAGATCATCTTCCATTCTATTTTATCTTATCTTTCCAAACAGAATGGTCATGTTTCCAAAATGGAGATCAAAGACATTCTATTTGATTCAATTAGTTTGATCCCCGGTTTCAGAGTGGAATGGGGAGAGATCCAAAAATTTGGTAAAAGTAAACTGCTAGTGAATTATAAAGACAAACTTCTAGTTTTAGATCTAGAAGAAATTTCGAATATGATCCTAAAACTCTGGGATCATTACCTGGATACTCATCCTCATCATAAGCCCAGGTAAGAGCCGCAGAGCATATTAGAGACGCTAAGTTTTTTCTCACGCAGAGTCGCGGAGCCGCAGAGAGATATTTTGGAATAGAAGTTTTCTAAAACTCTGCGCCTTGGCGTCTCTGTGTGGAAATAAAGCACTGCGTCTCAACAAAAACTCCGTGTCTCTAAATAGAAAAACCCGAGCCACCTTGCGGTAACCCGGGATTTTTCCACCTTTAAGCTTGTGCCTGTGGATTAGTTTTCGGATTTAGTTTGGAAGTCGTAGATAACTTCTTTTACATCATCCTGGTTGATCTTCTTAATACCATCTTCGGTATGGACGATCATTGTGCTACCTTGCTGGTCTACGATCGCTCCGATGATGGTAGTTTTGCCATCAGCCAATACGATTTTTTCCAGTTTCTCGTAGTAGTTTACAAGATCCTTATTGGTTTTCAGGTTTTTAGGAGCAGAAACAAGAACGTTCTTGAATCTTTTTAGCTCATCAGCCTGACGCTTAGCTAATTCTTCTTCAATTTTCTTTCTCTCAGCTTCGTTAGCAGCGTTTGTAGCTTCATCGATTTTTCCAGACTTAGGATCGATATTCAGTTTTACTAATTTATCGGTAGTGTCTTTGTCCAGAGTAACGATAGTTCTGATCTCTTCTTCTTCGGTTTTGGAAACTCCTGCGCCGGTTAGTTTAGTAACCGCTTTAGGAATGTCTTTCTCCAAAGTAGCGTCTAGCTTAGTAAGTTCTTTCTCACCGAATTTTTTATCAGGAGCTTTTACTATGGAAGACTCGTCTTTTTCTAAGATAACTTCAGCTTTGTCTAAAGAAGCTTTGATCTTTTGTAATTCTGCATTCGCAGAAATCTCTTCAGCAGTTGCACCTTCCAGAGCGCGAACTCTTGGAGATACTGCAACGGATCCTTCTAATACTTTTACAACAGATCTGTCGTTTTTAGTACGATCCACAACGAAAGAAGTTCCTCTAACTCCCGCAATTGCGGTTGGAGTTACTACAGAGAACTGATCGTCTTTACTTGCTTTATTTACTTTAGCGAAAACTTTTCCAGAAACTAAAGACAATCTAGTGTCAGTGTTTCCTTGGGTATTCAAAGCGAGAGCGGAGAATTCCAAGCTAGATTTTTCAGCTAAACGAACCGCTGATCCATCAGAGAATTGGATATCGACTTTCGCTTTTGCCTTGGTTTCAACTTTGTCCCCTTCTTTTAGGACAGTTCCAAGACTAGCTTTGTCTTCAGTTAAGTCAGCGTGTTGGATTTTTGCTTCCCCTACGCTAAATACTACGATTGCCGATGGTTGGCTCTGTTTTGCGTTCGCGGAATCCGCGTTCTCCGCAGGCTTTTTACAAGCTCCGGATGTCAACAGACCGACCACTAGGACGGCCGATGCAACGGAAATGATCTTATTCATACCCCTATCCTTCTTTGATCGAGATTAATCAGAAACCGCGGTGGAGGCAGTCCGATCTATATTGGGTTAACATCTATGGATTTGAGATTTTCAATTTATTTCAATTTTTTTTTCCAATTTGGAAGATATTTCCTGAACTAAAATCACCAAAATACAGTTCACCTGCGGAATCTTGGCCAAATGTGCTAATTAGGAAGTGTGTATCCCCTAATACCGTTAGTTTCCTCTTGGCTTCTCCTTCTGTAGAGAAACCAACTAGCTTTCCTGTGATAAAGTCCGCAAATATATACCATCCATAGTATTTGGAAAGATTTTTCCCTCTGTAGACGTATCCACCTGTAATAGAACGACCTAAATCATGATCATATTCTAAGATTGGATCGATTAACCCTGGTTTTTCGCAAGAATCCTTGGGTAAAAAGCAATGAGATCCTTCCTTTAGATTCCAACCGTAGTTTTTACCTTTTAGAACCAGATCTACTTCTTCCCAATCATCCTGGCCTACATCAGCAAGATATAGATCTCCTGTTTTTGTATCGAAGGAGAACTTCCAGGGATTTCTAAATCCATAAGCCCAAATTTCTGGTAAGAAGCCCGGTGAGTTTTTGTAAGGATTATCTTCCGGGATTTTATAAGGAGGAGCATTTGAATCCAAATTAGGTGTTATTCGGATAAGAGTTCCTAGATAAGTAGAAGTGTTTTGCCCATGTTTGAATGGATCTCCACCTGCGCCTCCATCTCCAAAACCAATATATAATTTTCCATCCGGGCCAAAACTAAGCTGACCCGCATTATGATTGGAATAAGGCTGATCCACTCTGAGTAAGATCCTTTTACGATCCTGCCAACGAATGATCTTAGAATCATCCCAGTGAAATTCTAAAATGAATGTCTGGTCTTTGCCTGCTTCTTTAGAAACCGCATTGATATAGAAGAGTTTATTTTCCGAAAACTTAGGGTGAAATGCGAGTCCCAGTAAACCTTCTTCTGATTTGGTTTCTACATTTCCTGTAAAATCAGCGATTAACTTTGATTCTTTCTTTGTAAAATTCCATAGAAGGATTTTTCCCTTCTTCTCTAATACGACCATCTCGTCGGGTAAGCTAGGATGAAATTGTATATCAGTAATTTCTTTAAATCCGGAAGCCACCTGGGTCCAACCGAAAATGTATTCTGTGCCGCTTTCTTTTTTAGGTTTTTGTTTTTTGGTTTTGGCAAGAAGAAGCCAATCTCCCATAAAAAGGAAGAGTCCCAGAAAGAGAGAGAAGGTTAAGATCCTGTTGCGAAATCGTCTCATTCTGGCAGAAAAAATACAGTTTGAAAGCTCTCAGTCAAGGATGAAAAAGCCAAAAACTAGATGCCAAAACATACCCGCAAACCAGTCTGGAGCTAAGATGAGCACGAGTACCCTTCGCCCCGAATCTTCCATAGCCTTATTAGAGGAAATGGAAAGAAAATATAAACAGATCCCGTTCGAAGCAATTTTGAAGCAGGATATTCTGAGGCAAGGGATCCATTTTCTTCCTGAATCTTTTCAGATAGAGGGAGATTATAAGACCAAGGATTATTTCATCTTCTCCTTCGACCATATTCCGCTTGCGGATATGAAAGAAGGAACTGATTCCAAGGCACCGGAAGAGATCAAGATCTCAGGTGGTTATTTTAATTTATTACCTACTATTGTCTCTACTCGTAATAACCCTGAATCACCTTACAAAGTAAAACGTATCCCTCCTGGAGAAAAAGACGAAGGAAGACCTGGTCTTTATTTAAACGAAACATTTTTAGGAAAACTGGAATATCCACCTAAGCCCGCTTGGTACAGACACAAAACCAAGTCAGGAAAAATTCCGGGAGAGATCGCACCTGTTATTGAATGGGGATATCTGATCTACTTAACTGTATTCCGTAACTGCCAATACTTTGGTAAAGACGAAGAATGTGCATACTGTGATATCAATCATAACTATAGACAACAGAAGAATGCAGGCAGACCTTATACTGGCGTTAAAGATATCGAAGATATTTTAGAAGTTCTGTCTTGGATAGATGCAGAAGACGATATCGCAAAAGTTTATACGATCACCGGCGGATCCGTAATTACTTCTCTCAAAAAGAAAAATGAAATAGATTTTTATTTAGAATACGCACAAGCAATCGAACAGAAATTCCCGGGAAGATGGATGGGTAAGATCGTTTCCCAAGCCTGGGAGAATGATGACTGCAAAAAATTCAAAGACGCAGGCATCCAAGTATATCATCCCAACTACGAAGTTTGGGAACCTGAATTATTCAAAAAAATCTGCCCAGGAAAAGAAGCTTATATCGGCAGAGATACTTGGATCAGACGGATCGTTGACTCTGCAGAAATTTTTGGACCTTCTTATGTAATCCCAAACTTTGTAGGTGGAGTAGAACTTTCTCAGCCTTGGGGATTTGCAACAGTTGCAGAAGCAATCAAGTCTACAGGAGAAGGTTTAGACTTCTTCATGTCTAAGGGGATCATGCCTAGATTTACTGCTTGGTGTCCTGAACCTTATACAACTTTAGGAACACAGGCTGGCCCTCCATTGGAATATTTCTGTGAATTACTCACTGTCTGGAAGTCTACATTCGAAAAATATAATCTTCCAGTACCTCCAGGTTATGGAGAACCGGGACCGGGAAAGGCGGTATTCTCTGTTTCCGCCTTTATGGATGTGATCGGTTATCCTGGAAGGGTTTAGTCCCCTCCACTTGTAGATCGTTGCACTCTTCTCCAGGTATTTGCCCAAGAAGCAAAAGAGTTTTGGTTCCTAGTTTGTAGATAAAGTTTTCCTTTTCCGGAAAACTTTGCTACTAGTCCCTCACCTGATAAGAAGAGCGATTTTAATCCTCCCACCTTATCTATATGATAATCTAAACTAGGTTCGAATGCTACTATATGTCCTGTGTCGACTATGTACATTCCGTCTACATCTACTTGGTGAATTGCTCCAAAGCTAGAAAAGAAAAGGTCCCCTGTTCCGGAAACTTTCAGGAAGAATAAACCTTCTCCTGCAAAAAATCCTTTGAAGCCTCCCCATTTACTGTCTATTACAAGGTCTGTTCCGCCAGCAACATAGGCTCCTCTACTTAAGATCAATTCTTCGTTTTTGAGAGTTCTATGTTCCAAGTCTCCTTGTGTGGCAGAGGTCAGAAATAATTCTCCATTTCCACCCTCGACAGTGAAAGTGTTTTGGAAGAATGATTCACCACTGAATAAAGCTCTTTTAGCGGATGCGAATATTCCACCTTGTGCCTTGGTTTCCATTTTGACTTCAGGAGACATTGCAACCATAGCCCCGGATTCAGCACGAATGGATTCTCCGGAAGTCATATTAAGTTTTAAGATAGGAAAATCAGGTTTTGCTAATATTTCAAATTTCATATACTATTCCTTTTTTGGTGGTAATTCTGATCTGAACCAAGCGCCGAGTGTAGGCACATTTCTGGATTGGAGCCAAAGTCTTCCTTTTCCTTTGAATCTGGCGACTAGACCTTCTCCACCCAAGAAGAAAGATTTCCAACCTCCGAACTTAGTGATCTCGTATTGCAGACCTTCTTCGAATGCAACTATATGGCCAGTATCTACTATAAATTCGCCTTCTACATCTAATACTTCTATCCCGCCGTAACTTGAGATAAGAACTGTGCCAGATCCAGAAAGTTTTAAGAAGAATAAAGACTCTCCACTGAAAAAACCTTTCAGACCTTGGAACTTAGTATCTATATCGATATCTGGTTTTGATGCTAGAAAGGAACTGGACTGGATAAAAATTGTACCATTCAAATCTAGTTTTTCGATATCGCCAGGAAGAGTGGGAGCAAGTAAAACTTCTCCAGGTTGTGATGCAGAGAATGTATTCATCCAGAAAGATTCTCCTCCTAAAAAAGCAGCCTTTAAGGATTTTAAAATCCCTCCTTGCTGTGCTTTGCTCGTTTGCATTTGGATATGAGAGCTCATACTCATGAGAGCCCCTGCTTCCGCCTTGATAGATTCTCCGGAACTTAAATTAACTTTCGCTACGGAATAAGATGGTTTGTATAAAACTTGGATATTCATTTTAATTCCTAATGTTTGTTAAACTGGAAGAAGTTTAGTAAGCCAACTGATAAATCCAGAAGGTACTCTGGATTGGATCCAAAGAGTTCCATTGCCTGAAAAATTTGCGACTAAACCTTCGCCACCGAGCAAAGTGGATTTCCAATTTCCTCCAGCCTTTCCTACTTTGAATTGTAGAGAATTTTCGAAGGCGACTATATGACCTGTATCTACAGTATAATTCCCCTCTACCTTGATTGGGATAATTGCTCCATAAGAACTTAAGAATACTTTTCCAGTTCCGGAAATTTCTAATAAGAACAGACCTTCTCCCCCTAATAAAGAACGAAGACCTCCAAATTTAGAAACTACTTGGATGCCTGGGTCAGAAGCAAGGTAAGATCCGGATTGGACAAAAATACTTTTTCCTCCAAGATCCAAATCAATAATATCTCCAGGAAGATCTGGAGCGAGTCCAATTTCTCCACCTGAATCAGGAGCAGTATAAGTATTGAAGAAGAATGACTCTCCTCCAAAAATTTTTCTGGAAAGAGCAGAAAGAAACCCGCTTCCCATTTTAGTTTCTACACCCATTTTAGAACTCATGTACACCATGGCTCCGGCTTCCGATTTAATCGATTGACCAGGGCCTAATCTAAGTTTCAATAAGGAGAAGGAAGGTTTATGAGAGATCTGGAATTGCATCGGGAAACTTTGGAAAATATTTTCCAAAACGTCAATCGATTCCCGGTGTCCAATATTTCTTTTCTAGACCTCTTCTTTTCCAAATAAAATCAGAATGAAACATATTTTAATCACTGGAGCGAATCGAGGAATCGGTTTAGAGCTCGCAAATTTATATTCCGAAAAAGGTTACACAGTTTACGCCGCTTGCAGGAAAAGTTCAGAACCTCTTCGCAGGTTGGGCGTTAAAATTTTCGAAGGATTGGATCTGACCCAGAGCCAAAGTTTCGAAACTCTTTCCGGCTTTTTGACCGGGATCAAACTGGATATATTCATCAATAACGCGGGTATCCTGATCCCTGATAATTTAGAAAGTGTGGACTTTACTGAACTTGAAACCCAGATCCTGGTAAATGCAATCGGTCCGCTCCGATTGAGTCGCCTACTTCTTCCTAAACTTGGCCCTAACTCCAAACTGATATTTATCACAAGCAGAATGGGGTCTATTTCAGACAATACTTCTGGCGCCTATTACGGATATAGAATGTCCAAAGCTGCTTTGAATGCCGGTGCAGTTAGCCTCGCTCGCGACCTTACCCCTAAAAAGATCTCTGTAGGCATTTTCCACCCCGGAATGGTAGCCACCGAAATGACAGGAAGGCAAGGAATTCCACCCAGAGAAGCGGCCGAAGGACTAGCCAATTTAGTGGAAAAACTAGGCCCGGAAAGGTCAGGAAGATTCTTTCATCAAAACGGGGAAGAGTTACCATGGTAATTGGATTCTGTCTCCCTAAAACAACACTGTTGTAAAAAAGAGACAGAAGTACAGAAATTTCTTTCAAATTATGTCTAGTTGTCTCTGTACCGAGCTATAATGCCCGTCTAAAATCATCTTTTTGCACTGCACCTGGCATGGATATTGCTTCTATAGTCCTAAAGGGTTAATTTGGACTTGGATTTTTCCAACGTCCAATAGAGTAAGAGCCCAAGTGCAAAGCGAATGGATTCCGGAATCGAAAGTTTCCGGGGTAGGAAATGATGAATTTCACAGAACATAGAAAAACTCTTAAAGAAACAGTTAGAATTAAGGGGATCGGATTACATTCCGGCAAAGAAGTAAATCTGATCGGGCACCCTGCTCCTGCTGGAACAGGTATAGTTTTTGAATACAGAAAGGGAGAAGATAAGGCATCCATCCCTGTAGAATTAAGCAACGTGGTAGATACGAGTAACGCTACTACACTTGGAGATGGACTTCATAGAGTCCAAACCGTAGAGCACCTGATGGCAGCGGTATTCTCCCTAGGAATTACGGATATGATCCTGGAAATCGACTCCGTAGAAGTTCCGATCATGGACGGATCTTCCCTTCCTTTCCTAGAGGCATTCGAAAGCACAGGTTATACTGAGTTCGAAGAAAGAATCGAACCTATTTATGTAAAAAACCCAATGTGGGTGGTAGACGGGGACAAATACCTTGTGATCCTTCCAAGCGAAACCTGGAAAGTAACCTACACAATCGACTTCCCTCACCCTCTTCTTAAAGGCCAGAATATCACAATCGATCTGGACCGCGACATCCTCAAAAACGAAATTTTACCAGCCAGAACCTTCGGATTCCTAAAAGACGTAGAAGCTCTACAAGCAAGAGGACTTGCAATGGGAGGTTCCTTAGATAACGCAATCGTTCTTACCCAGGACGGATACCTAAACGAATCCCTTCGATATGAGAATGAATGTGTTCGCCATAAAATTTTGGACCTGGTAGGTGATCTTTCCATCGCAGGAAGACCTATCATCGGACATTATTTGGCTTCCAAGGCGGGCCATGCACTGGACGTTTCCATGGCTAAGTTAGTCATGAGTTCAGTTACTGGAAACGAATTGGGCAAATACAAAAGCCGTCGTATTCCACTTTTCAACAGAAAAGCGGCGGCGGTCTAAATTTTTACAAAACTCCCGCCTCGAATTCAGGCGGGAACTCAGAGTTTATAAAAGACTTGTCGATTCACTAAACTACTGTATTTCTACCAGCGGATTCATTTATGAATGGCGGTGGGAAAAGAAGTACATATATGGGGATAGTCGCTTTTCCCGGCAGATTTTACGGTCGTTGCGTAAAAGTCGGAACAAAGAGAAGACATCTAGCTCACGGCGCCTATATCCATGAGAGCCAAAAACCAGAAGAGCTTAAAAAACTCTCCACAGCACTTGATTCTTCTAAAATTGAATTAAAATCAATTATCGCGAGTCTCAAAACAAGAGAACAAGATAGAGAACTAAAAGAAATTTTAGAAACCCAGGTCACTATCACGGAAGATCCTGGACTACAAGATTCATTCAGAAATCGGATCAAAGAATACAACGAAAACGCATTTTTAGCAGTACAAAATACGATCAATGAACTCACAGATAAGTTCACTCGTTTAGATAATCCATTCTTCAGAGAAAGATCAGATCATTTTCAGGATATCTCAAATCGTATCTTAGAAAACCTTTTAGATAAAAAAGAAGAAGTCTCCTTTTTAGCAGATCAATCAGAGGATGTGATCCTTGTCGCAAGACAATTAACTCCTTCTCAAATGATCCTGATGGATAAGAGTAGAATTAGAGGAATTGCAACGGATCTGGGCGGAAAAACAGGTCACATGGCTATTCTTGCCAGAAACTACGGGATCCCTACCATAGTTGGTCTAAAAGAATTTTATAGAAATATTAATGATTTTGAATATGTTTTCTTAGACGCAGATACAGGCCAAATAGTAAGAAATCCAACAATAGAAGAAGTCAAATATTATGGAGCTTCTTCTCCTTTAAGTTTTGAAACAAAGGTAATAAAACCTAAAAAAGCGGTTACAAAAGACGGAGTAAAGATCCGGCTAAAATGTAATTTAGAATCTGATACAGACTGCGATCTTGCTAAAAAAGCAGATGTAGACGGAGTCGGGCTTTTTCGTTCAGAATCATTATTTTTAAAATACCAGGACAAAAACGTATCCGGCGAAGAACAATTTTTAGCTTATAAACGTATCGCAGAAGGAATGGATCCAAATCCTGTATATATCCGGACCTTCGATATAGGAGCCGATAAATTTTCTACAGGAGAATTTGAAGAGAATCCTTTTTTAGGAAATAGAGGAATTCGGTACAGTCTTCAAAATCCTGAATGGTTCAAAGAACAATTGATCGCAATTCTAAGAGCTTCTGCCTACGGAAACTTGAGCATTATGCTTCCTATGGTAACTAACCTAGGAGAGATCAAAAAAACAAAAGAAATATTAGAAGAATGCAAAAGAGAACTTACTGCCAAGAAAGAAAAGTTCAACAGAAAGATCAAACTGGGAGTGATGGTAGAAACTCCATCTGCAGTTTCTTCCATGGATGTTCTTGCAAGAGAAGTAGACTTTTTCTCGGTCGGAACAAACGATCTATTACAATATTTAATGGCAGTGGATCGAAATAAT
Source organism: Leptospira koniambonensis (assembly GCF_004769555.1). Taxonomy (NCBI): domain Bacteria; kingdom Pseudomonadati; phylum Spirochaetota; class Leptospiria; order Leptospirales; family Leptospiraceae; genus Leptospira; species Leptospira koniambonensis. The sequence continues at coordinate 104,333 of NZ_RQFY01000011.1, read as the reverse complement.
GTGAATGTATCTTCCTTATACAATCCATTCCATATTTCCTTTTTAAGAGCTTTGGTCCAAATTGTAGAGACTGCCTGGAAATACGAAAGGCCATTAAGTATCTGCGGAGAACTTGCTTCCGATACTAATTTTACAATTTTACTTTTAGGTATGGGATTCAGAGAACTTTCTATCTCCATTCCGTTTGTAGGACCAATCCGTAAAATTTTAGGATCGGTCAGCCTAAAACAGGCAAACTTTCTTTTGAAAAAAATATTAGAACTTTCTGAAAATGAAGACTACGAAGCGATCGAGGCTTTCTTATTCAGTAAACATTTGGAGTAAGATAAAAAAGCTGCAATTTTCACGCGAAGCCGCAAGACAGCGAAGGAATTTCTACAAATAAAGATTTACTTTATACTTTCGGAATATTCTAAGCTTAAAAATAAGAATTCATCTTGGTCTATCTTCTTTTCTTGCAGGAATAAAGGTCCAAAAGATTCTTTTGGTTTTAGAAAATTCAAATAAGATTGTTTTTCAGTTCTAAGGAAAAAATTTCCTTCTAATTTTTTATCCGAATTAAAATGGGAAATTTTTTGAATAATGGAAGGAAGATTTCTATTTTCTGAATCGGTATTTGAAAATAAGATCAGATAATTTTTATCTTTCCATATACCTTGGAAAACAAATCCTTCTTGGGAGAAAAATTCTCTAAAAGGGATTTCTTCCGAAACATCTTCCAATCTGGAATATTGAAAAACTTCTTCTGTACCCAAAACCTTTGGCAAGAATGAATCAATTTTAAGACCTGGAACTTCTTCCCAGCCTGCACTTAGACAGATCCCTTTTTTAAAACTTGGGCTCAAATTTTTGATCTCTAATTCTGATTGGAACTTCTTCCAAGTAAGTTCTGCTCTGGCGAATATAAATCCTAAATTTAAGGCAGAAAATTCTCTTACTCGGGAAAAGTCCCAGACTTCTCTTTCTCTTAACGCTGAAAAATAAAGATTATCTAATGCGTAAAGGTCCGAATGACCATAAGGTTCGAAAATACTTGGTTTAGAGAGAATCGTTTTCGCCATACAGGTTAAATATCGGCGACTTGTAAAATTCCCCGGAGGGTAAAAAAAAGCCCCGGCTTGCACCGAGGCTCCTTCTTTCCTTATCTAAAGGTCGTTAGAGCCCTTTCAAAGGATTATTTGTCTGTATAGACTTTCTTAATCTTATCCGCGTATTTCTCAGCGATTACGTGGCGTTTCATCTTCAACATATTATTCAACTCTTCTCCAACCTCGAAAGGTTTGGAAACTATGAAGAATGGAGTAACTTGTTCGAAAGATTTAAATCCGTTCTTAGAGTTGTTAAGAGCTTTGATCTCTTTTCTGAACAAATCTACAACTTTCGCGTTCTCGATCAATGCTTCTTTGTTAGAAGTATCCACTCCGTTCTCTTTTGCCCATTCTTCCAATTTTTCGAAGTCAGGAACAATGATGGCTCCTAAATTCTTCTGGTCTTGCCCTATGATCATACATTGGCTGATATAAACAGACTCTTGGAGTTTGTTCTCGATTGGAACCGGCTCAACGTTTTCTCCGCCTAATAGAACCACGGTGTCTTTCGCTCTTCCGGTAAGTGTTAGGGTATGTTTGAAGTTGATCATCCCCATATCACCGGTATTCATCCATCCGTCTACAAGAGCCTTAGAAGTAGCTTCTTCATTCTTGAAGTAACCTTTCATAACTTGCGGACCGTTTACGAACACAACACCTTTGCGACCAAGTTTACCTTTGATCACTTTTCCGTTTGCATCGATCTCAGTTAAAACTTCGTTATTATCATTTCTGATCTGAAGATGAGTTTTAGGAACGATAGAACCAACAGAACCGATAATCAGTTTTTGGAAAGTTCTTACAGAAAGTACAGGAGAAGTTTCAGTCATACCGTAACCTTCCAATACATTGATCCCAATATTATTGAAAAACTCATCAACGTGACGAGGAAGAGCTCCTCCTCCGGAGATAGAAGCTTTCAATCTTCCACCAGTAGCTGTTCTGATCTTGGAAAGAACAATCTTATCAAGAGTTGCACTGTTTAAGAATACTCCAAGTCCTGCTAAAATATATAGAGGCAGGCTTAAAAAAGAGAATTCAGTTGGAGCTAATAGATAAGCAGCTATTGAAGAAGCCACTGTCAAAGTGAAAGGTCCGGTTAATACCAGTTGGATCAACATTAAGATCCCGTAAAATAAGGAAACGATCGGATTTCTTCCGGTATAATCCACTTCTTTACCTGTAAGAAAACGAACTGCTGCGTTTTTCTTATCAGAGAAGAAATAAGCCAGCTTGAATAGTCCACGTCGAAGAGCAGGAGTTTGGCTTGGATCATTAATTCTTGTATAAATACCGTTATAGATATTTTCCCAAAGACGAGGAGCAGAACCCATGAATGTAGGTTTTACAGTCGCTAAGTCTTGGCGAAGGTCCCTAACGTTAGTGTAATAAGTCGCAGCACCAATGCTGATACAAACATATTCCACAACTCTTTCGAATACGTGCCATACAGGAAGAATGGAAAGTAGTTTTGCTTCCGCACTGATCTTTAACATAGGAGTTACGTTCAGTACTTGGTGCATCATATTAGAATGTCTTAATTGAACACCTTTAGGAAGACCTGTAGTTCCCGAAGTATAGATCAAAGTGAAAAGATCCTCAGGTTTGATCGCAGCAACTCTATCTTCTACCTTGCGAGAACCGGAAGCTCTTAAACTTTTTCCTTTTTCGATCAGGTCGTACATTTTCAGAACGCCTGGAGCTTCGGATTCTTTATCCATTAGGATAACAGTTTTCACTTTTCCGAGCTGGGATTTGTTTCTGTTGAATTTCTCCAACATTTTATCGTTTTCTATGAATACCACTTCGGATTCGGAGTGACTAACGATATAAACGATCTCTGAGTCAGTGATATCTGTTCCCCTTGGAACGTCAGCCGCACCGGTCATAATAATACCGTAATCTGCAATGATCCACTCTACACGGTTATCAGCGAGTAACGCGACATGATCTCTAGATTGGATACCTAGTTCGATCAAAGCCTCGGCAAGATTTACACCTGCTTCGTATAACTCCGAATAGTTGATCGGCAAATAATTCTTTTGCGCATCTTTGTATAAGAAAGCAGGCTTATTTTTAAATTTTTCTGCAGACTCACGAAATAATTGGGCGAGATTCTCAGCCATGAATGGAAATTCTCCTGAAATGAAATGGAAAGATGGATGATGTCCGGCAACACCTACCGGGAATCTGATTCCAGATTCAAACTAAATGTTTAAAGATAAATCCTTTTTTTAAAAACCAGTCCGAGTTTGGTTTTTTATTGCACGATCGTTATGGATAAAGCTCAATTCTAAGGAGATTCGAGCCAGTTTTTTAGTCTTCCGGTCAATATTGGTAGATCTTTCTCTGAAATTCCGTATTGGGAATGAAGTTTCTTTCCGGATTTGCTAAATACGAATAATGCAGGCTGACCTTCTATCTTAAGAGGGGTTACAAGTTCCCATTTCGGGTCCAAAAGACTTGGGTATAACATTCCGAATTCGGAAGCAGCTTTTCTGATTTCTTCCAAACTTAGGTCGTCTTCTGTATTCACACCTAACACGACCGCAGGAGAATCTTTCAATTTTCCTCTCAGTTTTTCCACTACAGGAACAGCTTTTTTGCAAGGTTCACACCAGCTTGCCCAGAAATCCAAGACCACTAACTTGCCTTTGTCTTCTGAAAACTTGTGGGAATTCCCATCCCAATCCTGAAGTGTCACCTGGTATAGCAGAGGTTGTTCGTCCGATTTGCAATCGTTTAAGAATAAAATAGAAAGAAGAAGGAGGAAAACAGGCCAGGCTTTTCTAAAAACCATACTTCCAGATTACAAATAAGAATCAAAGCTACAAGTCATTTACTTCCAATTCCACCTTGCTTTAAAGAGCGGAGGTCAAAAACTTGTACAAGGTTTTCAGCCTTGGAAGAAACCAGGATCTATAATTATTTTTTCCAATTTTCAGAATTCCAATATTATTTGGAAGGAAGAAGATTCAAAGGAGAAGGTATCCATTTTGATTCAGGATCCCCACAAGATTCTGCCAAACCACCCATCCTCTCCGCATTTTTAGATCCTAAAAAAGGATTTATACTGCAATTAAGATCCAGCAAAACTATAGAAAAGATCTGCACTGACTGGACGGATAATTTTTGGGAAAGAAAAGAAGATCTATTCGTTTGGAATGTTAGTCCAACCGAACAAATTTATTTCCAAGCCTTGGATAGAAATCGAATCCATATCCATTGGAAATCATCTACTGATATTATTTTTTCAGGAACGATAGAAGTCGGGACAAAATCTTTTTTCCAAAAAATTTTAGGACTTTTTGGAAAAAACTAAATCTCTGAAAATCTTTTTCACGAGTGCCGCAGATTTTTTCCTTTCAAATCTTTTCAGATCGACCTTTGGAAATTTGAACTTCTTCTTTTGAAAACCAATGATCGCATTCTTCCATTCTTCCACTGATTCTGGAGGAATATATATGCAGGATTTTTTACCTATTTCTTTAAATACCTCTAGATCGGAAACGATACAAGGAAGAGAATAAGCAAGGGCTTCCAAAAGTGGGATCCCAAATCCTTCGTAAATAGAAGGAAACACGAATAGACTCGCCTGAGAATATAAATATTTTAACTCTTCTTCACTTACAAAATCAAACCAGTAAAGTTCACCAGATGCGGAAGATGTTTTGAATTTTTCCAAGAACTCTGGAGATTCCCAACCTTCCTTCCCAGCATGAACCCAAATTAGATCCGATCTTTCTTTTCTGAATTCTTGATAAGCCTTTAGAAGTGTTCCGAAATTTTTACGAGGTTCTAATGTAGAAACTGTTAAGAAAAATTTTTTAGGCAATTTAGAGATCCGTTTTGTAGGGGGAGTTTTGATCTTTTGGATCTCTTTAGGATCATATCCCGGATAGATTACATCTATCTTATCCTTAGGAAAGGAAGAATACTTTAAGATCTCAGAAGAAGTGAATTCAGAGTTTGCTAATATAAAATCAGCTCTTTGGATACTTCTTCTTAAGTAAAAAAGCTGCTGGAATCTTGCAATGGGCCTCATTGTTTCCGGAAAACGGTACGCCACAAAATCATGGTAAGTCAAAACTCCAGGAATACTCTTAGATAAGAATAATGGAAATACCTGTTGAGTTCCCCAAAACAAATCTATCTCATATTTTCTGAGTTGGAAAGGAAGATATAATGCAAAATAAATCCCTCCTTTTTTAGAGAATAAGCCCTCTCCAATTACAGGTTTTATATTCGGATTTTTGAATAGATCGCCATAACCCTCATGAATCGGCCTATGAGAAAAAAGATAAAATTCAAAATCAGGGTCTTTTTCGAAACCTTTGAGGACAGATTCAATCAACCTGCCAACTCCTGAAACTGGTGTGGATAGTGGCCTTGCATCCAAGGCTATTTTGTATTTTTTTCTGTTTAGATTGGACAAGCTAGGAATGGCCTTTTCTAAAATTGATTTACCAACGATCTCTAACAGAACCTTGGAGGGAAGTTTTAAACTTTTCCCAAAACTGAGTCACAAGCTCTGACTCTCCAGCAAGTAAACCTATACCTAATTTAGAAGTTAAGAATGGATAATCTTTACCAGAACGGATTTCTATATCTTTTCCTAAAGAAGCTCTGAGTATTGCAATTCCACCTGCTACGTCCCAATCATTTTTCGGCCTAAGAGAAAGTGTTAAAGGATATTTTCCAACTGCAACGAGTGCGAGTTTATAAGCAATGGAACCTTTTGGCTCTAATATGAAATCATTTCCGTAATTTAACTTTTTGAAAAGCCCTGCCTTTGTTTCAGAAATGGAGACTAAAATTTTAGGAAGTTCAGAAGAGTCTAATTTTGGAAGATAAAAAGTATTTTCCCAATCGATCTTATTTTCGATATAAGGAGATTTTAAGATTGTATAATATGCTCCCTTACCTTCTAATCCCCAAAAAAATTCTCCAGTCGCTGGGTTCATAACGATCCCAAAAACAGGCCTACCTTCTTCCAGAAGTCCAAGGCTTATTGCAAATTCTGGATTTTTAGCTACAAATTCTCTAGTGCCATCAATTGGGTCTAAGATCCAAACTCTTTCTCCTTGTAGAGAAGAATGAGAAAAATCTGAATCTTCTTCGGAATAAACTTTATCTTTTAAAATTTTGCGGATGCCGCCTGCTATGATCTCGTTCGCTTGCAGGTCAGCTTCGGTGAGAGGATCACCTTTGGATTTTTCCATCACATGGAAATTTGTTCCATAGATAGAAAAGATCCTATCTGCGGCTTCCAGAACAAGTTTAGAAACTAATTCCGCTTCTTCCGGAAATCGCATGAAAAGAGATTATTTTCCTGCTGGCTGAGCAGGTTGTTTATCTTCCTTATGAGGCTCTTCGTCCAAATTGTCTGGACGAACGTAGAAGACCTCGTTGATAGGAGTTTGCAGATAAATTTCTGGATCCATTAGATAACTGTAAAATACGATATACGTTTTATATTTTACATACACTCCAAAAGTTCCTTTTTGAGGCTCATAAGAAATAGAATCTGCCTTTAGATCCTTAGTGTATTCCTTATAATCCAAGTATTTACGATGAAGGCTGTATTTTAAAGCGGAGAGAAGATTTTTTTCCAGTAACGCTTTTTTAGCGGATTCAGAAACTTTTCGATTCTTATTAAATTCTTCTACTTTATTAAATTCTTCTACTAAACCGCTGACTTTTCCAGCAAACAATGGGGTCCCGAGGCAGATAGCCAAGGATAGTATCACGATCCGTTTCATTGTTTCTCCTATGTTCTTGTGAATAATATCGGTATTTTAAGGGGTGAACTTTCCCCCTTGTTATAATTTCTCTAAGGGGGTATAGGCAAGGAAAAAGTTCTTCTCCAGACCCCCAAACTTAATTTTTACTTTTCGGTTTTTACCAGTTCCCTGCACAGAAACTACCAGTCCGAGGCCAAATTGGGCATGTTTGACCTTATCTCCTTCTTGGATATCCGCCTCTTCTCCCAAAGGTCTGGAAGAATCTTCCCTTTCCCTTGGAGTTTCAGGGATTTTGTAAGCTCCTGAAGAAGCCGACGGAGGCCCGGAAGGCCTGCGAACTCCTTTTTGGGCGAGGATACCTTCTTCTCCGAAACATTCAGCGGGAATTTCAGGAAGGAAACTGGACGGGATCCGGTCCTCTACTTTTCCAAATTTTCGAGAGGTCCTGGAATAGCTGAGATATAATTTCACTCTGGCACGGGTCAATGCTACGTAAAAAAGCCTTCTTTCTTCTTCCTTTCCATTCGGTTCTTCCAAACTCATGGAATGGGGAAAGGTCCCTTCTTCCAAACCTGTCTGAAACACTGTAGGGAATTCCAGTCCTTTAGCGTTATGGACAGTCATAAGATGAACATAGTCAGTGAGTTGTGCAGAATCCTCTTCGGAGGTAAGAAGGCTGATCTGGTTCAGATATTCTTCTAAATTTGGAGAATCTTCACGAGATTCGTATTCTTCGATTGAATTCACGAATTCTCTCACGTTCTCTACTTTAGAGACAGCTTCCTCATCATGTGCATCTCTTTCCATATAATCGATCCAACCGGATCTTCCCACAATCTCCAAAGCGATTTTAGAAGGTAGCTCACCTTTTTCTTTTCTATCGATCAAATCTTCGAATAGATGATAAAGTTCTTTAGCTTTTCCTAAACTTGCTTTTTTTAAGGGAAGATCGGGATGTCCAATTGCTTCTAAGAATGAAATCCCTTTATCTAAGGAGAATGTCCTGATCTTCTCTATACTTGCTTCGCCAATTCCTCTAGGAGGAGTATTCACAATTCTTAATAAAGAATTGGAATCCATAGGATTTGCTACCACGTTTAGATAAGCGATCATGTCCTTGATCTCTGCTCTATCAAAGAATCGGAATCCGCCAAAAATTTTATACGGAATACCGGAAGATCTAAGTCCTTCTTCAAAGTATCTGGACTGAGCATTTGTCCGGTAGAAGATCGCAAAATCCTTGTAGTCCGCACCTCTTGCAGATCCTGCTCTGATTTTTTTGACTATATCGTAAGCTTCTTCCGTTTCATTCTCGAATTGGGAAACAGAGATAGGTTCTCCCAATTCATTATTTGTAAATAATTCTTTCTCTTTTCTTCCGCTATTATTTGCGATCACCTTGGAAGCTGCACGAATAATCCTGGAAGTTGAGCGATAGTTTTCCTCAAGCTTTACTACATAAGCATTCGGAAAATCACTTTCGAAATTTAGAATATTCGAAATATCTGCTCCTCTCCAAGAATAGATGGACTGGTCGTCGTCTCCGACCACACAAAGATTCCCTCTGTCTCCAGAAAGTAGACGCACCAATGTGTATTGTGCCTTGTTTGTATCCTGATACTCATCCACCATGATATAATTCCATCTATCTTGGTAGGATTGTAGAACAGAGGGGTTATTTCTGAATAATTCCACAGTCTTTTGGATCAGGTCCCCGAAATCTAAAGCTTGGTTTTTCTTTTTACGTTTTTCGTATTCTTCATAGATGTTTGATATCATCTGCGATCTATGGGAAAAATTCTCTTTTCGGATATAAGAATCTGAATCAGAAAGTCCATCCTTCCAAGAAGAAAATATCCCGGTCAAAGAAGAAGGTTTGTATTGTTTAGGATCTTCATGCAGATCTTTGATCACTTGTTTAATTAAAGATTCCTGTAATACAGAATCATAAACAGTAAATCCGGAAGGCATCCCCAAATAAGAAGTTTCCCTTCTTAAAATATACAAACATAAAGAGTGAAATGTTTTGATCTGCACATTCCAAGGAATGGAAGGTACAAGTTTAGCCACTCTTTCTAACATTTCTGCAGCGGCCTTATTAGTAAAAGTAAGAGCGCAAATAGAATCTGTTCTTTTATTCAGGATCAGGTTTGCGATCCTATGAGTGATTACTCTGGTTTTTCCGGAACCTGCACCTGCTAATATTAAAACAGGACCTTCCAGTCTTTCGACTGCGGCTTTCTGAGGATCATTCAGGCCTTGTACTAGATCAACTGACAAAGCAAAAACTCCTTAGAATCGGTAATCACCGATACCGAATACGAACTGGAATGCATTATCCGATTCATATCTTTCGAAAGGTGCCCAGAAATTTCCGGTAGGTTTTAATTTTTGAGCGAAGTAAATACGTAAAGGAAGAACTGGGATCTGTACCCTTAAACCCACACCCCAAGAATATCTCATTCTATCCATTGCAACGTTATCTGACGATAAGATCAATCTTCCTGGGTTATTCAATTCATCGTAGGTTACGTCAGCCTTACGTCCATTCTGCAAATTGAAATTGTTTTGGATGTACCAACCGATCGGGTTTGCAGCAATCTGATCTTCCTTATTCTTATCGTAAGATTCGAAATAATCTTTTTTAGTTCCTGTCGCGCGATTCACCTGTTCGTAAAGTGCTCCACCATCCAAGAACACCACAAGCCAGAGTAAGCTTGGTTCTATAGGAATACGGATCTCTGTATCAAAAAGTAGACGATGTTGGGCGCCATCTCTCCACTCTACAGGATACTTTTGGTCGTTATAATACCAACCTCTCAAGGATTCGTAACCACCAATGATGAGTAAATCCTGAGGACGGATATAAGGATCCTGGACAGGATCTTGGTTATGAGATCCTCCTGCAGGAGACCTTTGGAAAATAAAAGTATCAGAAGTCCTGAACTCTTGGACCACTCTCCATCTACGAAGAGCATTGTTCCGGATCAAACCACCGAAAGTAAAATCAAACCATGTATGATAATATTCCGCTAAGATCCTATATTGGTCGAAGTGAGAAGACCCGCCCAAATATTGTCCTACGTTATCTACTTGGAAGAGAAGATCGTAACCACGAGTAGGAGCAAATACGTTATCTCGGATATCATAAGCAAGACCATTCGTTACCTGTGAACGGAACTGCCATCCTCTTCTTACGTTAGCCAAAACCGCATCTGACACAAGTGCAGTCGGGTTAGAATATGAATAAAATGCAGGAGTATATCTATGAAAGTGGGTCCAGTTTGTTCCAAGCCTGTGAGCCACTCCCATGGTGACCCCCAAACCATTATTATCATAGGTTGCATTCTCTACAGTTGGAGAAGTTGTACTATCCGAAATAGAGATCGTAGAAGTAGAACCTAAGAATATGGTTCGAGAAAAATAGAACAAGGAAAGTGATAGAGACCAAGGAGTATCATACATCCAAGGCTCAGTCCAAGAGATCTGGAATGATCTTCGATAAGGTCCAAACTCCAAACGACCAGAAACTTTTTGTCCAGTTCCGTTTAGGTTATTCTCCCCAATTTCCGTAAAGATAGTAAATCCAGTGATAGTTCCGTAACCACCACCCATGGAAACTGTTCCGGTAGGTTGTTCCAATACTTCGATGACCAGGTTCATCTTAGTATCATCTGATCCGGGTCTCATATTAAAGTTTACTTCTTTGAAGTAACCAAGGTTGAAGATCCTTTCCCTGGAACGGTTTACTAAACTTGAATCGAATAAATCCCCAGGTTTGAAAAGTAACTCCCTACGAATTACTTTGTCCTGAGTTTTTTTATTCCCTTTGATGATTACGTTTTCGATCTGAGCCAAGTTGTTCTCGCGAACAGTAAAGTCTACGTGAACAAATTTACGTCCCCTTAGCTCTGGGTTATCTCTGTAAATTTCCCTTAATTTACGAATATTTAATTGTTTATATTCTTCTTCGCAGGACTTTTTTTCCACCTCAGTTCTTCTGGAGGCGCAATTTTCATAATATTCTAAACTTTCTGAATCTAAAGAAACGATCTTTCTTCTTGGAATTACCTGAGCAAAAATATGGCCTTTGGATCCATAGAGTTCGTTTACAGTAGCTCTATCTCTGGAGAATACAGTCTCGTCGAAAATTTCGCCCGCGTCTTTGGAACTATAATCCAGGGATTTTTCGATCTCTGGGACCGTGAATAAAGGTTTTAGTTTATCTTTCGGAGTTTCAGGCGGGTTATTCTCTTTGTTCAAGAAGATGGGTCTGCCGTCACCGTCAGTAGTCATATCATGAGCAACGGTATATCCGTTAAAATAATACACCTGCCCTTCGTAGAGTTTGATATTGACTATGATTACCCTTCTATTTTTCTTTTCGGGGTTTTCCCAATGGATCTCCCAGTTTGTACCTTCTCGGATCAATTCTGAATCCAAGTATCCTTTACTTCTCAAATAAGCTTGGATAACTTCTTTATCTTTTTCGAAGGAACTTTCTTTGAAGTTACCACCTTCGAATAAACCTTCTTCTTTTAACTCCATAAGACCTAAGATCTCAGAAGTTTCGATGGTTTCGTTGCCGTAAATATTGATCTTTGCGACTGGGATTTCTTCTCCCTCGTCGATGATGAAGCGGACTTTTACTAAGTTAGTTTTTGGATCAGGTTTTCCAAGCTCTACTTTTACATAAGCAAGGAAGAATCCTTCGTCTTTATATTTTTGTAATATAATATCTCTGGACTTGGTAACTTTTTGAGGAGTGATTACCTCATTGTCCTTTAAAGGCATTTTGTCTCGGAGATCAGCAGGAAAAACCTCGTCTGCCCCAATAAATTCTATGTCCTTGACTCTCGGTCTTTCTCTGAGTTCGAAAATGACCCGAACACCACCCTCCATTTCTTCCGCTTTAATATCTATAAAGTAGAAGAATCCAGAAGCAAATAATGCCTTTAAGTCTCGGTCAATGATCCCTTTGGTAAGAAGTTTACCTGTTCGGAGTTCCAAAAGACCACTGATATCCGAGTCGGATGTGTTCTTGTTTCCGTTAAATTTTATTTCTTTTACGATCTTTCCGAAATAATCGCTTTTCTTGGAGAAAAGTTGAGAGATCTCGCCGGAGTAAAAAAAGAATCCGCTTACAAAAATAACGGCAAAGGATTTATATATAGATACTTTTCGTTTCAAGAGTCTTTTGAAATCGCCTTAAGGCTTTATTTAAAATCGAGAAGGTTCTTCCCTTCTCGAAATAAGTCTTTAGATCCACCTGAGCGGATCACTGACCTCCCGGTTGACGAACCATCGCAAGATTAAATCTTGTTACTCCGGCTTCGTTCACTTTATCGATTACCTTAACGATGGTTTGATAATTTGCTCCACCATCCCCTCTGATAATCACCCGATTTTTACTCTGTTCTTTTTTATCTTTGTCGTCGCCTTGGTTTTGGCCATTGAACAATTTTATTTTTTCAGTCAGTTTTTCCAAAGGAACAGGTTCAGTGTCTTTATCTAGGAAAATTTTTCCGTCTTTATTGACAGTGATAACCAATTCGTCCTTTTTCTTTTCCTGAGCGGTACTAGAAGATCTAGGGAGTTCTATTTTTACGACAGTGGATTTTTCCAAAGTCGCATTCATCAAAAAATAAATTACGATGAAGCAGATAACGTCGATCATAGGCGCAAGTTCAATTTGACCTGCCCTAAAACTTCCGCTTTCTCCCCGACTCCACTTTCTAAATTTCATCTTATTTTAAAAACCTAAGAGCCTGCTCAGAAAGACTTTCCATCTCGGAAATCGCATCTTCCTTTTTCTTTTGGAAGAAGTTATGGAAAATATATGCAGGGATCGCAACCGCAAGCCCCATAGCTGTAGTGATCAATGCCTCACTGATCCCTACTTCTGCTCCTCTTGTTCCGGAACCTTCTGCGAAGGAACGAATGATCCCGAGAACAGTTCCCAATACTCCCAAAAGTGGAGAGATGGTAGCGATTGTTGCTAACGGAGAAAGGAATTTTTCCATTCTTTGGATCTGGTTTAATCCTTGGGTTATAATCTCATCATCTACAGAAGATGCATTTTTCTTAAACTGGGTAATACCAGCTTGTAAAACCTGAGAGACCGGGCCTTGGCTCAGGCTTCTCATCAAGTCGGAAGCAGAGTCATAGTTTTTATCTCTGAGTAGATCTTTTACCCTTCTCCAATCGTCCGGAGTAATGGATTTCCAACGAGAGAAGAAGATCAGCCTTTCGATGATGATTGTAAATCCTACTATAGAAACTAGAAGGATCAGAATAGGTACGGTTTCCGGTGGAATAATGGAAACCAAAGAATCTGTTTTTGCAAGAATCATATCGGCTTGAGGTTCTCCAAGGAGTAGGGTTTCCAACTCGGCTGTCCCTGCCAAACGATTTTTAAAAGGAAGTTTTCCTTTTTACCGAAAGCAGATTCTGCCCCGGTAAAAAGCGAAATTGAGAAGACGAATTATACCGCCTTCTTTTTGAGCAATTCCTTTGCGTGATGTAGAGCGCCTTTGGAGATATTTTGACCCGCGATCATTCTCGCAAGTTCCATGGTTCTCTCCTCCATTCCTAAGAATTCCGTTTCAGAGACGGTTCTTCCCTCTTGGAGTCGTTTACTTACTAGAAGATGATGATCTGCAGCAGCTGCAATCTGCTGTAAATGTGTAACCAATATGATTTGGTGAGTTTTAGAAAGGGTTCTGAGTTTTTTTGCTACGTCAGAAGCAATCTCTCCACCCAGACCAGAGTCAATCTCATCAAAAACTAAAACTTTTCCATCAAAATTGGAACCAAGCACACTTTTGATGGCCAACATTACTCTGGAAATCTCTCCACCAGAAGCAATTTTACGAAGAGGTCTTGGTTTTTCTCCAGGGTTTGGGCTGAAATAGAATTCCGCCTGATCCAATCCGAATTCGTTTACCAAATAAGATTTTCCTTGGGCTTCTACTTCTCCCTCTGGGCTTGTTTCCCAACGAAGTACTACCTGTAGTCCGGCACCCTTCATTCCCAGAACTTCTAATTCTGATTTGAGTTTGGATTCGAATTTGTTTAATACTTCACGTCTAGATTTGGAAAGCTGCAAACAAGCTTGGGTCAATTTATCTGCTGCCCTTTTCTTTTCTTTTTCCAGAGAAGTTTTAGAATCTAAGTTCTGTTCTAAGGCAGAAAGTTCATCTTCTGCTTTTTTCTTTGTTTCTAAAATTTCAGAAATTGAATTTCCGTATTTCTTCTTAAGCTTTTGGATCAGGTCTAGCCTAGATTGAACATGAGATAACCTTTCGGGAGAGAAAAATACCTCTTCCTTTTGGTCTTGGGCAGTGGTATTTATCTCACGAATCGTAACATATGCTTCCTTAAGTGCGGAATCCATTTCGTTTAATGATTCGTTCAAAACTTTAATCTTATCGGACGCAGCAAGCACCTTAGGAAAAATACCTAAAACAGAAGATTCACTTTCATGTAAGTAACTAGTGATTATATCCAGGTTCTCTGCGAGTTTTTCTCCGTGAACGAGTAGGTTCTCTTCTTTACTGAGTTCCTCCTCTTCTCCCAATTTAAAATTAGCAGTATGGATCTCTTCTATCTGGTATTGAAGTATCTCTTTTTTACGGTTTCTGTCTGCATGAGATAATTCTAATTCCTCTAGTCTCTTCTTGAGACTTTTATAGGTTAAAAATCCTTCTTTCACTTCTCCTCGGAGTGTATGCAAACCTGCAAAACCATCCAAGATGTCCAATTGCTGAGCTTTATCCAAAAGTAGAATTTGATCATTTTGGTTATGTACTTCGGATAGGATCTCTCCTAAACCGCGAAGCACCTGAGCAGAAGAAAGTGAATGGTTGATTTGAATTTTCGTTTTTCCGTCTCGAGTGAATTCTTTTCTGATCACTATAGCTGAACCGCTTAGAGGAAATCCATGTTCCCTCATCCAAGTTATGGCGCCTGGATTTTGGGAAATATCGAATTCAGCTTCAAGACAATACTTGTCCGAGCCTGTTCGGATATCCATAGTACTACTCTTTCCCCCGAGTAAGGAAGAAAGAGCATCTAGTAAGAGAGATTTTCCAGAACCGGTCTCTCCCGTAATCGCAGTCAAGCCCGCTCTTAAGTCGATTTGGGCTGATTCAATCAATGCAAAATCTCGAATACTAATTGTCTGAAGCATGGTTTTTCCTCTTAGCTACAGCATACTATTCGTATGATTATATACTTTTGTAAACTATTTTTTTGTATAGTATTTTAAAAAAGTGAAAATCGGAAAAAGAAGTTATTAAAAGATTTGGGGGCGACTCGCTCGCTCTCGCTCGGACCGCGCTGCTACGGGCTACGCGTCGCTCCGGTCGCTTCCAGCGACTTCCCCTGCGCATCGCTGTCGCAGTATTAATATTATGTAAAGCAGTAAGACAAATAGTGTAATATCCTTACGCACACTGTTAGGCTTGGAGCCTGCAAGAATACATAGGCAAGGTTGGAGCAGGTATTATACTTTAATCCAGAATACTATCCTCCGTGAACTCCATGTGAACCTAAAAACTCAAAATTATCGCACAGAGTTCACTGAACACACAGAGATAACAATCTATATCTTCGCGTCTTTGCGCCTCTGCGTGAGACACAAAAATTATAAAGTCTCGCACAAATTTCACGGAAGCACAAAGAGACATTGATTTACCATCCGCGAAAGATCGAGTCGGGGTCAAAAAATCGTGAATGCGATTTTTTGACCGGAGGCGAGAGCTTGGTCCGATCCCCCGGATCGGACGCGGCCAACCCTTGGAGTTTGTATCCTTTTTGAGATCTGGGAACCGCTGATTTTTGATTGCATGAATCGTCCTGGGGGAAACACTGGGTATCGATTTTACTCCCACAGAGGACTGAACGAGCATGGCAAAAAGTTTCAAAGATTTAGACGCCCAGCTCTCAGACTACATCCTCAGCCGCTCCCGCATCTCAGTTCAGTCTTCCAGAATGAATTCCAAATTGGAAAAATACGTTTTGCGTATTCTAACAGAAGTTCTGGAAAAATTAGGCCAAACAAGATACATAGAGATGTTGTATACGATCACCAAAGAAATGGCGATCAACGGAGTGAAGGCCAACCAAAAAAGGGTTTTCTTCGAAGATCTTGGTTTGGATATCCGAAATCATGAACATTACGACCAGGGTCTGGCCCAATTCAAACAGAACTTCTCCGAAAAAATGGCTGACGAATACGGTAAACGTTGTCTTGCCAGAGGCGTTTTTGTCAAAATTTCGGTAACCTATGCAGCAGAAGGTTTGGTGGTCGAAGTAGTTAATAATACTCCTGTAATCGAGATCGAAGAATCTCGTATGAGGGAGAAGATGAGAAAGGCGATGGAGTATAATGATATCGCCGAGTTCTATATGGATAATATGGATAATACTGAGGGAGCCGGTCTAGGTATCGCTCTTATCATGATCCTTCTAAAAAGTGAGAATATCGATCCGAACCTGTTCAGGATCCAAACGAGCCCTGCAGAAACTGTAGCCAGGGTAGAAATCCCTTTCACTGACAATTATGTAACCATTAGAAGTAAGGAAATCAACCAAGTTGGAAATCACAAATAAGACTGCCGTAGTCACCGGTTCCGCCGGAGGCTTAGGCAAAGAGATGGCCCTTCATTTTGCAAAATTGGGAGCCAATATCGTTCTATCGGATATCTCCGAGGAAAAACTTGCAGGAGCCAAAAAAGAGATCGAAGCGCTTGGCGCTAAGG
This sequence comes from Leptospira koniambonensis, assembly GCF_004769555.1. Lineage (NCBI taxonomy): Bacteria > Pseudomonadati > Spirochaetota > Leptospiria > Leptospirales > Leptospiraceae > Leptospira > Leptospira koniambonensis. The sequence goes on along the minus strand of NZ_RQFY01000011.1, from coordinate 87,737 downwards.
TAATCGCAGTTCCGACAGATGTTTCTAAGGAAAAAGATGCCGTTGAACTCATGGAAAAAGCGGTTTCCGCTTTCGGTTCCGTGGACATTGCAGTTTTGAATGCTGGGATATTAAGAGATGGTCTCTTAATAAAAGCGGATAAACAAACTGGAAAGGTTGCATCTAAAATGTCTTTGGCAGAATGGCAGGCAGTAATCGATGTAAACCTGACTGGAGTATTCTTAACAGGTAGAGAAGCAGCGGTTCAAATGGTAAATAACGGTACCAAAGGAGTGATCATCCCTATCGCGTCCGTTTCTATGCATGGTAACCCAGGCCAAACCAATTATTCCGCAGCAAAAGCGGGTGTCGCCGCAATGACAAAGTTATGGGCGAAGGAACTCAGCCGTTACGGTATCAGAGTCGCAGGTATCGCACCTGGATTCATCGCTACTGAAATGGTAATGAAAGACATGAACCCGGAAGCTCTCAAAAAATGGGAAGCTCTTATCCCGATTGGTAGATTGGGTAGACCGGATGAAATCGCAAACACAGCGGTATTCATCGCTCAAAACGATCTGGTAGACGGAGTCGTTTTGGAAATTTCCGGAGGGGTCAAAATTTGACCCCTTTGTTTCTTTTATTCCCTTCTTCAGTCCATTAGTTTTCCTTAATTCTTCCACACTTTTGCCTTTAATAATTTCGTTTCGCCTATCTTGGTTAGGCTGAAAGCTTGTTCACTCTTCAAAACGTTTTCTTGAATTAGAATTTTGGCAAATTCGAACTTTATAATAGTACATATTTAGTTTATTGTTAAATTAGAATATTGAGTTTTTGGGATCTTCTAAACGTAAGAGGGTTCTAATATTCGAAGGATTGAAAGTTATAATATTCAATTTATCTAAGCTTTGAGGTTATTATCTCTACACTTGGTAATAAATTATTTTCCATTTTATTTACATAATTATATCATAATTTACATGATTTCTAATTTTACAAAAAATAGAGATACTTTTCGGAAATCCTTGTAAATTTCAAAGGTTATGTTAGAGTGGATTCAAATACAACAGAAGGCAGATTATGGCAGCCCAAAAGTTAGAAATTAAAAAAACTCATCTGGATTCTACCATCCGCGGACTTAAAGCAGTAGCTCATCCTGACAGATTAAAAATTCTTCTCCATCTTTCTAGAAAAGAACACAGCGTGGGAGAACTTGTAGACGCACTTGGTATCAGCCAATCAGCTGCTTCCCAACACTTAAGCAAAATGAAAGAAGCAGGATACTTAGGAAGCAAAAAAGTTTCTAACCAAGTATTCTACTCTATCAAAGATGCAAAATTCAAAGCATTCGCAAAATCTTTACTTCAGATCTTTTCTAAGTAATTAATAGCTGTGGGGGGTTCTAAGGGACCCCTTTATTATTCTTCTTTCCGTAACAGATCCACGTAATCCGCAATCGCAGTTTCCAAATCAGTAAATCCTTCTTTGTAACCACTTGAGATCAACTTTTGGGTCTCAGCCTTTGTATAATATTGGTATTTTGCCTTTAAACTTTCAGGCATTTCCATATATTCAATATTTTCAGGTTTTCCCATCGCCTTGAACAGTGCGGAAGCGAGTGAATTCCAGGTCTCAGCTTGCCCTCTTCCCACATTATATAAACCGAATTTACGATTTTCTAGGAGAAATAGACTGATCTTCGCAGCGTCTTTTACGTACAAGAAGTCCCTTTTTTGCTCTCCATCCTTATAATCCGGACGGTACGATTTGAATAATTTCAATTTTCCTTCGGAAGAGATCTGTTCGTATCCTTTTAATACTACTGATCTCATGTCTTCCTTGTGAGCCTCTCCAAATCCGAATATATTGAAGTATTTCACTCCTGTGATTTGGTCCAAGAATCCTTTTTTTAAGGCGTATAGATCAAACATATGTTTGGAGTAACCATACATATTCAAAGGTTTGAGAGGATGGATAGGAGCCTTATCGTCATAACCGAATTGCCCTTCTCCATATGTGGCTGCGGAAGAAGCATATAAAAATTGAATTTTTCTACGAAGAGATTCTTCTGCTAAGATCTTAGTGTATTCGTAATTATTTCGGATCAGATAAGATGCATCTATTTCCGTTGTAGAAGAGCAAGCCCCCAAATGAAAAATATGAGAATAATCTTTTAAGATATCTGTGGTTTGTACTTTTTCTAAAAATTTTTCTTTTTCTAAATAATCGGAATATTCCAAACCTCTAAGGTTTTTCCATTTATTAGTCAGCCCCAAATGGTCTACGACTAGGATATCTGAAATCCCTTGCTCGTTTAGAAGTCTAACTATATTGCTTCCGATCAGTCCGGCACCGCCGGTAACGATTACTCGTTTCATTCCCATTCTTCCATTTGATTAAATTGAATCCAAAAGTCTACCAAATCTATTCTCTACTTGTTTGGTGATTTTAGGATCTTCCTCAAGTACAGGTGGATACCAAGTTTTTAATCGTGCATCCACAAGGATTGGACCTTGGAAAGAAATATGGTTACGGATCACTTTAGAATCTCCATATATATCTGCAGCTGGTTCGAACCTTGTGAATACATTCCAAATAAAATCATGATCCGATTTTGTTGCTTCTTCAGAACTATCAACTAAGAATACGAATAAAAATCCTTGGGTGATTGCTTCTTTGCGAAGTGTTTCTAAAACTCCATCTCCTTTTTTATATTTTGGTCCGGAAACTACTAAGACTCCTGGACAATATACTTTCGGATTTTTGAATTTAGTATTTTTAATATTAGAAGTGATCTTAGGTTTTAGTTTTTGAGTTTTATGTCCGACTCCAAGTAGAACAGCCTTACTGCCTTCATTTACTTTTGGTCCTGTATAATCCAAAGTGTCTTGAGAAATATTAGAGAATATATGCAGATCAGTCTCCGGTTGAAATCTTTCAAGTGCTGCAAGGAAAGTAGTTTTAAAATCCATCAAAGGAACATCTTGGTCTGTCACGATCAGGAATTTAGTGAGAGATAATTGTCCTTCTCCCAAAATTCTAAGAGCGCCCATGAATGCTTCTTTTTTGTATCTTTCCTTTACAATTGCAGCCGCTAAAGAATGTACTCCGGATTCTTCATAAGCCCAAATTCCTTTTACCTGAGGCATTACGATTGGGAACATTGGAGATAATAGATGTTGTAGATATTCTGCGATCCAATGATCTTCTTGAGGAGGACGTCCCACAACTGTTGCAGGCCAGATCGCATCTTTACGAGCGTAAATTTTATCTACCTCGAATACTGGATAATCATGTTTTAAAGCATAATATCCGTAATGATCTCCGAATGGACCTTCTGGTCTTCTGATTCTCGGAGGAATTTTTCCGATCAATGCAAAATCAGCATCTGCAACGATTGGAAGAGGGCTTATCTTTTTATTTTTTAGTAATTTTAACCTTTCACCTAATAAAAGTGAGGCGAGAAGAAATTCGCTGATCTCTTCTGGCAAAGGTGCCACTGCAGAAATTGTAAGTGCAGGCGGACCTCCTACATAGATATGCGCTGGAAGTGAATTACCTTCTGCTTCTGCCTCAGAATAATGAAATCCTCCACCTCTATGGATCTGAATATGCATCCCTGTAAGTTTAGGTTCGTGGAATTGGATCCGATACATTCCCAAATTTCCTTTTCCGGTTTTGGGACTTTCTGTATATACCAAAGGTAATGTGATAAATCTTCCTGCATCCTTGGGCCAAGATTTTAGAGCAGGTAATTCTTCTATACTCTGTAATTCTGAATCCAGAATTGGAGCCTTACTTACTTTCTTAAGACCAACTTTCAAAGCAGTCCAAGCAAGAGATCTTGCTTCCCAGACTTTTTTAGGAGTGGGAGGCATTAGATGTTTCGCAGTATATGCGATTTTCTGAATGAACTTTACTGGATCTTCTCCAAATGCAATCTTGATCCTATTTTCAGAACCGTATAAATTAGTAGCTACGGAAAATTTGGATCCTTTTACATTCGAGAATAGAAGTGCGGGGCCTCGTTTAGCGACTACTCTTCTTTGGATCTCTGCAATCTCCAAAATAGGGTCCACTTCTTCTTTAATCTCCAAAAGTTCTCCTTTTTTAGAAAGTTCTTTTACAAATTCAGAAGTGGATCGAATGTTCATAGTTTTCCTTTTATATAAGTTTAATTTTCTAAACCTGGCAGAATTGCTCCGTCTTTAGCCAAGGTTTGTTTGATCTTTTTTGCTATGGAAGAAGGAAACTCAGTCTCCAAATTTTTCCAATTGCAATATTTGATCTCTATAGATGGACGAATTTTCCGAAAATTCTCGAGAATTTTCTTCTCTGATTTTTGATCTAATTCTGTTTCAGAAACAAAACCTTGGATCTTATGATGAGTGATTGTATGTCTAAATTTGATCCCAAGATCAGAAGGTTTTAAATTCCAATCCAAAACAGGATCCGCTTCATAAGGATTCTTACCTTCGAAGGAAAATGGTAAAGAATAGATCGTTTTAAAAAATCTTCTCTCTGGATAACGAATAAGTAGTATTCCCTGTTTTGTTTTTAGAATATAAAAACGGATATTTAAAGGGATTTCTTTCTTTTTCTTTTCCATTTCTGGAATACTTTCTTGGACACCATTTTGGTAGGCCAAGCAATCGTTTTGAAGAGGGCATTCTTTACATAATGGTTTTGGAATGCAAATGCGAGCGCCTAGTTCCATCACTGCTTCATTATGATCTCCAGGAAATTCCAAATTCAAAAATGAATCTGCAATCTTTTGTAAAGCAGTATCTGCCTTAGGGCCAGACTCTCTGAACAATGCTAAACGAGAGAGGACTCTTTTCGCATTCCCATCTAAAACAGCAAAAGGTAAATTATAAGAAATGGAAAGAATTGCTCGAGCAGTATAAGGCCCGACCCCTGGAAGAGAAAGAGCATCCTCCAAGGTTTTGGGAAATTTTCCGCCAAACTCATTCACCAGTTTTTGGACACCAGCTAAAAGATTTTTAGCTCTGGAATAATAACCAAGTCCTTGCCAATAACGGAATACTTCCTCTTCTTCCGCGATCGCGAGAACTTCAGGTTTAGGAAATCTATGTATAAACTTTTCGTAAAGTGGAAGCATTGCTGCAACTCTTGTCTGTTGCAACATAATCTCGCTTACCCAAGTTGAATAAGGAGTTCTGTTTTTTCGAAATGCCAGATCTCTTTTTTCTTTTAAGAACCAATTTCTAAGCTTCAAATTCGTTTTAGGATCGAATTCGTAGGCTGGAAGATTAGTTTCCTTTTGTTTCAGACCGGCGGGCATGTATCTGACTATCCAAGCCTTCTATTCCAGGGAGAAAAGGAGTTTTCGAAGTGGATTTGTTGGAATTCCTACAAATTTGTATGTGAGTCTCCCCGCCCTTACTGGGGCGGGGGCTGGTCGGTGGTACCAAATTGCAAAACTTCGATCCAATTTCGACCCGCTATTCAATCTTTATACTCGATTGACCTCAATTCTTTCGGTCACCGACTCGTCATAGACGGTCGTCTTCTCGCTCCTACAGTCGCTGCGAAGGGGGCTGGTCGGTGGTACCCGCTAATTTACTGATATGCCTCCCGTATCACAAAATGCCCAAACAAGCAACCACATTCTTTCCGCAAAATCATGTGGGAGCTCCTACACGCACTTTCAGAGTAAAGTTCCCTCACCTATAACAAAAATCCTCCAGACACTTCTAAATCCTGAGCTGTTACCCAAGAAAATTCATCAGATAACAGATTCACAATTACCTTCGCGATATCATCCGGACTTCCTATTCTTCCTAAAGCAGTTTGGTCTGCTAACGGCTGGATATATTCCGGATATTTATCGAATGCTCCTCCTCCAAGATTTGTGTGAGTAGGACCTGGAGAGACCGCATTCACTCTTATCTTTCGGGGAGAAAGTTCTTTTGCCAGATATTTTGTCCAAGAAGTCAATGCTGCTTTCGAAGCTCCATACGCAGAATATCCGACAAAGGATCCATGACTGGAAGAGCTGGAAGTATTCACAATTCTTCCATTATCTTCTATAAATTTAACAAGAGACTGAGTTATGAAGAATGGTCCTTTGAAATTCGTATTTAAAATCTGATCGAAATATTCTTCTGTGATCTCAGTGAACGGCATTCCTCCACCAACTCCTCCATTATTTACCAAGTAATCAAAAGTTTTTCTTTTCCAAATTTCTTCTAGATTCTTTTTTACAAGTTCAGTAAAACTTTCGAAAGAAGACTTTTGGCTTAGATCCAATTTAAGGCTGACTGCCTTGGAGCCATTCTTCTCTATTTCTTTTACTACTTCTTCTGCACCTTTCTTATCTGAATGATAAGTCAGGATTACACCAATTCCTCTTTTTCCTAATTCGATCGCTGTATTTTTTCCGATCCCGTTACTTGCTCCTGTGACGATTGCAATTTTCATAACGTCCTCCATTATTATAGATCGTAGAGGATTTTATAGATTTCGTAAAGATACGATCATGCCGAATAATTGCCTAATCCTACCGGACTATTATTAAATTTAAATATTCCTGGATTTTGCTTTTGTAAATACAGTTCTATTTTATTATGTTATAGAATGAAAGAAATCTTAAAAGAGATCGCTGAACTAACAATTCAAGCAACCACAAAGCCAACTAAGACGGAACTCCCAAAAGTATTATTGATAAAGGGAGAAGTATCCGAACACCAACTTGCAGCCGTCTATGAGCCCATGATCGGATTAGTTGTCCAAGGTGGTAAGACAATCTCTATAGGAGAACAAACTATTCAACTAAAGGCGCCTTCTTACTTCGTGATATCAGCTGATATCCCTGCTACCGGAAAAGTACAACAAGGAAAAACTGGTCCGTATATTTCTTTAGGACTTGAATTGGACCAAGATACCATTTTAAATTTATTAAATGATCTTTCTAAAGATCCTTCAGAAGAAAATGCAAATAACGAATTCCTAGCATGTGAAGCCTCTACCGAACTTTTAGAAGCTTGGGTCAGAATGCTCCGTCTTCTAAAAACTCCTGAACATATTCCAGCGCTTGCGCCTATCTACGAAAGAGAAATATTATATAGGGTGCTTTTAGGGCCTCAAGGATGGCGTCTGAGAAAATTCTGCCAAACCCAAGGTAAAGGGCCAAATATCTATCCTGCGATTCGATGGATCCGTGAAAATTATACTGCTTCTATGGAAATAAAACGTTTAGCAGCAAAATCAAGATTAGGTGTTACTACATTTCATAGACAATTCAAACTGATCACCGGCTTAAGCCCTATTCAATTCCAAAAACAACTTAGATTACTGGAAGCAAGAAAACTTTTAGTCTATAGTGCCTATTCCGCCTCACGCGCTGCATTTGAAGTTGGATATGAAAGTGTAACTCAGTTCAATCGAGAATATTCAAGATTTTTCGGCGACTCTCCAGTGAGAGATGCTTCTAATGTACGAGAAAAAATAGCATTGACGAGCTAATAAAACTAATAAAAATCCAGCGATCGGGTTTTCTATATGGAGAAGTATTAAATGCAAACTTCTAAACTGAATCTAACTCTGGCTCGCTTAGTATTCGCTTCCACTGCTCTTGTTTGTTTTGTAGGTGTTCTATTAGAACTTTGGTATGCCTATCATCATCAATCCTCTCTTCCACCAAACGCAGGTTTTACTCGAACATTCGGTCCTGGATTTGATAATTTACTTAATCAATTCGTATTTTTTACAACACAGTCCAATTTAATATTAGGGATCACTACACTCCTTCTCGCGTTAAATTTGGAACGGACTTCTTCTAATTTTCATATTTGGCGTTTGATTGGGATCATAGATATTACGATCACAGGAATTGTTTTTAACTTCGTTCTCCAGACTGTTCCTAAGAATGATATCATTGCAGATACAGCGAGTAGATTAGAACACGATATCGCACCTATAATTGCAGTGGTTGGTTGGATCATTTTTGGACCAGCAAAAGTTGTAACTCTTCGTCGAATTCTTATAGCGGCAATTCTTCCGATAGCTTATGCAATATTCACTTTGGTAAGAGGTGCCATCATGGAATGGTATCCTTATAATATTATGGATGTCCCTCGGTTAGGCTATTCAGGAGTTATGGTAAATATTGTAGGTATCTTTGTTTTGTTTTTATTAATCGCAGGATTTTTGGCATTAGTGGATAAACTTTTGTCTTCAAGATTTGGAAGAATCTCTTTCCCAAACAGTTAAATTTCTCCTCATCTGTTTGTAGGATATCCTACTTACCGCTGAATCTTGGAAATACGTTTTGAATTCTTTCTCATCCAGATCCGAGAGACTTTCTTTTTTGAATAGATCTCGGATCTTAAATTCACCAATTTCCGTTTTCCAACCTTTCTTACGAGCTTTGACCTGATTCCAAGGACAGATCTCTTGACAAATATCACAGCCATATACCCAACCATGTAATGAGTCCACATCCTCAGATCTATCTTCTATCGTTTTATAAGAAATACATTTTCGAGCATCAATTTTGTAAGGTTCCAAGGCGCCTGTAGGACATGAATCTATACAAGCTTTGCAAGTTCCACATCTGTCCTTCGCTTGGACGGAAACAAAACTGAGAGGAAGATCCGTAAAAATTAAACTGATAAAAAAGAAGGATCCATATTCTTCATGGATCAAATTTGTATTTTTTCCAATCCAACCAAGGCCTGCTTCTCTCGCTAAAATTTTTTCAGGAACAGGAAGAGAGTCCACTCCTTGTCTGAATTTTTGGTTCGGAAACTTCTTCTTTAAAAATTCCATTAAACCAGAAGCTTTTTTGCGAAGAACAGAATGATAATCTTCTCCCATCGCGTATCTAGAAAATCTATAAGGTAGATCCAAGCTTTCATAATCTGGATCGTTGTATAATGCACCTAATGCGATCACTGATTCAGGTTTGAATCCAAGTCCTTCCAGTTCCAATCGAAGATTCATGTTTTTAGGATACCAATCCATATTTCCATGACGACCTTCTCCCACCCAATGAAGAATATTCTCCTTGTCTGGAGTCGGAACAGAAGCCGGGCCTGCTCCGAATAATTGGAATCCATTCGTCTCCGCGATATCTTTTAGCATATCCAGAAGTTCTTTACTTTCGAGAAGCATATCTTATTCTTTCTTTATGCAGGAAGGAGAAGAAACATCCTTAAATTCTTTATCGGGAGGAATTCCTCTCCAGGAACTTTTAGTCGCGGCAAAAGAAGCAGGCTTAGATCTTCCAAAAGAAAGAGCAAGACCACTCGGTAGAATTTTACTCGCAGGACTTTTAGGAGCGCTGCGAGGTTTCGAAGAGAGAGGACTTTCCCCCTTCTTACCTACTCATAAATATATTTTTGCTGAGATCGTTTCTGATCTTACTGATGCTTATTCTATCCTATCCCAAGAATCGGATGAAAAAATGATTTTACAAGCAGCTTGCGACTTTGGGATCAAAAAAGTTTACCATCTTGAATGGAAATTATACTCTTCTAAAGATTTATTCTAATTCAAACTGCAAAAAATATAATAGCAGAGAAGGACACAAGCACTACTGCTTCCAAAAGACCTGCTCCGAAATTTTGATCTCTTTCTATTTCTTCCTTTAATGTGGAGCCAGGTAATACCACCCAGTCCGCGAAAAAATGTAAAATAGGAATGATTATAAATGCAAGCCCAAGATCTAATAATAATAAGATCCCTGTTTGAAATAAGGATTCAAATTCTCTAAACAATGCTCTTGTGAGTAAGATCCCGATCGCAAGTAATGCCCCAGCAAACGCAGTTCCTGCTGCAAGATTCTGTTTTTCCTCTAACTCTAATCTGAGTTTATAAGGGATCCAAAGTTTATAATAAACTGAGAATAAGATCATTCCAATCTGTCCCACGGAAAAAAAGATTACAGAGATAATAGATCCAATGATTGTCTTTTCTACAAGTGGGGAAACTGCAAGACCCAATCCTTGAGGAAAAACCTTCTCTCCTATATCTCCATTCAATGCAGCCGCTATAAAAAAGGAACTCGCGATAGTTCCTCCAAATAAAACGGAGGCGACGGCTAAATTTCTTTTTTCGTATATTTCTTCAATTGCATCTATCCCACCAAGTATCAATCCATCGTTGATCTTTTGGGAAAGAAGAAGGAGTATAACTCCTAAGATAGAAAAGGAAGACACTTGGAAAAGATCTCCAATCAAGTCTCCATTTTCTCCAGGGTGAGAAACTATAGTGATAAATAATATAATGACCCCGATATAATAGCCGGATAAGCTCAGTGCGAGCGCGCTATTATCGGATTTTACTAATTCCTCGTCTAACTTACGAGGTTCCGTCCAGTCCTTTAGTTTTTTACCTATGTAGAAGACTAAAAAGCCTAAAACGAAAAAGGCGAGATCCTTACCGAGTAAAGAAATATATTTCCAAACGAAATCCATGCACGGCAGATTATTATGCTTGGGTTAAAATTTCATAGCCTTTTTCGGTGACTAGAATGGTATGTTCGAACTGAGCGGACCATTTTCCGTCCCTGGTGGTTACAGTCCATCCATCCTTTTTAGAAAAGATCACTTCCCAGGTTCCTAGATTCACCATTGGTTCTATAGTGAATGTCATTCCAGGTTCTAGTTTGGCTAGTTTACGGCCGGAACGGTAATGAGGAATTTGAGGCTCTTCGTGGAAACCTCTGCCTATCCCGTGGCCCATTAGATCTTTAACGATTCCATATCCTTTAGGAGTCAGGTAATCATCAATTGCATTTGCAATATCGCTTACACGATTTCCAGGTTTGACCTGTTCTATTCCAATCCACATGGCACGTTCTGCATCTTTTACAAGTCGTTCCACTTCCGGAGAAGTTTTACCACCTACAATAAAAGTACGAGAACTATCTCCATGATATCCATCAACGATAGGAGTTACGTCTACGTTGACTATATCTCCTTCTTTCAAAACATCGATTGCTTTGGGAATCCCATGGCAAACAACTTCATTGATAGAAGTACACACTGATTTCGGGAAACCCTTATAACCTAACGGAGCCGACTTGCCTCCATTCTTCTTAGTGAACTCTTCGCAGAGATCATTGATCGCAAGGGTACTTATACCGGGTTGAATGAATCCGGATATATAGTCAAGAAGCGCGGCGGCTAATTTGCCCGCCGCCCTCATTTTCTCGATTTCAGTCTTGTTCTTGATGTAGATCAAGAATGGATTAGAAGTCGGTTGGTCTAACCGTAGTGCGTTTGTTCGCCTCGGTACGTTTTAAAGCATCGTCGATCAGTCCGTATAACTTTTCATTCAAGCCATCGACCGCGTCTCCGGAAGTCATAAAGCCTTTAGATTTGATATAAGCTTTTACCTTGCTTGCGACGATGAGGGTATCCTTTTCAGCGCTTTGAGCCATGGAATTCTTCCTCTTAACAGTAGTTTTCTTTTTTTGTACCATACGAACGAGCTTTTGGGAGCATCTCCTTATTCCATCCCGAGACTTTTCCGGAACGTGTCAAATATACTGTGATACGTTTCCAGATGCCTCGAAAAAAGGAATCATTTTCGGAATGCTTCCATACAATTTCAGTTTTTTATTAAAAACGAAAGGTTTCCCCCATGAAATTTTTTGCATGTCGTATAATACAAGTGGGAACGAGACATATTGGGTGAAAAGATTGGGGTCAAGAAAAAAATCATCCCTTTTTCACCGTCTCATTTTGAATGATAGTTTGGACCAAAGAAGTTTCGAGCCCTAATTTTTCAGCGATCGTCTCTGGTTGCCAATGGAAATTATGAAATAAATTCAACACTGTTGCTTTCTTTCTAGCTACTAAGGGATCTTGCCCTTGAGTCTTACCGGATTTTGCCCCTCCGGTCTTAGACATATTGGTTTGCACCACATCCATGAATGTAGAAAGTTTTTCGAAGGTATCTTCTGCTTCGGAAAGTAGACCTTCTAAGTCATCCTTAACAGATAAAGCACCTACTTTCATATCATCTAATCTTTGTTGAAGAGTGCTGATCTGTTTATGGCGCTCTCCTAACTCAGACATTAGGTCTTCTATCTTATCGAACTTAGCTTCTACAGAAAGTATTTCTTCTTTTCTGCCTGCGAGAGTCTCAAGTCTGTCGTCGGTTTTCTTAAGAGTTTCCGCAACTTCTCTTTCTCTTGCTTCGATTACAGAGATCTCTTTTTCCATCTCACGTATTTTTTGAGCTAACTTAAATGAATTCTCTTTATGACCCTGGCTATCTTGGTCTAATGATTTAATCTCTTCTCTAACGGATACAACTCTACCCAGGCGATCTTCCAGATCCAAGAAACGAGATTCCATTTCGAATGCCCTCTCGCCTGCCTCTACAAGTTTGCGATGAGTATCATTCCACTGAGAAGATTCTTCCATGATCCTTTCGAATTCTTCTTTTAAAACTTCTGCTTTCTCTTCTATAGAAAGAATTTCTGAACTTCTTTCTTCTGCCTGAGAGATACGAGTCTCCAGATCTTCCTGTACTTTTTTGATACGAACTAAGTTTTGGTCCAGGTCTTCGTATGTTTTTTCCGAATGATTTGCATCTTCCAGAGCTTCTTTCATCTCGGAGACAAACTCTTCGGAACGTTCTATAATTTCTTTTACATCTAAGAAGAGTGCAGAACGTTTTTCTGCATCTTGGATCCTTTCAGAGATATCATCCACAGAAGAACGTAACTTTTCTGCTTCTTCTTCCAGTTCGGAGAATAGAGAACGTTTTGCATCTTGGATCTCTGATAGATCTTTGCGAAGATCGATTTGAAGAACACGATATTCTTTTTGTGCCTTCTGGAATTCTTCTCTTCCAGTTTTTAGGAATTCTTCCGAAGATTCTTCGGTTTCTTTCAGCAAATATTTTACCTGATTTTGGAATTCCTTCATCTGGCCTTCGCTTTCTTTGATCCCTGAATCTAAAGCTTCTTCCAGATGTCGTTTTACATCCGCTAAATGTTTTGCGATCCTTTCTTCCAATTGGCTTAATTGGATCTGTCCTTTGTCTAGTAGTGCAGACAATTGTCTGTTGATCTTAGAATCGATAGTATCGTTCAGACGATCTATTTTTTCTTCCTGTCTTTCGAAGAAATCTTGGCCGGATTCTTTCAGTTTGTCTAGAACAACTCTTGCTTGTTCTCCTGCCTTTTCCAGTTGGGATTCGGTAGAAGTGCGGATCTTCTCCGCCTGCATTTCTAAAAGTTTTTCATTCTTACGCAGAAGATTTTCAAATCTTTCTCCCGCAGCAGAATATTCAACTTTTACGCTTTCTACACTCGTAATTGCTTCTGCTTTTAGATCTTTGAAACGAGATACAAGATCCTCTCTGACTTCGTCTCCCTCTTTATGGAAGTTAGTCTTATATTTAGATACAAATTCTTCGATCTTATCTTTTTGTTCCGCATAAGATTTGGAGAATTCTTCCAAATATTCTGCGCCTTTGAAATGGATCTGTCCCAGTCTTTCTTCCAATCCACGAATTGCATCCATGGTATGGTTTTTCTGGGATTGTACATCTTCTTCCCAGGAACGAGAGAAGTGTTCGAATCTTCTGTCCATTTTCCGGAACTCGTCTTCGATAGAAAGACCTATCTCGCTTACCTTAGATTCTGCTTCTGCAAGAATATCTCCAGCAGTTCCTTCTAAGGCTTCTCGGATATCCTTTACATAAGAATCCATTTCTTTCATCCGGGTAGAAACCTGGACGTCGAAAATTTTCACATTTTCTCTGATAGAATCCCATTCAGAACGGAAACGATCAGAGTGAGAAGCATGTAATGCACCAACTTCTTCTTCTAAAGAAACTTTCAGGTCTTTCATAGAACCTTCTATCTCTTTCATTCGAGTAGAAATTTGAGAAGAATAGTCCTTAACGTTTTCTTTAATAGTTTCCCAGTCCGCACGGAATTTTTCCGCCTGAGAAGATTGAAGGACTTTTAGTTCTTCTTCTAAAGATTCTCTAATTTGGTCTAGTTTAACTTTAGATTTTCTTTCTTCTTCTGAACGAGAAGATTCTAAAGCAGAATGGAATTCTTTCAATCCGGAAAGGATTTCCTTTCGCAAATCTTCTGCTTCTATTCTTAAACTGCTGGAAATACGATTGAATTCGTCTTCAAAAGAATCTATTTGGCGCATCAGATCCGCTTTGCGAGAATCTGCTTGTTTGAGTAATTTGTTCTCTGCTTCCAGATATTTTTCTTGGAAGATATTGATAGAGTCGTTGATCCCTTCTGCTTGGCGTCTAGTCTCGTTTAAGATCTCGTCGCGTCTAGTTAAGGTTTCGAGGCTCATTCCTTCTATTTCTTTACGAATCGCCTCGATCTCTATACGAACTCCGTTTAGGAATGCTTCTTTAGAATGAACTACTTGTTCTAATACTTGATCGTATTTTTGGCGAATGACCGATTCATTCCGGGAGAAGGTTTCCTCTAACTTACGATCAGCAAGTTCTGCCTTCTCATCTACTCTGGTTTCTAAACGATCAATTTTTTCTGATACAGATAAGAAAGCTGTCTGCATACGATCTGTTCTGGCATCTAGATCTTCTTCTTTTACTTTTACTGATTCAAGAAGAGACTGAACTTCTTCACGAGCATTATCTACTTTGCCAACGGTTTCATGATATAATGACTTTGTTTGGGCTTCTAATCTTTGGCGGAAAGCTTCTCCCAATTCTTCTAAACCGGATTCGATTCGATCCGCTTTAACTTCTAATAATCCTTCTAACTCTACAATTTTAGAAGCGAGCGATTGTAGAATATCATCTGAACGGAAATTGAGTTTTTCTTGGAATGCTTCCAGAAGAACTTCTGCCTCGGAACGAAGTTCTTGGATACGATTTCCAATCCCATGTACTTCTTTTTTGCCAATCTCTAGTCTTTGTAATCCGTCTTGGATGGACTGAGATTCCTGGCGAATATCAGAAGAAAGATGAACTACTTCCTTTAGATCTAATGTAACTGCGTTTAAAAAATCTCTATTGGAACGAATTGTATCCAATAATTGTCTAGATTCTTCATTAAGGCCTCTTACCTCTTCCGCAAGTTTTCGGGTTTGTTTTAAACTGATCTCCAGTTCAATTCCAGAATCTTTTACAGATTGGATTTTTTCCAGGGCGATCTCTTGCAATTCTTCCTGGAGCTTGCCAGTATATCTTTTGATCTGGCTGAGCTTATAATTCGACTTGTCCATCCTGCGAAGAAGGATAGTAATGCCTACACTGGCTAAAAAGGGTAAAAGAAGTTCTAGGCCCATACTTAGAGTTTCAAAGAAATTCTCCGAAGGAAACCCTCCTGAGAATTATGTCTCATCAAATGGATAGGAATACTCGCAAGCAGGGGAATAAATCAAGAATTATTTCTCCAATCCCCAAAAAAAGGCCTTATACGGCATTTGCGGGCATTTACGACGGGGTCATGAAACGGGCACCTTATCATGACTGGGCTAAGATGATTTTGGAATCTTACCAGATCGGAACCCAAAAAATCCATCCAAAAATCGCATTAGATTTAGGTTGTGGAACCTGCAAAATTTGGAAATTTCTACCTCCTTCCACAGAACTTTGGGGAATCGATAATTCTCCTGAAATGCTTCAAATCGCCGATTCTCAAGCAATTAGAGGGGTTCGAAAATTAGGGGACCTTCTATCCTTCCCTAAATTGGGTCGGTCATTTGATCTGGTTTTTTCAGTTCATGACACTTTAAATTATTTCCAAAAGGAAGAAGAACTCATCCGAGTATTTGCCCAAGTTTCAAGGGTCTTGGAGAAGAATGGGGTCTTCTTTTTCGATGTAAGCACCTCCGAAAATTTTCGAAAAAATTTTAAAGGCAAGGTCCTGAAAGAGACCCATGGGAAGACAAAACTGGTCTGGAAGAATGAATTTGATCCGGAAACTTCCGTTTTGAAGACCAGTTTGGAATTTTCAGAAGCTGGGATTTCGGAGTTAGAAGAACATTTTCACAGGGCTTATCCGATAGAAACTTGGTCGAAGATACTACAAAATTCAGGCCTTGAAATTCTAGGAATAGGCTCCGATTATGAGGCTTGGGAAATTTTTCCCAAGGCAAATTATTGGAATTTTATGTGCCGAAAAATTTGAGCCGTTTGTTTGGTTAGTAGAACTAGAGTCCTTCGCCGTTTTATTGTTGGGATGCTCTAGTTTTAGGAGTCTATTTCAGTAAACAAGCTGTTACCTATGGCCAAATTAACGATACAAAATAAACACGGAATCGTTCGGTTCGAAAATCAACTCCTGGACGGATACGAAAAAGTCTTTGATGAGATTTCGGAACAGGCTTCCAGGGCACATATCCAAAACCTAACCTTAGATATGACCCCGACCAAAAAAATTACTTCTAGCGGTGTTGCAAAACTACTGACTCTCAGAAATCTTTTGGATCATTTCGGAGTAAAATTAGAGGTGGTGAATCTTCAACCTACTTTAATGGATGTACTCCGTAAATTCAAAGTGGATACAATGCTGCGCATCAAGGCATAAATCCCGGGAAAAAAAGTTGCATAGGCTTTAAGGCCCGAAAGAATAACTTTCGTGGCCTCTCTCCAGGTATCCGATCTTTCTAAATCCTATTTCGGGAAGGTCGCGATTTCGAATCTAAATTTCTCCATTCCAAAAAACAGGATCACAGGTTTACTTGGACCGAATGGTGCAGGAAAAACAACTGCTCTCAGAATACTTACAGGTTTTGTACAACCGGATAAAGGTTCCGTTTCTCTCGACGGCATCTCTTTAGAGAAAGATCCACAAAAGATAAAACAAAGATTAGGTTATCTTCCAGAATCTTCCGCGATCTATCCGGATATGACTGTGGGAGAATATTTAGATTTTATTGGGAATGCAAGAGGAATGGAAACTTCCTTTTTCAAAAAAAGAAAAAAAGAAGTATTAGAACTTTGTGATCTAAGGTCCCAAATATTTTCTTTAGCAGGAATTTTGTCTAAAGGTACAAGACAAAGATTGGCATTGGCAGGAGCATTACTTCATGATCCAGATTGGATCGTTTTAGATGAGCCAAGTTCCGGTTTGGATCCTATCCAAATTTCTCATTTCAGAGATGTGCTCCGAAATTTAGGAAAAGATAAAATAGTATTATTATCCACTCATATACTCTCAGAAGTAGAGGAAACCTGCGATCATGCCTTAGTTTTACATAAAGGGAACTTAGTTGCAGATCTTCCTGTATCAGAATTCAAAAGATCAGATTCCGTTCTTCTTATAGCCAAAACAGATAAAGAAACCTTGGGAAAAATTATAGAGGGTACGAATGTACAAATCCTTTCTGCAGAAAAAGAAAGAGAATATACTAAATTTAGATTGGAATCTTCCTCTCTCAAACCTGAGGAAATTTTCGAGATCGTCCGGAAGGAATCTTTTGCAATTTTAGAATATAAGGTGTCTCAAAAGTCTCTAGAATCAGTCTTTCAGGATCTTGTTGGTGATTAAGCGATGAAACTTCTCACCTTACCTCCAGGACTTGTTGCAGTTTTTAAAAAAGAATGGGCAGGCTATTTTAATACACCGATTGGATATGTTTTCTCTATCCTTTACTTATTCTTATCTTCCTTCTTATTCTTTTATGGTCTAGGACAAGGTTCCTTCTGGGACAGAAAAGTTGCTGGTATGGAAGAATACTTCGTTTGGACTCCCCTTTTATTTGTTATATTTGTTCCTGCGATCACAATGAGGCTTTGGTCAGAAGAAAAAAGATCAGGGAGCTTAGAGATCTTATTTACTTTGCCAATTTCTAAATGGGAAATCGTTAATGCAAAGTTTCTGGCGGCCTGGGCATTTTTAGGATTCACTGTTTGTTTAAGTCTTAGTATCCCATTTTTTATCTGGGCCTTTGGCGATTTGGATTTAGGGATCGTATTTGCAGGATACCTAGGTTGTTTTTTACTCGGTGGGGCTTATATCAGCATTGGGATCTTTCTTTCTTCTTTTGGAAGAGACCAGATCAGTTCTTATATTCTAACAGTTCTCGTCTGCCTTTTCTTTTTTCTACTAGGGACTCAGCCTGTTCTAAAATTTTTCGGAGGCGGGCCATCTGCATTTGCGTATTTGTTCGCCCTATCTTCTCATTTTGAATCTTTTCGTTTAGGAATATTAGATCTTTCTGATACACTTTACTTTTTTAGTTTTATCTCTGCTAACTTAGCAGGGAATGTTTTCTTTCTCAGGAGAAATTATCCATGAGAGAATTATTCCGTCCTCTTTTAGAAATTTCCAAATCTCCTTGGTTTGGCCTCGCAAACGGGATTTTACTCTTTGTTCTGCTGAATGGGATCTTCTCCGCAATCCCTTGCAAAGCAGATCTTTCCAGATCAGGAAGATTCCAGATCACTACAAGCACTGTAAAAGTATTAAAGGAATTAGATGATCCTCTTTATATAGATGCTTTTTATTCTTCTGAGATCCCTGGAGAATACAAAGCAAGAGCAGAGCTTAGCAAAGAACTCTTAAAAGAGATCTCTAAGATCGGAAAAGAAAATGTTTCCTTACGTTTTTATGATCCTTCTTCTTCGGAAGAAGACGCAAGAAAAGCAATGGAAGTCGGATTGGAACCTCAAATCCTACAACAAACTTCCAGAGATTCTGCTTCGGTCAAACAAGCGTTTATGGGAATCGTTCTAACCTTAGGGCATAAAACAGAAGTTTTATCTTTTGCATTTTTTACAGAAGATTTGGAATATTTGATCTTAAATTCTATTCGCAAAATGCAGAGACAGGACAAGGACTCAGGTATTGTTCTCTTAAAATCTCCAGGAACCTTGTCCCTGCAAGAACAAGGTCCTCCCAAAGACAGAATAGAAATTTTCGCAAGAAGAGTTCTTAAAGGAGAATATGGTCCGATTTTAGAATTGGATCTGGAAACAGAGGATCTTCCTCCTGAAACAGATATTGTGCTTTGGATTGGTGGAGGACCTCTTTCTAAAAATACAGAACGTAAATTAGATAAGTTCATTATAGAAGGAGGAAATTTTATCCTCCTCGCCAAAACAATGGAGTTCAAAACAAATTCCGAAAGAGGAAGTTTTGGTCTTCTTTCAGGCGATCTAGGGGCAGGACTTGCGGGGAAAAATCCAGACTCTGAAGAAATGGTCCGATTTTTAGAACATTATGGAATTCGAATTAACTACGATATCATTATAGAGCCAGATCATTCTTTACCAATGGGTTCCGTGATTGAAATAGAACCAGGAGTTTTAGGGAAATATCCTTACCCACCTTGGATTGTTCCGGATCAAAAATCAAAAACCTTAGATGCAAACAGCGCATTTACTAAAAACCAAGAAAGTCTTTTGATTCCTTGGTCTTCTAGCCTAAACATTCTTCCTGAAAAACAGAAAGAAGTTCGATTTACTTCTTTAGCAAAAAGTGGAACAGATGCTGAATCCAGAACAGAACCGATTTCCTTAGGAGAAAAACAAATTCTTTCTACTCCAATCCAAGCAAATGGTGGACCTTTTCTTTTAGGAGTTTATGCAGAAGGTAAATTTACTTCTTATTTCCCGGATCTGAAACAAAATCCTAAATCCTCCAACGCGGAAATAGAAAATAAACGCACAAAAACGGGACGAATTTTAGCATTCGGTTCTCCTTATATAGTTTCTGATCTTTTAGCATTTCCAGAATTTTCAGAAATCCTGAAAAATTCTAATATTCCATTTTTATTAAATGCGATCGATATACTCAAAGGAGAAACAGATCTTTTAGAGGTTCGTTCCAAACAATCTGCAGTTTTAAAACTGAAACCTTTACCATTCTACTTAGAAACTGCGATCAGTATATTTCATTTATTTTTGGTTCCTGGATTATTAGCTCTTTATGCTTTTCGTAGACTCAAGAGAAGGAACGGATAATGGACCTTTCCAAATATTCAAGCCTTCTCCGCCACACTTATAAAGAAAATCCGCAAATCCTATTATTTTTCGGGAATATAATACTAGCTATTTTACTTTTAATCGCGAAAGATCCTTGGGATTGGTTCAAAAAGAATTACCAAAACTCAGAAGCCTTCTACAAGATTAAATCAGAAGAAATACAAACAATTATCAGTGGCCGCAAAGGACAAGAAAGCATCTTAAATCGAGAGTTAGATGGATGGACAGTCCAGTTACCTTCAGGATTAGTATTGCCAGGGGATTCTGCGAGGATCGAAGAATTGATCCAAACGTGTTTACATTTACGTAAATTCACTCTTCTCTCGGAATCAAATTCAATTTCTAAGGAAGAATTCGGATTAGGAGGAGATGAACCTCTGTTAGAACTAAAAGATGTTTCTGGAAATTCTCTAGGAAAAATTCTAATAGGAGCTCCCGTTAGAAAAGGTTCCGGAACCTATATATTGGATGAAAAGAACCAAATTTGGTTAGTTAAAGAAAATCTAAAATCAGTTACAGGCAGCGGAAAATTAGATTTTTTCCTAAGCAGATCTCTAGTTCCGCCCTTCCCTGTGAGAGAAAAAGTTTCGAAGATAACAATTTCAGGACTTTCTTCCATAAATTTTAGTTTAAGCAAACAAAATGAAAATTGGATCTTAGAAACTTCCGGCGGTCAGATAGTTGCCTCTTCTGAAGAAGTAGAAAATTATTTAGAAGAGATCAAAAAACTAAGTGCAGACGAAGTTCTTTTAGGAAAATCAGAAGAGCTTACTCCAGTTCCGAAAGACAGAAATTTTAAGATCGAGATCGTTACCATTACGGATCATTATATAGTTTCTCCAATTGGAATGACTAAGCTCGGAAGTTATGTTTTTCAGAGAGAAGGTTTAAATTACAGATTGGTCTTGGATCCTTGGAATTTGGAAAGGATTGTACAAAAGGATCTTGCAGACTTTTCTAGTAGGTTTCTTTCTCCTTAAACGGCTTAGAATCAATGGTTGACACTCCGAGGGGATAAAAGTTTCCTTCCTTAATACTATAACCTACAAGGAATTCGTATGGCGTTAATTGAAGAATTGGATCAGCAGGGGAATTTTCTATTTCGCTGGAGATCTTATATACCAGGATTTATTCTTCTTCTTTGTCTATACTCCTTAAGCAAGTTCGAATTTTTAGAAGATTCTTACGAGATCAACTTATACTATGCAGCTGCTTGTTTTGTAGTTAGCTTACTTGGTTTAGCTGTTCGTTGTTTTGTAATCGGTTATGCTCCTGCCCGCACCTCTGGTAGAAATACAAAAGAACAAGTAGCTGATGTGGTCAACCAAGAGGGGATTTATTCACTTGTGAGACACCCTCTTTATTTAGGAAATTTCCTAATGTATTTAGGACCAGTTCTTTATTTCAGAGATGTTCCTTTACTTATAGTATTTTCCTTATTTTTCGGATTCTATTACGAAAGAATAATGTTCGCAGAAGAAAAATTCCTAAGAGATAAGTTCGGTCAAGACTATCTAAATTGGGCAGATAAGATCCCTGCATTCATTCCTAAATTTTCTGGTTATGTAAAACCTAAACTTGGTTTCTCCTTCAGAAATATTCTAAAAAGAGAATATCCAAGCTTATTCGGGATCTTAGTGATCTTTGTAGTATTTGATTATGCAGCAAGTTTCAAGGTAGGATTCGGAGATTGGATGGAACCTTGGGCAGTAATCACTGAGCCGCAAATCTGGGCCTTTGGCATTGGAGCTGCGTTCTATACAATCGTTAGAGTTATAGTAAAAACCACCAAGTGGTTAGTGGTAGAAGGCAGATAATTTACTGCCTTCTTCTTATCTTTAAGCGCTTGCTGTATATTCCAGATAAGATTTAAACTTCTCCCCGTCCTTGGTCAAAAAGATCGGGGTCGGGTATTCTCTTTTTAATGGAAGAAGCGCAAAACCTTGGTCGTAAAAAACGATCTTCTCTACTTCATTCAATTTATAACTAAATTCTGAATTTCTTGCTTGGAAAGTAAATCCACCTGGGATCTCTCTAATACTTCCCTTTCCCATTCTTCTAAAACCTTTTAAAGTTTCAGGACGGATCTTTTCTTGAAGAGCCTCGTAAGGTAATCTTCCGGAAAGATCTAGGAATAATACTCCTTCCATGGACCATTCTTCTTCTTTAGGGATTCTAGGTTGGGTGCGTTCGGGCTCTGTTACCATTTCTAAAACTTCTCCCCTTTTTGTTTCATCCCAAATCTCAGTTCCAAATTCTTCCTCTGAAACCTCAGGCTCCGCCTCCCTCGTTTCCATTCTCTGTCTTTCGGAAAGAGGACGGATCTTTCTCTCTTCTGCAAATACCTGATCCATATGAGAATAGGTTTCTGAACGTCCCTGTTTTTTAAGAGAAGCTAATGATCCGTCAGAAATTTTTTTCTCTCTTGCACTAGGAAGGTTTCCTTTAGGAAATGAGCCGGCGCTAAATTCTTTTTTAGAATTTGGCTGGAAGGAAACATAAATAAAGCAGAGGATTCCTACTAAAATGAGTGCTAAAGCAATATAGAGCATCATTATATGTATCTATCCAAATTCGCCGTTTCTGAAGCATTTTTCGGGCGGTTTTTCTCCTTTACAGATTCCAGGCGCGGGCCAGTCTTCCTTGTGAACGTAGTTTTATGACAAATCCAGACGGAATTTCAGTTAAAGATATTTTATTCAAAGTCGGATCGGCGACTTTTCTTACAATCCTAGTAGTTATGTTAGCATTTATGCTTCTAAAGTCGGATGTGGAGCAAGCTGGTATAGATATGCTCTTCGGCAAAGGAAATATTACCATGGGAAGCATCGACGACCAAAGTGTTCCGATCGATTCCTTTCACGCTGCTAAAAGATTTTGTATCCAGATGTACCAAGGACAGGGTTCCGAGGCACTTTGGGCTGATTGTGCATTCCAATCTTTAAAAGGCCAATATATCTTCCGCAAGATCGGAAATGCGGTAGGTTTTACTATCACCGAAGAATCAGAAAAACAGGCTCTTATGCAGGAAGCTGAGAGAGTTTCAAAAAATTCTCTCCAGGGAGCGGGATATTCTGAGGAAGATCTGAAAAAACCTATAGAAATTTATCGTCAATTCCTTCAGCAAGCACCTCTTCGCTTTAGGATTGATTATAAAGTGTCCCAGGCCCTTTTCCAAAACTTCCTTCCAACTGAGATCCGTCGCACGGATGGAGAGCTAAATATACTCTCCGAAGCTTCCGGTGCAAGAGTGGATCTGGACGCAGTTTTATATACGGAAGAAGATCTAGTCAAAGCCTCAGAAAGAAATCTGGAGCCGACAGACGCTCAATTAAAAGAATTGTACGAAAAAGAATCCTTAGATCCAAATACCTTAAAAGGTAAAGACGGTAAGGCAATTCCATTCGAAGAAAGAAAAACTGTCCTCAGAAGTAAGTTCTTATTAGAAGCACGTAAAAACTCTTTAGAATCTTTAAAGGCAAAATTAGTCGCTCTTCAAAATGAGCCAGATGGTTTGCAAAAGATCGCTACACTTTTAGGAAGACAAACTGTTTCTCTTAAAGGCAAATCTCTTTCCGACCTGAAAAAGATCAGTGTAGGTAAAGATGTATTCTCTCTAAGCTCCGACAAAAAGTTCTTACAGGATTTAAGCCTTCCAGGTTTGACCCAAAAGAAAAATATCGGACCATATAGAGAAGGAGAAAAATACGCGATTGTTTCTTTCTCCGGAGTCAAATTAGGAAATCCTGATCCTTCATTCTTGAGAACCAGAGATAATGGCTCCTTACTCACTGCAATACTCATGGAAATTCCACAATCCCTAGAGGAAAGTATCAAAGTCGAACGAGCATCCGTTAGATCCGTTTCGGAGGAATAATGCAAATCCGCGCCGAGTTAGTAAACCCATTCCTGGAAGCAGCTACAATTGTATTCCGGGATATATTACAGACCGACCTGATCCGTGGAAAGATCGGTATCAAAGACACTCCTGAAACCACTTTGGAACTTGCGATTATCATCGGGGTTCTGGGAACGTTTAATGGAGAAGTGATCTACGGTTTGAACTACGACGCGGCTTATAAAATTTCCAAAAAGCTGATGCCTGGTATGAACGACGATGATATCAAGAATGAATATAAAGATATCTTAGGTGAAATCGCAAACATGACTACAGGTAACGCGATGAATATATTCGCAACTGCAGGTCAGTCGATTGAGATCACTGCTCCAAATATCGTGGATGCAAAAAACGAAACAATCAAGATCCCTAAAAAACAAGCTCTTGGGATCAGTCTATTTTCCAAATTCGGAAAATTAGAAGTAAACGTAGCCTTAACTTAAAGATCGCTTTTCGCGAAAGATTCCATTTCCGTTCTCAAGGGGGAATACACTCCTTGGGATTCGGAAACAGATTTATCCAAATATTTTTTCAAGAACCTTTTTGCCCATTCCCCTTCTCCTGCCTTATAGCTGGATTTAAAAAGTAAATAAGCTCCTAGTTCTTTTTCTTCTCTTTGTCTTTTGAATTCTCTGGAACTCGCATCATCTGCGTTCGGAAAAGTTTTACCGAATCGATTCCAAAAATCCATTAGATAACCTCGAGCGTCAGAATATCTTCCCATTCTGAAAAGCATATCACCTAATTGTAATAAAGCTCTGGATTTATATTCTCCTTCTCCCTCAGTTGCTGTTCTAAGAAGAATGGACTCTGCTTCTGAATTTTTGCCCTGGGCCCTAAGAGATCTTGCAGTTTCCAAAGAAGTTTTCCATCTGGAATCATCTTCTGCTGGAGCTTCTGCGCTTGAATCTGGAGCCTTTGCATTTTCTAATTTAGATAATTCTAATTTTGCCTGAGAACTTGCAGCTCCTTCTGTGGAAGCAGCTTTACCAAATTCTTCTTTAGCTGCATCTTTTTGTCCGTTTCTAAGACGTAAAAGTCCTCTTTCATACGCCGCGCGACTCGGATCTGCGGCTGCTTCTTTCTTCTTGCCGCCTTTTTTATCTTTTCTTTCTGCAAGATTTGGAAGTTTTGTTTTTTTCTCTTTTATAGGCTCTGAAACAGTTTGTTTTGTTTCTGAGATCTTTGGTTCTTCGCCAGTCCCGGTTGCATTTTCAGAAGTTGTTTCTGTTGCTGCTTGTTCCGGTTTTTGTTCTACGACTACTGAACTCGCATCAATCGGAGGAAGAGGTTCATCAGGAAATATTCCCCTGGAGGAAATACTACCCTCGCCTGGCTCCGGGATAGGCAGAGGAAAATCCGCCGCAATCTGATTCGAAAAAAGAAGAATACTTAAAGAAATTAGAATATATTTCATCTCATTCTCCCCTAGGTCTTTGTTCTTTTCTAGGAGGACGGCTCAACCTGGATTCTTCCTTTTCTGCTGGAAGTTCTCTATTGGGCTGCTTAGTGCTAGGTTGCAAACGAGGAGAATCAGATCCCTTATCACTCGGAACTAAATCTTCGCGAGGAGGTCTTTCATTTTCTGTAGGAAAGAAAACTCTGGAATCTCCGTCCTTCATTTTAGAATTACGAATTGTGTCCGACTCTTCCAGTTCTGGTTTAGGAGAAGAAGGGGCCATCTTCGGTTTTTCCAAAGAATATCTTTCAATATCCAAGGAAGAATTTCCGGAATTCGAATAAGAAGGATCGCTCCATCTAACGTCCTTTCTTTTCCGGTTATACTCTCTTTCGATATCTTCTAAAAATAGAGCCTTACGATCCAGCTCTTTGGCCTGGTCTTCTTCTCCCGCGAGAGCCAGACCTTTTTGGAAGCTAAACCACCCTAGGACAACCGCAACCAAGACTGCTAAGCTAAGAGCTGCAGAACCGATCGTTTTTACCACTTTGGGAGGGAGATTTCCCAGAACCTGGTCTATCGATACCCTGATATTGGTTAGGATGGAGAATGGATTGAATGCCATAGGTTTACCCTAGGATCATCGGCCGTTTCCCCGGTTTTTCAAGGACATAATTTTTGAAAAAAGGAAGGGAAATCCTGACTTGTAGTAACTTCGACAGATTAAATCCAGTCTGAAAATCAGCAGATTTCGGAGATTTTTCTTCCTCATCCCATTAAGTCTTTTTGCAGGTTTTCGATTGTAAAAAATAGGACGGGACTTACTCTCCAACAACGGCCCCCCAGGATGAGCGACTCGATCCGCAATTTTACAGAATCACTATTAAAAGATCTAGAAGAGAACGAAAACGGATTTTTCAAGGTAGAAAATCTGGACGGCCTCGCATACCTCACTCTCTTCCCCGCAGGAAAAAAGGGAAAAGAAGTAGAATATCGCGAAATTTTAAAACGTTTAGAAGTATTTAAAATTTCAGGAATTTCTGAAGAAGAAGTTAAACGTATCTTAAAGACCAAAGACTCCGAACCACATCTGATTGGAAAGTGGCCAGGCAAACCGGAAGCTTCCAGCCTCGATCTGAAAATTTCAGAAGATAAAATGACAGTCTATGGAATTCTTCATCCACCAAAATTCGGCGGAAAATTATTAACTAGGGATGAGGTACTTTCTCAACTTCAGTCTAATGGAATCGTTTTTGGAATTATAGAAGAATCAATCCTCAAACTTTCTCAGGCAGAAGATTACGGAAAAAGAACTCTAGTCGCCCAAGGTGAATCCCCTATTCCCGGAAAAGACGGAGATATCAGAATCTTATTCCAACATCCAGGCACACCAACTTTAGAAGAAGACGAATTCGGAAGAGTAGACTTCAAAAATATTCAGATCATCCAAAGTGTGAAAAAGAATCAGAAACTTGCTGAAAAAGTTTCTCCTTCTCCCGGCAAGCCAGGTAAAAATGTAAAAGGAGAAGTTCTCGCATTCGAAGAAGGTAAATTAGCGGAATGGAAATTAGGTCCTAACGTTAAAATTTCAGAAGATGGAAATGTAGTGCAGTCTCTTATAGACGGTCGACCTTTGGTAGATCGTTTCGGAGTCATTCGAGTGGATGAGGTTTGTTTACTGGAGAATGTAGACTTCTCTACCGGAAACATAAACTTTCCAGGAACAATCATTGTAGAAGAATCGATCGCAGATGGTTTTACTCTTGAGACAGATGGATCTATTATAGTTAAAAAATCGGTAGGTAAAGTTTTTCTAAAAGCAAAAGGAGATATCGTTCTTTCCGGAGGATTTATGGGAAGAAACGGTGGAATGATAGAATCAGGTTCCGATATCTATGCAAAATTTATAGAACAAGGAAAGATGATCGCTAAAAATTCGATCTTCATCGAAGAAGCTGCGATGCATTCCGAACTGATTGCAGGAGAATCCGTGGTAGTCAGAGGTGGAAGAGGAGAAATTATCGGAGGCCAATGTGTTGCAGGAAAAATGATTACCTGTACTAAACTCGGTGCAATCGTAGAGACACGAACCGTGCTTAGTTGCGGAATGCCACCTGAACTTCTTTCCGAATTAGAAGATCTGAAATCAGAGATCCGTAAAAATCAGGATATATTAAAAAAAGTAGATACGAGTATCCAAAAACTAAGCGACGATTCCCAAAGAAGAAGTTTAAGTCCTGAAGAAAAAGACAGCCTACCTAAACTACAAGCAATCCGTCAAAAGTACAGTTCTATCCTGGAAAACTTATTTGCTCAGGAACAATCTGCAATACTATCCTTCGATCCTGATAAAAATTCATTTATAGAAATAGAGAGAGAAATTTTTCCAGGTGTAGAAGCAAACTTGGGAAGAAATAAAAAATTCAGCGTAAAACTAAAAGAAATCCCAGGTCCTTCTTTCCTATATTTAGGTGGAGATGGGCAGATCGCTCATTCTAAGGTAAAACCTAAACGACTTGGACTTTTGCAGGAAGAATCTTCTTCAGAATCTGAATCTTCAGCGGATTAGAAAAATTTAACTGTTTAAGCGGCTCTTCGCTGACACTCCGAATTCCGCGGTTTTTTAACCAGATCTCTTTCAGGTCCCGTCTGGGAATAATTCCCTGCAAGATGGAATTCCACCCGCCTGCTCCATTTCGGAACAAGGAGTTTTAAGAAGATCGTCCATACAACGTTTTACTTTTCCGATCTGCTGATCTGTTACTTTTTCGTAGTCATCAGGAAGAATGGACTGGTTACTCTGTTCTGCCATACATTGGTCGAGTGATGAAAATCCAGACTTAGCTGCACTCTGCTCGCCAGAAGGAAGTGATTCCAAATACTGAGCAGAACATTCTAAATTCTTTTTACATAACTCTTTAATATAGTTTTGGCTGAGATCCTTCACTTCATCTTTGGATAAGGAAGGTCCTTTTCTACAAGAAAGGATAAGTATGGAAAATACTAGTATGGAGATAAATTTCATTTGGTTTATCAAAAACATTAATTCGATTATAGAGAATAGACGGACAATTCCCTTATTCTGCAAGCCGTTCTTTTTAATTATTTCATTTTTGTGAGAATCAGACGATTCCCTTTTCCGGACTGGTCTATATAAAAATGGTCCGTTAGTTTTCGGACCAAGTAAAGTCCGATCCCTTCTTCCCGATAATCTCCTGGATCGTATCCTCTGATCTCGGAAATATTTTTTTGAACTCCGAAATCTCTGATACGGACTTCCATACGATTTTCAAGTAGAGTAACTTCTATAAAAATTGGATAATTCGTTTTTCCGAGATAAGCGTGTTTGATCACGTTCAGAAGACATTCCCCCACCGCCAATTTCAGATCGGCAGCATCATAAAGGGAAAATCCAGATTCTCTTGCTAGGTTATAAACGAAGTTCCGCGCTACAGTTACGTAACGCGGATGGGAAGGAACTTGTATCCGAAATTGATTCGAATAATCGGTTTTTTTAATCTCGGCCAAAATTAGGTCCGGTGAAATTATCCTCTAGGATGGAATTTCTTATGAACTTCCTTCAGAGTTTTATTCGCCATATGAGTGTAGATTTGAGTAGTCGAAATATCGATATGCCCCAAAAGTTCCTGGACCGATTTTAGGTCTGCGTGGTTTTCCAACAAGTGGGTCGCGAAAGAGTGTCTCAGAGTATGTGGAGTCACTTTTTTCTTAATGTTTGTTCTTTTGATATAATGGTTCAAAAGTCTCCAAACAGATTTTCTATTGATGAATGATCCTTTTTTAGAAACAAAAAGATAATCACAATTTCTGTTTTTCAGAATATAAGGTCTGCTTTGTTTTAAGTAACGATTCAGAATGTCCAAAGACTTCTCACCGAATGGAACTAGTCTTTGGCGTCCACCCTTTCCTTCTACAGTTAGGGTCATTCCAGACATATCCATATCAGTCAGTCTTAGATTACATGCTTCAGAGATCCTAAGTCCGGAAGAATATAAAAGTTCAAAAATACATTTGTCTCTGAGTTCGTAGAGATTATCCTCTTTGATCACATTGAACAATTCCTCGATTTCTTCTTGAGTTAGATAATCGGGGATGGACCTCATCACTTCAGGAGTTTCAATCTTCTCCGTTGGATTTGAATCCAGCTTCTTTTCGTCTTTTAGAAATTTATAAAATTGGCGAATGGCAACCACTTCACGAGCGATCGTCTTTGCAGAAATTTTTCGATTCCTTTCTTCGTTCAAGAAACGAACTATGTCGTTCGCTTGGACTTCTAAGAAGTCGAGATGTTCTTTTTCGAGGAAGTTCTTAAACTTGTTAAGGTCGTACCCATACGAGTAAATGGAATTGTCGCTCAGACCCTTCTCAACCGAGAGGTATTCTTGAAAATTTTGGAGTAGATTCTTATGAGAAGATGTCACTTTCTTAGTCCCGCTTCCGATTATTACAGTACTAAATCCTTCGGACAAATTCTCCCTCGAGATTGAAACTTTTTTAAGATTGCGACACGAGGAGGCCCGTAAATTGTACAAATTCGACGGGCTGACATAACAAAAAACCGCCCTTTTCTTATCCCCTAAGGGAAAAAAAACTATGGAAATGAGACAGAAGATCCGATACGCCATAATTTTGCTTATGTCCCAATTCGCTTTGAATTGCGATTCCTCGGGTGAGTTAGCAAGCAGAGCTAGAGAAAAAGAAACACAAGGCAACACTGCAGAGGCTTTATATTATTACGATTTAGCACTTAGAGAAAATCCTGAAAATTTTACAGCGAATAAAAATTTAGGAATTCTTCTAGCAGAAAGCGGAGAAGCACCCGGATCCGCCGCCCTTTATCTAGAAAAAGCTCTCAAAAAAGATCCTAAAAACCCGGAGATACTTCTTTATCTTTTAGAAATTTATTTATTAGCTGGTTCCAAAGATGAAACCGAAACCGTTTTGAGAGGATTTTCTGAAAGTTGGGATAAAGACAGAGAGAGTCTCGCCAAGTTTTTAAGCTCCTGCATCTTAGATTCCAAAAAGAATGTTTCAGAAAGAAAACGTTTCCAAGAGAATCGTATCCCTGAATCCAATCCTGCTTCCAAAAGATTGTTTGAACTTTGCAATAAAAAATTGTACGAGAACAATTCTGGGAAATGAGCAATGATTCGAATATTAAAAAAATATGTTTCAAGATTATTGCATATTTGATCCAACTCTTTATCATTTTAGAATTTATTCTTAGATTACCGTATTTCGATTCCATAAACTTCAGGCTCGCGGATAAAAAATTGCATTGTCTAAAAAATGTTTTAGATTTCGCAGGAGACGATTCTTCAATCCCTTGGATGAGATTGTGCCAGAATAAGGCCGCCAACCTATACCATCCAGACAAGGACATACTTTACTACATGTCTACTGACTCAAGGGGAGAAAGATCCACCGGAGAATACGAAATTAAGGCCGAAACTCCGAATGAAAAGGAAATTTGGATCTTAGGAGATTCGGTCGCTATGGGCTATTTAGTTCCAAATAGTCAAACTCTACCTTGGATACTTAGAGCCTCTATAACAAAGCAAAATTCTAATTTATTAATCCGTAATTTAGGAATTGATGCATTAGGAAGTTTTGGAATCGAGAAAAGACTGGAAGAAGTTTTAGAAAATTCCCCTCCTCCAAAGACGGCCTATTGGATCTATCATATTTCGGATTTTACGGACTCTTATAGAGAAGAAGAGCTAAGAACCTCTTTCAAAAAAAGGACGATTGTTCGGATTTCCTATATTCTTTCTAAATATAGTGCAATATTTAACGGTTTAAAAATTTTGTATGAGAAGTATAAACCGGAATCTGCTGAAAATCTAGTGATCCCATCTAGTGGTTCCGTTTTAGGTCCGGACCATCCTCATAAAAAGGCATTAAATTCTCTCTTCGAATTTACTAAGAAAAAAAAGATCCCTCTCACTCTTGTATTTCTTCCTGAACCAAACGAAAAATACGAACCAATAGTTGATTCTGCCTTAGTGAAAGAAGTCAGACAAATCGCAATCGATTCCAAAATTCAAGTGTTGGACCTCCAACAACCGATCTATGATTTCTGGAAGAAAGGAAATCACGAAATCTTTCTTCCGAAAGACGGACATCCGAATTCATTATTATATCATTTCATTGCCCAAGAAATAGCAAAAGACATTCATTAAAATGTTTTCGCACGGAGTTCGCAGAGAACACGGAGGATAAATAGCTCGCGAAGAAGTCCTACATTATAAATACCTCTGCGCTCTCCGTGATCTCTGTGCGAACCCCAAGTATTAAAACTGAAAATATAAGAAAGGCGCGCTTACAGTCACACTATATAAGATAAAACAGATAGAGATCAGAATTCCTGAGATCCCATAGACCCAGATCCTATTCTCGAAAAGTTTCTTGGCCCAAGGAGTTTCCTTTTCCATTAGATAATCACCGAGCATTAATATAAATACTGTAGAAAGAACAGATAAAGGTACTGGTAAGAAGTCTCCTTCTACTCCGGAGAACATTCTACTTACCATTGCCCAACCTACTTGGACACTATTGCCGATACCTTCGACAGGTCTTGCTCGGAAGAAATACATGGAAATCCCGAATATGGTAAATGGATAAGCTACTTTGATGGTCCCTGGGATCTTATCCCAATAGTTTTTGATACGTTCGAATGAGAATGCAAATCTTTCGATTACCATTAAACTTGCGTGAACAAATCCCCAGACTACGAAATTCCAATCGGCTCCATGCCAGATCCCGCTCACGAATGTTGTAAGGAATAAATTGATATAAGTTCTGGAGATCCCTTTTTTATTTCCGCCTAAGAAAATGTACACATATTCTTTCAGCCAAGAGCTGAATGAAATATGCCAACGTCTCCAGAATTCAGAAACTGTTTCAGAAAGAAATGGTTGTCTGAAGTTGATCGGGATATGAAAGCCCATGATCCTTCCAGTCCCAATGGCTACATCTGAATATCCGGAAAAGTCACAATACATTTGGATGATGTATAAGGAACCTGTGACTGCTAAAGAAAACCAACCATAGTGAAGTGGATCTGCAAATACTGGATCGATAACTGCCGCAATTGGATCAGCTACAAATGTTTTTTTGAAAAGTCCCCAGGCGAGTTGTCTGATCCCTGGTAGTAAATTTTCTTTTTTGAATGTATATGTGTCCAGGAATTGGTGAAGCATGTCCTGAGCACGAATGATCGGTCCAGCCACCAACTGCGGGAAAAAACTCAAAAATAGTCCAAACTGAAATAAACTTTCTGCTCTTTTTACTTTTTTATGATATACGTCTACCGCATATGCAATTGCCTGCAGGGTGAAAAATGAGATCCCCATCGGCAGCAAAATCCCGGATGGATAGGCATAATATGGTTCGCAAGGAACAAGTCCAAGGATCGTATTCCAAACTGCAAAAGAAAAATCCAGATATTTGAAGAAGTAAAGTAGAGATAAGTTTCCCCAAATCGCTATATTCAGGAAAAATAATTTTCCAAATCTGGATTCAGATTTATCCATCCATAACGTACAAAAATACGTGATCGCAATCGAATAGATAAGCAATAAGATGAATGGAACTCTAAAGACCGCGTAAAAATATAAGCTAGTTACGAGCAGCCAAAGTTTTTGGAACCTAGAAGGTACCAAAAAATATATTAGGATAACTATAGGTGCAAAAAATAAATAATGAAGGGAATTAAAGAGCAAGATCAGTCTCCTTCAATTTGGCCTTGAGAGAATCCGCCGCCCAAATATTTCCTCTTTTTGTAAAATGCCCGTCTTCTGGGATATAATGATCTAAGATCCCGAATTTTTTGCCGTTTTGGTCAAAACCACACATCGATCCTGTTTCTTTTTTGAAACGTAAAACTTTCACTCCTCGTTTTTCGAAAAATGCAGAGGCGCGGGTTGCATAATTCTCTAAAGGATGGTATTTTCCATTATTATAACAATAGATCTCTTCTATTTGGATAGGTAGAATGACCGGAACCAGTTTAAATCCTCTTTCCTTTGCAAGATCTATCATCTTTTGGTAATATTCTTGAGTGAGTTCGGGTAAAACAGGAAGAGTTTCGAAAGAAGGAGCCGAATCCACACAAGAAACATGAGCCGGCACAGGTTCAGGACACATTGCCCCAAATACTGCAGAAGTTGGAGTTATATCTGAATCACAATTTGGCTTTTTAACAGATCTAAAAAAAGAAGATTCAAAATAAGAAACTACATTTCCAGAAGCCTGCTTAGATTCGGTAGAAATTTGATCTCCATCTAATAAGCGGCATCTATAGAATCCAACTGAATCCAATTCTTTACAGACTGAAAGTTTAGTAACTGCAAATGTAACTTGGATCTGCTCGTAAGCGAGTTTAAGTGCTTGGAGTGTATAAGAAATTCGTGTTAAAATAAATTGTAATTTAAAGTTACGAGCGTAGTTCGGGTCCTTCTCTCTGATCGCGTCAGTTTGGTCATCAGGCAGGATCCCTTTTTTCGCAAGAGCTTCCGGCATATCAAAATCGTTTGGAGAAATGAAAAACAAAACTTCTTTTACATTGTCTAGTTTCGCGGAAATATCTTTGAGCCTGTAGTATGAACCTCTGGATCCGTAGGCATCCACTCCCAGGTTTAAGGCCTGTCTAACTTCTCCCTTTAATTCGATCCCATCTAAGAGTTGGCAAAATGTATCTGAGTCGCCTACTCCAAATCCCATTACCAAACTATCCCCTAAGCATAGAAGTTTTGGTTTTCCTGGAATAGGTTCTTCTTTTCCTCTAAGACCAAGCGAGTTAATACTGAACTGGCCTTCCCATTTACCTGCGAAATGGCTTACATATTTGGATTCGCCTGGCTCTAAAGCTACGTAATAATCCGGATGAAAACTGTGAATGAGTTTGAGATCTCTATAGTATTGGAGAGAAGGACTGCGTAATAGAACCAAACCGGCTTCGGTTCCGAGGAAGATTAAGATCAAAAAAACTAGGCCGAAAAATGATTTTTTGGCGAAATCCATGAATACTGGATAGCATTTGGATTCCTACCCGGATGACAAGACAATTCATCTAGGAAAGGGACTGTTGGAATTCCGACTCTTTCTTCTGGAAAAAAAAGATCTACTTTACAATTCCCCAGTCTAAAAATAAAATCAATTTAGAATCGTTCTAAATCATTAGAGGAAATGAGATGCCCCATAAAGTAGTCATCATTGGATCCGGTCCTGCGGGTCATACGGCAGCAATTTACGCAGCCAGAGCAAATTTGAACCCTGTTATGTACGAGGGATTTATGGCAGGAGGAATCGCCGCAGGTGGACAGCTCACCACCACCACTGAGGTAGAAAATTTCCCAGGCTTTCCAGAAGGAATAGATGGGACCCAACTTACGAATTTGTTCCGTGCTCAGTCTGAAAAATACGGCACTAAAATTATTACACAAACAATCACCAAAGTGGACTTCTCCAAAAGACCTTTCCGTATTTGGTCAGACGATGAATTGATTGAAGCAGAAACTGTGATCATCGCAACGGGTGCCACCGCAAAAAGAATGTTCATCCCAGGTGAAGATTCTTATTGGCAAAAAGGAATTTCTGCATGTGCAGTTTGTGACGGCGCACTTCCAATTTACAGAAATAAAGAATTAGCTGTTGTGGGCGGAGGAGATTCCGCAGTAGAAGAAGCGGCTCACCTAACTAAGTTTGCATCTAAAGTGTATTTGATCCACAGAAGAGATTCCTTAAGAGCTTCCAAGATCATGCAGAAAAGAGCCACCACTCATCCTAAGATAGAAATTATCTGGAATACTGCTGTCGAAGGCGCGCAAGGAAATGGAAACCAACTCACTTCCCTTTCTGTAAAAGAACTTACTACTGGAAAAACCAAAGAACTTTCTGTGGGCGGTTTATTCTACGCGATTGGTCATAAACCAAATACTGAAATTTTCGAAGGCCAATTAGATCTGGACGAAACAGGTTATATTAAAACTGTTCCAGGGACAACTCGCACGAGTGTAGATGGTGTATTTGCTGCTGGAGATGTTCAGGATAAAACATATCGCCAAGCGATTACAGCTGCAGGTTCTGGATGTATGGCAGCTCTTGAAGCAGAAAGATGGTTAGAAGCTCAAGAAGAGTAGAAAATTTGCGCTCTTACGGGCGCTCTATCATCTGACCTCTTTTTTGAAGAGTATCATAAATATATAATGTAGGAAGGTTCGGCTTCTTTTTGTTGGGGCTGGACTCTTCTTCCCTTTTTACGATCATTACTAGTTTATTTTCTGGAGTATCCGGCAGGATTTTTTCCAAATAGAATTTTTTGGGAAGAATTGGAAGTAGTTCATCAGAGTTTGGATCGTATACAAAAACCTTTTTGGAATCCTTTTGATTCAGATATCCGTCTTTATTAGTGTCTTCTGGCATTCCAACGATCACGAATTTTTTTCCAGTTTTTAGACCAGAGAAAACATCCTCAGAATTTTCCCCAGTTTCTGAATCCGAAGTCAATTTTTCAGGTTCTGCTCCATAAAAATAATCCCAGATATAAACGCTCTTATTGAATACTTTGCGATTTCTTCCAGTTTGAAGATCTACGAATACAAGGTTCTGGGCATGATTCAGTGTTTTACGAGGACCAAAGTTTTCTCTGTCCCTATTAAGTCCGAGTGGATAGTATAAAAATTTTCCCCAAACTACGGAAGAATGTTCTACCAGATCATCATCTGGTTCCACATATACAGTCTGGATGCTGTTAGACGGACTTTTTGCGAGTTCAATCCCTCGGTCGTATACGAACCAACTTTTTAGGAGGGTAAATACGATCAGGATAATGATTATCCCGATCACAAAATATACGGAGAGACGAAACTTTTCCATAGAACGGATCTAAAGAATCCGTTTTATGCCTTAGGGGTCAATCTTCTTTCTTTCCAAAACTCCGGTTCTGGTAGGAACCAGTAATGCAGAAGATATCTCTCCAGTGTCTTCTCTTAACACTGTAAGAGGATTATATGTATCGACTACGATCTTTCCATCGACTAAGAAGTTGTATTGGTATTCACCCGGTTTTAATTTTTTGACAACCCTGAAGGTCCCGTTCCTTTCTTTGATCAAAAAGTCGGACTCTGGATCCCAATGATTAAAATCTCCGATCAGACTTACTGATTCTGCTTGTGGCTGATAAATTCTGAATTCTACAGTTCTAAATTCTTTTTCTTCGTAAGGAGAATCTTCTAAAACCCTTGTACTTGTTTGTTTATTTGGTCCGCCTTCTCTGAATGCGATCCTGGAAACTAAGGAACCTTCTCCATCTTCTACAGTATCTGGATTTTCAGGATCATGTGTGAAGATACCATCTACCTTGAACTTATACTCGTAGGCAGGCTTTGCTTCATAGAGTTGGTCCCCATGAATGTCCACGACTCCATAAAAAATTCCCTTATCATTCTTCTGTAAGGAAACACATTGCCAATGACTGAATTCTCCACAAACGCTTACCTCGTCGTTTGCAAGACCCTCATAACTGAACAAAACTCCACGGTTTAATAACTTTCCGGTCTTCAAAGCGGAGAATGTATCCACAAATCTGATAAATCTAGGTGGGACAGCCTTTCTCAAATTTTCCAATTGCCAGAAATAATAAATTTTTTCTTCAGGAAGGGCTTCTTCTCCTTCCTCATAATCCACAGACCGGAAGGCTCCGATCCAATCTTCCGCCTCTTCCGCAGCAAGGGCGAAGGTCAATATCAAGGTAAGTAAGGCAACCGCCTTGGCTTTATGCACCATAAACCGATTGTCGTAGGTTTTCCCGGAAACCCTAAGCGTATTTCCGGGGCCTATCCTAGATCCGACATAAGGAAAAAATCTTTGCTCTTTCCGAGACCAGCCGATACTATTGGAAGGACTTTATGGCTGATTATTCAGAACAGGAACTGGAGCAGATCCGCTCCATCTTGGATCCGTTAAACAAGAATCCGGAATCTTCCGAAGATTTGAATCCTATGCTTTCCTCCTTCCGAGAGAAGATGGGATACGGTGTTCCTATATCTATCGGGGACGACGATGAAGACCAACCAGAAGAAGGATCCGAAGAAAGTTTCAATCTAGGCGACGACGAAGCCCCAGAGCCTATCCAAAAGCCAAAGCCATTATCTTTTTCTGAAGACGATGATATCGATCTTGATGAATTATTAACT
The DNA here is from genome assembly GCF_004769555.1 of Leptospira koniambonensis. Taxonomy (NCBI): domain Bacteria; kingdom Pseudomonadati; phylum Spirochaetota; class Leptospiria; order Leptospirales; family Leptospiraceae; genus Leptospira; species Leptospira koniambonensis. The sequence continues at coordinate 50,326 of NZ_RQFY01000011.1, read as the reverse complement.
GAGCCTTCTCAAGGGGGCGAACCAAGCGCTGATGCAGGAGAAGATCCTTTTGGAGGATTTGACGAAGCTCCTACATCATCCGACGATTTCGGTGATTTTGCGACCCCAGAGCCAGAATCTGACCCATTTGCGGACTCAGGCCTTGATGATTTCGGGGCAGCATCTGAGCCAGAAGAACCTTCAGCAGGTTTGGAAGATTTCGGAGCTCCTACAAGCGAAGAAGATCCATTTGGTGGATTTGATTCTGCTCCTGACCTAGATACTCCTTTTGAATCTTCACCTACAGAAGATTTCGGTTCCACTCCAAGTGCTGATCCATTTGCGGATTCTGATCTTGGAATGGATGATTTCGGAGCAGGAGCTTCCGATTCTTCAGAGGATCCGTTCGCGGGAATGGGTGGAGAAGAGCCTGGAGATTCTGGTCTCGAAGACTTTGACGCCCCTGCTTCTTCAGCTTCCGATGATCCATTTGCTGCATTTGATGCTTCCGGAATGGAAGATACTCCTGGAGACGAATTCGGATTAGAAGAAGGAGACCCATTCGGCGCCTCTCCTACATCCGGCGATTCTGATTTTGGGGACTTAGGTGGTTTCGATTCAGAACCGGACGACTCTGGAGATTTTGGTGGAAACGATTTTGCCGAAGCTCCTACAGATTCTGACCCATTTGCAGACTTCGCACCAGTTTCTGGAGGAGATCACGATCCATTCTCTGATCTTTCCAGCGCAACTTCTATTCCTGAATCTGATCCATTTGCTGATTTTGCATCAGAACCAGCTTCCCAAATGGAGATGGAATCTGTGCCCGAATCTTCAGATTTTACAAGTTTCTCCCCTGATCTGGATTCAGACTCAGGTGATGATGATCTTGGATCCGCAGCATTCGAAGAAGACTTACGTTCTTTAGGCGGAGAAGATAAGGACGAAATAGATAAGTCCCTAACAGACGAAGAACTTGCAATCATCCAAAGAGAAATACTTCGTTATCCTCCACTTCTACGCAGAACTGTTATTGAATCGATAGTCCAAGACCGCCTTTCTAAAAAGGCCCAAAGAGATCTATTAGAACTTATTAAAATAGAAAGTAGCCCTGAGGATATTGCTGCATTCTTATCTTCTGCACTCGGAGTCACAGTTGCTCTTACAGATAGAAGTGGTGCTTATTCTGCAGATGGCGTTCCTATCATTTCTTCCGACCCGATCTATACAAGAGAAGGTGTATTAGAAAGAAGGAAGAAGATCCGCAGAACTTTCTTCGCGGCTGCCGCAGCACTTTTAATCGGATTTGGAAGTTATTTCACTTACAAACATATCATTCTTCCTAGACAGGCCGCTCAAAATTATGAAGCAGGTCTAGAACAAATCCGTGAAATGGGAGCCAAAAAATTCTCAGGAACTTTGGGTGACGAAGATAGAAAAAAATATCTGATCAATATAGAAGATTCCTATGATAAAGGATTCGATATTGATCCTTATAATCTGAAATACATGAACCTGTACGGAGTGGAATATAGCCGCGCAGGAGAATACGAACTCTCCTTCCAAAAATTATTCGGTAAGATAGAGCCGGATCTAGGAATGGGAACATTAGATTCTTGGAATAAAAGAGAACAATCTCCAATGGTCCGATTGGCCCAAGGAGAATCCTGGAATGATAAAAAACTAAAAACCAGTGCGGGTGTAAACAAAGGAATAGAAGGAATTAAATTCCTTTTAGACCAGGAAAAAACCCCTAGGAAAGTATTAGCCGCTGGTGCATTCCTCGCGATGAGGCTGAAAGAAAGAACTCATGATAATAATACCTACAGAAATCTTGGCTGGTTCCATTCTCAGATCATGCCTGATTTTGCAGAACCAACTGAAGGTAAAAAAGGAAGATATAAAAACGACGCCTTAGCTGTTGATTATTATTCCAAGGTATTCACTGACGGAGAAAGTCCTTATGATGAGGATTCTACCGCAGGTATCGCTAAAATATATTATAATAGAAGAGAATTCGGAAAAGCAGCATCCTTCTATAATCGAATTGTAGAAGCAAATCCTAAAAGTATCCCTGGCCAAGCAGGACTTGTTTCCACTTATTTGGAAATGTGGAAAGAAAGCGGGGACCCTCAATTCGTTTTAAATCATCACCGTTTGCTTAGGAACAATCTGGACATGGAGTCGGAACTCCCCTTCTACACTCTTGCAAAATTAGCATCCTTTTATGCGGCTATCGATCCGGAAGAACTTAGGATTAAATATAATATCAATCCTGTAGACCAAGTTTCTGGAATAGAGATAGAAGAAAGTGCGATCCGTCTCTTAGATACGATCTATAGAAAGTCCATGGAAGACGAAAGAACCGGAGTTGAAATAGAAGGAAAAGATTACGCAGAAGGTTATTACCAACGCGGACAATATTTCCTTTCTCAAAAGGAAAATAGCCAAGCTAGAAGATTTTTCGAAAAAGCGGCTACTCTAGATCCAAAACATTGGTTAGCAGTTCTGGAACTCGCAGAACATTCTATCCGCGTAGGAAATTTTGAAGAAGCAAAAGATCTTTTGAAAGAAGCAGAATCACGTTATGAAAACAGTGAGCGCTGGTTCGGCTCTAAAGACGAAGACGAAACCTTATTCGAAGGAAATCCTGCTCGTATCCATTTCGATCTAGGAAAGATCAGATATTTATTATCTGCAGGGCTTTCTGACAAAGATTCCTTAAAAGAATTTCCTGGAAGAAAAATTTACCCATTCCGTTCCCGTTCTGAATCGGATGGAAAAAGTCTTTCTGTCTTAAAAGAAGAAGAAGAAAAAAGAAATCGTAGAAACGAACTTAGAAATTCACTCCAAGAATTTGCAAAAGTGGATTCAGAAGAACCTAAGTTTGATCTGATCCGTAAATGGAGAAGAGAACTCCCTGGTACCATGCTGAGAGAAATGAAGTTTTTCAAAGGTTGGGTCGAATATATGGATTCAGACTTCGACAAATCTTTGGCGGATTGGACAGGTTTCGAAGACAGGGACGAATATTATAATCCTACTCTTCTAATGGCAAAAGGAAATGCATTCTTCTATACTGGCCAGACAAAAACTGCTCTTGGATATTTCCTAAGAGTAAAGGATGATATGGAAGAAAAACTTCCTCAAATGAGTTCTCCTAAAACGGAAGACCCATATCACCAAGAAGTATATCAAACTCTGACTGCTGCTTATAATAATATTGGTGCTTGTTACGAAACTCTTTCTAAAAAAGCGAATGCACAAGAATCAGAAAATTATACTGCACAAGCTTTACAGAATTATTGGAAGGCAATCGAAACTGCGCGTAAGATCAACGAGGCGAGCGAAATCTCGCTTGCTAACAAAGATCTTTTATTCAAAAAAGAAGCTCTCAAAAGAGAACCTCTCTTAGAAGACTGGGTTTCCCCAACGCTTGATTCAATTAAAGATTTAGTAAGAAAATAGCTTACTTCTTCTTTTTTACAAAAAGAGATTTGATAGCTACTACGATAAAGAATCCGAACATCCTACTTAGGCGAATTAGTCTCCAAGGGCGGACCATAATTCTCCAAAACCAAGTTAGCCCTTTTAGTTTGAAAACATTCGGAGCCTTTTTTACTTTTCCGGAAAGAATGTCCATAGCAGGACCAACACCGATCACCACTGCATGACCAAAAAATGCGGTATTATTCTCTACCCAGATCTCTTGGTCCGGAAAATCCATTGCAAGAAATATAATATTCGGGCTGGTCTTGCGGATAGATTCTTTAACAAGCAACTCACGTTGAGTGTTTAAGTATCCCGCATGACGCCCTACGATACGCACTCCAGGAAAATGTCTGGAAAGATTGAAATAAACTTTCTCGACGATCTCTTCTTTTCCGCCTAAAAGAAAAATAGAATAATTTCTGAGTTCACAAAGACGGACCAAGTCCATCATGAGTGCGATTGTGGGAATTCTCTCTTTTAATTCTCCACCTAATTTTTTAGCGGCCCATTGAAGGCCTGCACCTTCTGCAAGGATCAAGCTAGCTTTTTGGGCTATACGATGTAACTTCTTCCCTTTGCGAAGAGCCATTGTCTTGATCGGATCTAAAAGAAGAACATGATGGAATTTATCCTTCTCTTCCATGAGATGATAAATTTTTGCCACTGCCTCATCAAGGCTGGCGTTATCAAAAGGTACGCCTAAGATAGGAGCCTTTTCCAAATTATCCACATCCAGGGTCTGATAATCTAGTAAGTAGTCGCGATCATCCTTTGCAGATAGATGGCGTATTTCCCCTGGCTGTTTCATAGGGATCATCTTATTGGACATAATTTGTGAGTCAATTGAAACTTGGGATTCTTAGCTGCCAAAAATAAGGAAGAAGCGGCCTACAAGTCTCAGGTCCTTTACGGATTTTTTATCTCCTTAAGGATACGAATGCAATCGTAAAAGGAATCTCTTTCGGAAGCGGAAGCGATCATTGCATAGGATAAAGGGCCGAGCGCCGACAACTCTGTGATCTGTTTAGGACCAATCCCTCCGATCGGAGTGACAGGTATTTTAGCAATTTGTAAGGCTTCTTGCAAGCCTGCAAGTCCTACAGGAACGTCTTCAGTGTCCTTGGAGCTTGTTGCATACACAGGTCCAAGACCAGTATAATCCCAGACCCCAGGCTCTAAATTAGCTATGTCTTCGGAATTATGACAGGAAGTGCCTAGGTATAATCCGCTTGAACGGACCTTCTTCCTATCCTCTAAAGAAAGAGAAGTATAATCTTCCTTTCCAATATGAAGTCCAAAACATCTCCATTCCAAAGCTTCTTTCCAATAATCGTTTAGTATAATCGGGAAATCAGGAAATGCGTCTATAAGACTTTTATAAACCTTCTTTAATGTTTCAGGTGTCTCTTTTTTAGCGCGGATCTGATAGAATGGGATCCATTCTCTTTGGTAACTCCAAAGTTCCACTATACGGACCGGGTCCTTGGAAAATTTGGAACAATATTCTAGATCTAGGATTGGATAAATACCGGGTGCTCTCCAGATACTATGCCTGGGTCTAAGTGGGAATTCCAAAAATGATTCAACCTCCGCCCACAAATTTCAGGATCTCTATTTTATCCCCGTCTTCTAAGGAAGAATTTTTCCAAAGATCCCTTTTTAGTATCTCTCCATTCTTCTGGATCGCTACCGTTTCCGGTTTTAATTTTAAGGATTCTAATAGAGAAAATAGATCCGGAGAAGAAAGTTCCCTAAGAGAGAAATCTTTACCGTTTACGATCATTCCATGCACCTCGGTCTAGATACTTCATTCCGGCCGATTCTCCGCTAACGTCGAATGTTTTTTAGTTTACCATTCTGTCCTGGCCGAAAACGATTTACTTATATGACCCGATTTCTCCCGATTTTTCTAACAATCGCACTCTTAGGCATTTTATCATGTAATACTGGAGAGAGAGATATCAAGGGAAATGCCTTGGCGACTTTCTACGCAAACTGCACCGGTGGATCTTATCCAGCCTGCAAGAACGCATGTGAAAATAAATACGGCACAACGGTAACTACAACCAATTTGGTCGGTTTGAATACATGTCTTTCTAACTGTAATACAAGCTGTAATATTTCTACGTTTTGTTTCCAATTATCCCAAAGCTGCAAAAGTGACTGTGATAATTATCTGAACACCTGCGTCTTAATTCTGGGCTCAACCGGATTCGGACAATAATCAGCCCAAACTTCCTAACCTAAATAAAGAGGCCGCAAAAATTCCAGCGGTCTCTATTCTCAAAATAGATTCTCCCACATTCACAGATAAAACCCCAAACTGAGAGATCAGTTCTAATTCTTCTTTCCTAAATCCACCTTCCGGTCCGATCAGAATTGTTTTGTTTTGAATGTTTTCAGGATTGATCTGGACTGAAGATCTCGGATCAAAAAGTAGGAGCTCCTCATTAAGAGACTTGGACTCTTCTAAAAATTTAGAAAGTACAAACGGTCCTTTGATCTCAGGCAAAAAATCCTGGCCTGATTGAGAAGAAGCTTCCGCAGCAACTTTCAAAAGCCTTTCTGGATTTAAATCCTTTCGATCTGAATGAGAAAATACTAAAAAAATAAATTCAGTGATCCCGAGCTCAGTTCCTTTTTGGATCAGCCATTCTAATCTGTTTCCTTTCGGAATTGCAGTTGCGATCTTTGCTTTGGTTTTAGGTTTTTCTTTTTTTTCAGTACCGATCAGAGTTCCGGTTTTAGAAGAAGAAGGTACACTGTAGGCGAAACTTGTGCCTGCGCCGTCTTTGATGATCACTAGTTTCTCTTCTGAAAAAACTCTAAATGCTTTTAGATGAGAGATCTCTTCTCCTTCAAGTTTTAGTTCAGGAGAAGAAGAAAATCCAGGTCGAAAAAAAACAATTTCTTCCGAGGACATTACAGTCTGTTTAGATTATCCAATTCGAATAAAGAAGGATCCGGTTTTACATCTCGGTCCACTTCAGTATATTCCAATACACTGATCGCACCGGTATTCAGATCCAACATTTCCAATCTACTGACTATATCTTCTTTGCTCACCTTTTGTTTTGCTTTTACCTTAACCGGACCGTACTTTATGTTCATTGTTTTATAAAGTACCCCGTCTTTATCATGAAAATCCAAACGAGTTGGTCTCAATGTATCCGGTTCCAATAGTAAGATTAGTTTGGAATAAAAATAAGGGACGATTGGTCTTAGTGCCACTCGTTTCATCTTCTTCCCCGCTATATCCAAATCACTTTGTACGATAGGATTATAATTTGCTTGGTAAGAAGTTCCTGCCAGATCCACAAAACTGAATCCAGTATTCAGATGGTTCTCGTATTTTTCTTCGTCGTTCTTTTTGAAAATTTTTCGAGAAAGTGCATTGAAAGCGAAGATCAATTCTCCGTCTTCCTTGAATAAGATCTTATATTCTAGACCACGGCCTTTGCTTTCGAATAGAGAGAGTGAATCTTCTCCCTTTCTGAAAATGCTCATGTCCCAGGTCCAGGAATCTCCGGTCTTTTTGATAAGGATCAGATTTGCTTTTACTAAGCCGTCCGCCTTCAAGAGTGCCTGGTCGAGTCTTGCGACTAATTCCTGGGCGACTCTTGCTTTATCCGGCGGAGCTTGAGCGTGGGAAACATCCCCTGTCATCAAAATTGGGAATATTAGGATTATCGAAATAAGATGAAACTTTTTCAAAACCTTTCCTTCCCGGTAAATCCAAGGGATCTAAATTTAATTACTCTGCTCTTAAACTAGGTGCACTATAAGAGTAAAGACTATGAACAGAACCTTGGGCTTGGGCGGATTCACTCCTTCTTTCGAATCTGAGCTTTCCTTCTCGGAGTCCTTTATGTAAATCTTGGACGGAACGGAATCCCATATCCTGAAAAGAAAGTCTTAGTCCTAGGCTTAAATATGGAATAAAGTTCAGAATTGAACCTCTATCCACCACGGAACCGCTCACCCCTTGAGCCACTTTTACTTTTTGGCCCTCGTTGAAATAACGTTTGTCTCCGCCTGCTTTCATGGCCTCTATACTTGCCATTCCTCGATATTTCTTGAGACGTATTCCATTCTCATAAAAATACTCTCCAGGCGCCTCAGATGTTCCAGCGAACATAAATCCCATCATACATGCAGAAGCCCCAATTGCCAAAGCATTTGCGATATCCCCAATATTGGAAATTCCACCGTCTGCGATGACTGGAACATCATGTTTTGCGGCATGAGCTGCAGTTTGGTAGATCGCAGTTGCTTGGGCTCTTCCCACAGCCATGGTATCTTGGGTGATACAAATGGAACCAGGTCCCATTCCAATCCTAAGTCCATCTGCTCCAGCACCGATCAGATTTTCTGCCTGGCCACGAGTGACCACATTACCACCGATGACTTCTAAATTTTTGAAATTAGATTTAATGAATTGGAGCATCTCTATCTGGTAGATCGAGTTTCCTTGGGCAGAGTCAATGATGATCACATCCACTCCTGCCTCATACAATGCAGCGACCCTGTCCCTGGATTCAGGTAAGGTAGAAACTGCGGCTCCACATCTAAGTCTTTTGTTCTCATCCTTAGAAGAATCAGGAAATTCCTTATTCTTTTTCAGATCAGAACGACTCACTAAAGAGACAAGTTTTCCGTCTTTGTCTATGATCGGAAGTTTTCCGATCTTCTCTTTTTTAATGATATCGTTTGCTTCTTTTAAAGTGATCCCTGCTTTTCCAGTAATCACTTCTGTGGTCATAACTTTTTCCACAGGGATGGAGCGATCTCTTTCGAAATCGATATCTCTATTAGTTACAATCCCAACCAATTTAGAATTTCTGGTCCCATCTGCAGTGATTGGAATTCCAGTGAATCCTAAAGTTTCTTTGATCCTGTCCAGATCATGGATTGTATTTTTTGGTCCGAGAACAACTGGGTCTGAAATGAAACCGTTTTCGAAACGTTTCACTTTGCTAACTTCAGCAACCTGCTCTTCTACAGAATTATTATAGTGGATAATTCCAATCCCTCCCATAAGGGCCTGTGCAATAGCCATTGAGGACTCAGTCACAGTGTCCATTGGGGAACTCACGAAAGGTCTCTTGAGTTTGATTTTTTTTGTTAATCTAGTCTCTAGTTCTACGTCGGAAGGATTGAAGTCTATAAAACCGGGCAGGACTAAAAAGTCCCGATAGGTAAGCCCGATTTGCATACTGAAAAGTTCTTCGCCGGATAGGCCGTCTAAAAATTGGGAGTCTCGGTAAGATTGGTTTGACATTAGTGTACCTTACCTATTACATCAAAACGAAGCCAAAGGCTGGAATCAAGATAATTTTCCGCCGGAATCCGATCACCTAGGAATTTAATGGAAAAGGTTCAAAGGAAACAAAGAGACAAAGAGTTCATCACAGATCCTGGTAAAAAACTCCATATCATTGGAAAATTTCTACTCAAAACAGATCTACTCGTAAGGGATACGGAAACTCACGAATCCGTTCAACTCCTATCCGTCAATAAGGACGCCACAAAAATTTTAGTACAAGGTCGAATGGCCGAACAATTTAAGCTGAATGCTCATATTGTTTTGTACAAATTGCTCGCGAGATACGTCGAACTAGAATGCGAGGTCCTGGAAGAAAAACCGAATAATCAATACATCATGCTCGTGGAGCATGTTTCCATCGCAAGTAGAGAGAGAAAATTCACTAGGATCAAACCTCCAGATGGAAGTGTTTGGATCACAAATCTGCGTACTAGTAAAACCACAATTGATGCGAACTTATTCAATATCCCCACTTCAGTAAAAGTAAATTTTGCAGATACGGAAAGAACTCTTAAACCTAAGTTTGATATAGTCAAAATAGATGTTTTTAATTCTATTGGGGACAAGTTCGACCTAGTCAAAAAGACAGGTAAGATATTATATATTCCGAATACACAAAAGCCAGATTCTTTTAAGTCTTCTGATCCCAATGGTTTTATAGATTACGAGCATGAACTTGGTGATGAAGACGATGTCCGTAAAAAGATCATAGAATACGCAAATCAAAAGATCAGATCGGAGCTGATCGTTCCAGTTATCTATATCAACCATGATGAGCAGGCAATTCCAATCGGATATATTCATGCTCAAAATAGGACCAGAGAAATAGATATTACAGAAGTAATGGAAATTAAGACCCTTACTTTTGATATGGTGGACCGGATCAGAGAATCCAATACTATTCTAGTAAAGGAAAGATTTTCAGTTATAGATCTTTCTACAGGTGGTTTGAGAGTAAAGATCAATCATCCTGATCTAAATAGCGAGCTTCCTAGAAGAAAAGGATTCACATTCGATATATTTTTCAAAATGCAATCTCCGATCACTGCATACGGAGTAGTCCGTTCTATCGCAAGAGATACGGATGGAAACTTATATGTAGGACTTTCCTTAGAAGGAAACTCTGCAAGACCTGGGGAGAAAAAACGTTTTACAGACAACGTAAATCGTATGCTTTCTGACTCCGGTGTAAAAGTTGGCTAAAAAGGAAAAAAATTTCCAAAAGACGATATGAATTTGGCTTCATCGTCTTTCAAAAAGGTATATCATATAGAGAGAAGCGGGTAACGCCTAACCCTCTTAGAGCCCCGCTTTCATGGAGGCTCTATGATATACTCTCCAGAAATCAAAACTTTAGATCCTTGCGATGGCAAGATTGTCTGGGCGCCAACAAAATCACTTCTGTTCATAACATGTTTAACCGTTTTCCTGGTCTTCGGTTATTCCACCTACTCTCTCACAAATGCTTTTACCTCTTTCCTCTTAACATTGATCACACTCAGTTTTGGTCATTCAGTAGGATTACATCGAGGAATATTACATGACTCATTCTCTTCTTCTATACACTTAAAAAGAATATTACTCTATTTTGCAGTTTTAACTGGGTTCGGTGGTCCTTTATCTCTTAGATACTTTCATGATCTAAGAGACTGGGCCCAAAGAAGTAAGGCATGCCATCCCTACTTCTGCCATTACGATAATATATTTCAAGATTTTATAATACAAAATAACTTCACAATAAAGATGAAAGAACGACAAGTCTTTCATTATTCTAACGAGTATGGAGAAGATAAGGTGATACAGTTTCTGGAGAAAACTTGGTTATGGCAGCAGATCCCGATCATTACAATCTTAGGTTTTGTCGGCGGGATTGGAGCGATTGTTTGGGGAGTCTGCGGAAGAATTTCAATCTGTACCATAGGAAATTGGCTTGTGAGCCATTATGCCCATAAGAGAGGAGAGTTGGTCCGAGTAGTTCCAGATGCATGCACCCAAGGTTATAATGTTCCTTTCATTTCTCTTTTGACCATGGGAGAATCTCTGCATAATAATCATCATGCATTTCCAGAATCCAGTAAGTTTTCTCTCCAAAAAGGAGAATTAGATCCAGGTTGGTGGTGTATCCAATTTTTAAGTTTATTTGGATGGATCAAAACAGCGAATGTAGTGGAGATAAGATAAAACCTAAGGAAAATCCCACATTCGTACATCTACGAAAAGTACATTTCCTTCTTCCATACTTTTGGAATAAGTCACTAGGAGAAGATGGCTTTCCAAATCAAAGTATGGATTGCTTGCTATCCAACCACCGGAAGAATCTTTTGCATTTTTGTAAAATTGTTCTAAAAAGTATGGTCTCCAACTCCAATTCCTTCCTACAAAAGAATCATCTTCTAACATTCCTGAATCTGAGATACTTGAGTAATTCGGAGAAAGTTGTCTTCCTTCATGGTTGGTCACATACATTCTAAAAACTGATTTTTCTAGTAGATACGAATTTCTTAATTTAATAGTTACAATTCCATCGGAAGAGATAACTTCGATGCCGGAAGATTCTAAACGATCTTCCAGCTCCTTCTCTTTTTTAATACGCCGTAATAACTGGTATTTTTTATAATTAAAGAATAGTTCATGAAGTTGAGAAAATCGAATACTCAGACCATTGATGTCCATTAACTCAGGAGCAGGCTCTGCAAAATAGAAACCTTGTAAAAATCTGGCGCCATAAGTGAGAGCATTGTATAATTCAGTCTCAGTTTCCAGGCCTTCGAATAGAAGTGAACATCCTAAACTTTCTGCAAGTCTAGATAAAGTGAATAAGATCTCTTGGAAATTCCGAGAAGCAACTGAGCTGCGGATCAACCCCAGATCTACTTTAATAATATCAGGATGTAATGCGCCGATCCGATCCAGGTTGGAAGATTTAGAACCGAGATCATCTATTGCTACTAAAAATCCGGATCTTTTGTATAGGTTGATCAAAGGTTTTAGTTGATCTATCTCTCCTGAAAAATGTTCCTCTACAATTTCAATCACGATCCTTTTAGGATCTAGACCAGAACTTTTAGCAATCTGCAAAGTATAAGGCTCTTCATCCGTTTTGGAAGAAAGATAATCCTGCATGAAAGAAGGAGAAATATTCAGAAATAGTTTTGCTTTAGGATCAAGGCCTGGAGTATTACTGATCTTCTCCACCGCTTTTTTGCGGATGGTCCTATCAATTTCTAATTTAAGATTTTTGAATTCTTCTCTTTCGGTGATGGAAAAAGAATGAGGAATATCAGCTAAGAAGAATGGGCCAAGACTATGAACAGTACCCTGTTTATCTATAAACCGAGCAAGAGCCTCGTAACCAAAGATAGAATCTTTTTCGACGGACAAGATGGGCTGGAAGTACGGAACAATCTCACCTTCGGAAAACCATTCCCGCCATTTGGATGCATTCCAAGAAGCTCTTCCTTCACTCATTCTTAACAATAAAATGGAAACCCTGTAAGAAGGATCAAGAATTTAAAATCAAAAGTTCAGAGCAAATGATAAAAGAAGAATGAAGACTACTTAAACTAGTAACCGACTCCCAGTCCACAACCGAAACCTTCAGGAATTCCAACCCAAGGAGTTCTTGGTTCAGAATTTAGTATTAAGTATCTATTATCGCCTAAGTTTTCTCGGAGAATTTCCACAAATCTCTCTTTTGTGAAAAGATCTTGCGATTCGGTTAACAATTTCAATCGCTCATAGTATACTTTTAGATTCGGATCTTGGATCTGGTTTTGCCCAGAAGATACAGATTCTAAGTATCCTAGAGGAATATTCCGAGTAAAATGCCCCACTCTCCAGTTAGAAACTGATTTCAATTTACTTAATAAAGGGTCTGTTAAAGCATTCGCATCTACAATCTTACGATCTTCTCCCGCAAAATAGCCATAAAAGCCTACATTGATCGTTGCGCATGCCTTGCCTGGGTCCTTAGGCAATATTTTATACTTTCTACCAGCGTCTGCCCAGCCATGTGTTGGAAATTCTTTAAATTTAAAGGAACGTAGAAGGTTCGTGCTTCTAAAATAAGCACCTTTTTCATCCTGGATCTCTCGGTCATTTCTAAGTCTAGTATAATCTTTTGTAATATACAAATAAGAGTTTTGGTTTAACAAGAATAAGGCGACGAAGAATAGAACGCTCGCTCTAGGTAGAAAAGCGGGAGAATATTCCGCAAATAGGAACACGCAGACTACAAATGGAAGAGCAAAAAATCTTCCTGCCATAAAATCTCCGCCTATGGAGCATATATATAGAATATACAAACCTACACCGGCAGACAGCGCTGAATGTAAAAATTTTCTTTTCCAGAAAAAATAAGGAAAAAGTAAGATCGTTATACTAATTGAAAGCGAAGTGAAAATATCCCAACGAAAACTATTCTCTAAATAGTCCAGACCGTATGGCCATAAATTAGAAGTGGTCAGACCAGTATTTAATTTTGCATAAGCAGTATTCGGAAATAGATATCCATAATAAACTAATGAAAATGCCGACCAAAGAAGAACAGGCAGAATTCCTAAAAGAGCTGCTCCAATAAAATTGCCCCAGATTTTTTTCTCTTTTAAGGATTTATATAAATATAGAAGGAACGGAAGTCCTAAAAGAACTGTGTCTTGTCTGTTTAGGTAAGATAAAGAGAGATAAAAGAAGAATAGAAAAATGTCCTTAAAATCGGATCTTTTCTCCAGATCGAACGCCTTAGACAAAAACAAAACGATTAAAAGAAAAGAAAGAGGGTTTTCCAAACCTGAACTAGAAAAATCCACAAATGCTCTAGAGATTAGCAATACCATAAGTATCCAAGAAGCATAGATCCATCCCCCTTTTTCTTTCCCAAAACGAGAAATAAGCAAGAAGGTGGTTGCTCCCACACAAATCCAAGAAAGAATTAAAGAAGAATAATATACTGGGATCTTTAAAAAAGAAAAAAAGATCAGGCCGAATAACCAAAGTGGATGAGTATAAGCCTGAACTCTTTCATAAGTATTCCATCTAAGTCCGAACCCATTTAAAAAATTCTCTACGGTCCTAAAACTGATATAAGCATCTTCAGTGACCCAAGAATTTACAATCACCACATATACGAATAAAATACTGGAGATTGGAAAAAAGAATTTAGGAAGAGGCTTTTGGAAGAAGGACCGGATCTTTTCTAATATAGAATTCACAAGCTCCAAAGAAACATTCTAAACCTAAGTGTCATTCAGAATTCGGGTCTTAAAAAATGTCTTAAAACTTCCCTCTGGGATTTCTTCTTGACCTTGGGTTTTAACGGAACTTTTTAGCAGAATGTTCAATCGTCTTCTATCCCGAGTATCCTCCTTTACAGATAAGCCCTCAGGCTTTCTGATTTTTGGAGCAGTATTTTTATCCTTATTTTTGGCATGGCAGTACCAAACAGGAATTCGGGTGGGAGACGGGGCAATTAAGCAGCAACAACTTGCAGATCTTCAAAAAAATGGTTTGCCTGATTTTTCTTGCAGATACTCCGGAAAAGAAATAGATCCTGAGTTTAGATTTTTACCTTTAGATCTTAAAAAAGGATCCACCATGACCCATGTTTATAAAGGAAAATGTTATTACGTATTTCCTTTTTATTATACAGCGATCCAATATCCATTTGCACTTTTGATGGGAAGATTCGGAAGCTTCTTCTTATCTTTAGTTTTTGGAGTTTTAACTCTAAGAGCATTATTTCAAATTTCAGATATTCTCCAGCTCAAAGAAAAATCTAAATTTTTCTTTTTGGTTCTACTACTTTTAGGTTCTGCTTTCAGTTTATTCTCCACGGATCTTTCCGAAACAATCATAGCAATCTATGGAGTTACCCAAGGTATTTACTTTTTACTGAAAGAAGACGAATCGTCTAATTCCTCTGATCTAGTATTTGCCGGAGGATTTTTTGGATTTGCTGCGTTCTTTAGGCAAGAAACAATCCTATTAGCAGCAAGCCTTTCTTTAGTTTATGCTTTTAGAATATTCAGAAACCCCAGAACCAGCTTATTCCCATTTACATTCGGGACATTTTTGATCATACAAGCAGTGATCAATTATTCGGTGGTAGGACATCCACTAGGTTCAAGAGGCTACCTACAAGAATCATCTACTTATGATTTAGTAGCGCAAATCTACTACTTAGGCCAATTGGTGTTTTTAGGAAATGGTTCTCTCGGATTATTAGGAGCCTATCCTGCATTGGCATTTATTGTTTTATGGAGACCAAAATCTGATCCTTTAACTCGGATCTTATACGGACTAGGGATATTTATACTTCTTTCTGGATTTTTGACTTCTACCAAATTTTGGCAGGGGGTGCTATTCGGACCTAGGTTCTTAATCACCATTCTCCCCTTTTTACTTTTGTTCTTATTTTCTATCTTAGATAAAAATTGGGAAACTCTTAGCAAACCATTTCAAATTACAGCTATCCTTCTTCTCTCTTACTCAATCGTAGGAGGGGTGATATTCAATAGGTTATATTATAAATTTACAAAATCAGTTGTGGCGGAACAGAAAGAACTAAGCGATCATACTTCCAAAATAGTGATCTACAGAAAAGGTTCAGTGTTTTTACCTTCCAATTCTTTTAGAGAAGAAAGAGAGGTATATGAAATCGATTCTAATGAATCTTTCGATACTCTTTTAGAAAAATTATATGGGATCGGAAAAACTCAAGCGACAGTGGTTGGTTTTAAGGATTTTTATCCGAAGGATATTTTAGTTCCTAAATCAGAACATTTTGAATTTAAGAATAGGACATTCCATCAAAGTCCATCAATCAATATGGAAACTTTAGAATTTTCTAAAATAGAAAAGTAATCTAATTTCGCACAGAGTTCACAGAGCACACAGAGCACACAGAGCACACAGAGAAGAAAACAAAGAAAAATCCCTTGGCGATCTTAGCGCCTTTGCGTGAGAAAAAACTCTCAATGTTCACGCAAAGCCGCAAAGATAAAAAGAGCCTTTTACTTTCCCCAAACCCTTCTGAATAAATCAGACTCTAAAAGATTTTTAGGATCTAATTTCTTCTTCATTGTTCTGAACTTTTCTAGGTTTTGTTTTGGCATGGATCTTCTGTAAACTTCAGGACGAAGAGTACTATCTTTTGCAAAATAGAACCTTCCTCCATTTTTCACAACGATCTCATCCATTTCTTTTGCAAGTTCCCAAAGTTTCGTTTTATTTCCTTTAGTCAGAGGAAAATCCATAGCCATGGAATAACCATCTACAGCATGAGTGAGTAAAAACTTATCTGGTCTATGTTTCTTAAATACACCAAGCCAGTTTACTATCCCTCTTTTTTGACAAAGACTTAGGATCTCTTCAAAACCTTTGACTGCATTCTCTTTAGGAATAAAACTTTGGTATTGGATCATTGCGCCAGGCTTGTACATAAATTTCCAATTCGGAACATAGTCCAAAAGGAAAGCATATTCTGCATGTCCTTGCTCATAAGGTTTATTATTATTTAAAAACCCAGAGATCCATTTGCCGAAGTTCACAAATCTCATTCCAAACTTATTGCTGAATGGATACATGAACAGCCACATCCAAGACTTAGGAATAATACCTAAGAATGTGCTTGGCAAAATTTGATTTTCCAATTTGCAATTTTCAGGAAAGCCAGGATCTTCCCCTGCTTTTAGATGAACTGCTTTATGGATCTGACCGCGGCCTAAACCTTTTCCGGAACCGAATCCATCCACCCAGCCAACTAAATAGTCAGACTGTTTGTACTCTTTTTCGAAATAATCATACATCTCTTGTAGGTTTGAAGTATTGACCGGCCAAACCTTCATCTTACCTGAGTAGATCTTTTTAAGTTTAATGGTTACTGTTAGAAATGCACCAAGCATTCCGAAGCCAGAAATAGCAGAGTAAAATAGATCTGAATTCTTTTTAGGAGAACAAACTGATTCTTTTCCGTCAGGACTTAAGAAAGTAAATTCTTGGATATGATCACCGATTGGTCCGACAGCAAAATTATTCTTTCCATGAATATTCATAGAAAGTGCTCCGCCTAAAGTTGGGAACATGGTTCCACTTACAACAGGGGGCCAAAATCCTCTTTCGATCCCAAACTCCCAAAGTTGTTTGATCGTGACTCCGGATTCTGCAACCAAGATCCCAGTTTTAGGATCAAAGGATAAGATTTTATTAAAATTACGGATATCAACTACGATCCCTTGCTCATTCGTAGCTGCATCACCGTAACTACAACCGCCGCCTCTAAATGCTACTTTAGTATTCGTAGCTCTTGCGTAAGTGAACAGATCCTTAAAGTTCTGGATAGAAGTTGGTAAAAAAACCTTACTATTGGAGTAATGATTCATTCCCCAGGCTTCTACCTTTTGAGCAGGACTTAAATGGGATTCGAACTCTTTCAGATCGAAACCCACTTTTTTAGTTTTGGAAGATGTCGCTTTTTTAACTGTCTTTTTTTTAGAAGCGGTTGCCATTTTAGATCACCTTTTCCTTAAACGGAAAGTTTTCTGAAAATAAAAGAAGGGATAAGTCTAATGATCAAAGAGACCAAGGCCCAACGAGCTGGCACATAGAAATTCTCTTTTCCTGCATTCACTTTTGCTAATATGACTTGAGCAGCTTCTTTAGCAGTGATGAGCCACATAAGGCCAGATAGACCTTCTGTCATTGGAGTTTCGATCATTCCAGGTTTTACAGTAACTACTTGGATCCCTTTTACTGCTAAACGATTACGTAAAGCTTCCAAGTAAGTGGACATTCCAGCTTTAGATGCATTGTAAACCGGATTTCCTCTACGGCCTCTATCACCTGCGATGGAAGAGATACCGATAATTTTGCCAGCTTTCTTCTCTTGGAAGTAAGTGGCTGCCGAGTTTAACCAAGCAACACAACCTAAAAGGTTTACTTCTAACATTTCTAAGTCTTTCTCTACAGAAAATTCTTCTGCGCCGACTCTATGCATCACACCGGATGCGTAATAAATTTCGTCCAAGCCGCCTAATGCTTTAACAGCCTTTGCGAATTCTCCTGGGACCTTGGAGTATTCAGTAACGTCATGTTTGACAAATAAGTTTTTAACTTTGGAAGAAGGAAGTTTTTTCAATTCCTTCTCTCTTCTTGCAAAAGCAGCGACTTGATGTCCCTCTTCGATCAATTGAGATGCAATTTCTTTTCCGATACCGCTAGAAGCGCCTACTACGATGATCTTTTTAGCCATACCAACCTTTCTGAGACGCAAGGCCAGACTGACAAGCCTGATTTGGGCTGTTTTTGAGGAGAATCCTTCCTTACGAACCCAAATTCGAAAAGCTCAGTTTTTCACGCGAAGCCGCAAAGATAACAAGAGTTTTTATTTTAATCGATCTCCATCAGGACCATTTTCTAAAATATAATCGGAAAGAAAAGATTC
This sequence comes from Leptospira koniambonensis, assembly GCF_004769555.1. Lineage (NCBI taxonomy): Bacteria > Pseudomonadati > Spirochaetota > Leptospiria > Leptospirales > Leptospiraceae > Leptospira > Leptospira koniambonensis. The sequence continues at coordinate 32,090 of NZ_RQFY01000011.1, read as the reverse complement.
GCTCTTCTTCCAAACACCAGTGTTACGATCCAAAATTTCTGCTGGCTTCCAGTTCTTTTTATAATCCATCTTTGGATGACCCGGAAGAAATAAACCCAATTGAAATTCTTTAAACCCATTCTCCTTTGCCCAAAGTATAGAAGAAAGGATTAGAAAATTTCCCAAACTTCTTTTACTTTCTTCAGGATCAAAAACAGAATACACAGCAGACACTGTCTCAAGTCCCAGATCTAATAAGATCCAACCTAAGAGCATATCATTTTTATAAAGAAGAAGCTCCCCAGAATTTTCAGAACCCTCATACATTTGGAACTTCATATTTTCTAAAATTTCAGATTCTGATTCACCATAAGATCCTTCATGGCGGGATCTTTGGTACTTCACATATAAATTCTTTTTATCAGCATCAATAAAAGGCGGAGAAGATCTCAAAATCAGATCATGATTCTTTTTGATCATTCTTTTCTGATTAGAAGAAGGAAAAAATTCAGGTAATAGAACTCTATAACTGAGACAATGAGAACATACAGAACAATTGGTCCTATAAAAGAAATTACCCGACCTTCTGAAACCAAAACGAAAAAGATCATCTAAAATTTCGGGAGGAAGTTTCTCCTTAGAGAAGAAACCCTTCACCTTGGAATTCCTTTCCGGATAATAGGCGCATTCAGACTCAGGAGTCTCTGGAAGAGAACCGAGGAATGTAAAATAATCCAAGCCCATCTTTGCCATGATATAGATCCATTTTTACATTGCCAAACCAAAGCCTCCGAAGGATAGGACTATTGATGGTATTTGGTTTAATGATGGATCATCCGGCACGTTGGAACGCTTATAGATTGGCTTTCGGATTCACTGCCTTAAGTTATATTTTTTATTTTTTATCTCTTCCTTTCGTTCTGTTCGCCTTATTAGCAGCTGGACTTTTCTGCCTGATCGGAGGGTTATTCTTCCCGCATACATTCGATCAATTGTATCGAACTTTCCAATTTTTGGTTTTAGGTATACTTTCCTTTTTAGTTTCCTTACTGATCCTGGTTGGCTATTTAATTTTTTGGAGACCTATCCAGTTCGTTTTTGGATCTAAAAATAAAGACTAAACCCAGTGAAAAAGTTCAAAATATACTGCGATGGTGCTTCTAAAGGAAATCCGGGACCTTCTTCCATTGGAGTTGCTGTTTACGAAGACGAAACCGAGGTGCATTCCATCTCGCGTAGGATCTCCGACGGAACCAATAATGTAGCGGAATGGGCTGCCCTGGAAGCGGGGATAGAATACTGCCTCTCCCAAGATGCGAGCGAAGTCACGGCATACCTGGATTCAGAACTGGTGGTGAAACAATTCAAGGGAGAATATAAGGTCAAATCCCCTCATCTGCAAGTTGCGAAAGAAAAGGTCAAAGCCCTGACTTCTAAACTGAAACTTTTCTCCATCCATCATGTCCCTCGTGAAAAAAACAAGCGTGCAGATAAGCTCGCAAACCTAGCTTTCGAATCTTGATTACTCAGTGAACTCTGTGTTCTCTGTGCGAATTTAAAACGCTTAAAAGTTTCGCGCAGAGGCCACGGAGCACACAGGGTTCGCTTTGTTGGAACTCCTACGAACCTAAAAAAAGGTTTCCTGATATTCATGCTTCCAGAAAAATCTTAGGATGAGCTTTCGAAAGTATTCACTTCCGATCTTCCTTGGTCTACTAACACTTCTAGTTTTATCCAATTGCAAGGCCAGTATCTTAGACAAAATGAAAGAGCTGCAAAAAGAAGGAAAGTATCTGGAACTTGCAATCTTATGCAATGAACACACTGACCAAGAATACAAAGAGATCTGCAATACTGCCTGGGACGAAACAGGAAAAAAGATCGACCAAATCTTTTCCCAACAAGCTGATCTTCCCTTCCTAAGAGTTTCAGTAGACCAAAAAACCAAAAAGCAGGTAGAAGAAATTTTTTCCAAAAATCCTGCACTCAAAGATCGTTATCTGCCAATTTGGAAAAAGATCGTCCAGGAATGATGAATCCGGATCCGAATAAACTTATCTCCCAAATCCCTTCTCCCTTTTTAGAAGACCTATTAGAGATCAGTAATACTATACGAAAACATGAAGGAGAAGCTTACCTTGTCGGAGGAAGTGTCCGAGATCTGATATTAAATAAGGTCCCTCATGAATACGATCTTGCAGTTTCTATTTCCCCGGAAAAAATGCAGAAGATCTTTAAAAGAACAGTGCCCACTGGGATCAAACATGGAACAATCACAGTTTTATTCCAAGATAGATCCTATGAATTAACCACATTCAGAAAGGACGAAGATTATCTAGACGGAAGAAGACCCGAAACTGTACAATTCGGAGTAAGTCTCAGCGAAGATCTAAAAAGAAGAGATTTCACAATGAACGCCTTGGCTTTAGATCTATTAGAAAAGACATTGGTGGATGAACATTCCGGGATAGAAGATATTCAAAATTCTTTAATAAGAACAATAGGAAACCCAGTCTCCAGATTTACAGAAGATGGACTTAGGCCAGTGCGTGCGATTCGATTTGTTTCCACACTTGGATTTTCGATTCACCCAGAAACTGCAGAAGCAATTGAAACCTGTAGACCAATCACTGCAAAAGTCTCCCCGGAAAGAATACACGACGAATTTCTAAAAGTACTCAAAAGCAAAAATCCAATCGGTGGATTAGATCTATTCAAAAAATATAAAATTCTAGAATTATTCAGCAAAACCAAATTATACTCTGGGGAATGGGAAAAACGTGTAAACGGATTTTCCGAACTTTTACAATCATCCGAAAGAATAAAGATTACTTACTTCTTAGCTTCTTGCTTTTCAGAACAAACTTGGGTTTCTGACTCGACCGTATTTTTTAAAGAACTCAGATTCTCAAATCAAAGAACGAAAGATTCTCAGTTTCTCATCAAAACATTATATTCAATCATCCAGCATCGGGAAGAATTAAAAACTTCTGCTGGACTTCGCACTCATCTGCTTCATCCAATTGCACAATATGTTGGAAAAAAAGATCTTTGGGATTGGTGCTTAGAACTTTCCGATCTTTGGTCAGCTTTCCTAAACGAAGAAGCATCTTGGCGAACAAACGCAGAAGAAGAATGGAAGAAAAATCCCCCACTTCTACTCTCTGACCTGGCCGTAGATGGAAACCTGATCCGAGAAAAGTTCCCAGAACTTCCAGCGCCTAAATTGGGAGAAGTATTGCGGTCCTCTTTGCTTGCTGTGCTCCAGGATCCGAATCAAAATTCAGAGCAATATCTACTGGACCTGATCCGTAAATCCCTCTAATCCAAAGGCCTTAGTTTGGGTTAACTTCGTCGAAGTCGAAGTGCCTACAAACCCCATTCTCCACCAAAACATCTTCTACTCTGCCTAGTACTTCAGCAGTCGAACATGTGCTTAATTTATAAGCACTATGTTAATATATAAAAAATAGTCCAAAAAGTTTATAAATTATAAGCATTGAATATTTGATTTAGAATCGTTTTTAAGCCTAATTTAGTCTCTTTGCCTATTTTTAACATGTTGGCACGCTAGTTGCATACTAATCGGCATAGGAGATTTAGGAGAATGATGAGAAAAAAAACAGCTAGCCTCATTGCTACCTTTACTCTGGTGACCGCCTCTTCGATTTTTGCCCAAGCGAAGAAGGAAACGCCGGACCCGAAGGCAGTAGGGGCAGTTAAAACTGCTCCAGCCCCAGAACCTGAAGATACGAAATGGTATGATAAGGTAGACTTTTCTGGATTTGTGGATGTGTACTACATGTACAATAACAACCCACTCCAAGGAAGCGCCGTAGATACGACTAGATCGTTCGAAACTAGTAACAAGAACTTTGGTGTTAACGCAGCAGCTCTTGCTGTTCAGAAAACCGCTGAAAAATCCAGCCCTTGGGGATTCCGTGTGGATTTCCAAAACGGACAAAACAACGCATTCCAAGAGGCGCCATACTCTCAAGCTAACGGAGTATACAACTACAACATGCTGAAACAAGCTTATATCAGCATGTATTTCCCAGTGTTGAAAGGGATGACCTTAGACGTTGGTAAAATGGCAACCCATATTGGATACGAAGTATTGGAATCGATGAACAACCCTAACTACTCGATAGGGGCCATCTTCCAAAACACAATCCCCTTCATCCACACCGGTGCGCGCTTAACTACTCAATTTACAGACAAATGGGCTGGAACCTTTTATCTGTATAACAGTGGTGGTGGTACTGGTTATAGAACTGGGGTTCCTGACGGAAGCACTACGAATAACTACTTCTACGAAGCAGCTACTCAACATAAAGCGATTGGAACTCAGTTAAAAGGAACCTTGATCGAAGACAAATTATCCATTACTTGGAACACTTTGTATTCTCAAGATGGTGCTACTGGAAGGATCGATCCATTCAAACAATTAGCTGCTGATCAATTAGCGGCTCAAACTGGAGACCCAGCTGTTTCCGCTCTTACTGCTCCTGCAGCAAAGTATAATAAAGATTATTGGTTCATGAACCATGCAATCTTGTCCATGACTCCTACTGATAGGATCCAAATTGACTTAGACTATACTTGGAGTGAAAAATCTGGTGGTGCAGCAGCGGCTAACCTTGCGCAACAACAGTACAACCCAACAGGTGCAGCTACAGTTGAAACTATCTTAGGCGGAACTGTAACTACTGAAAAAACTAAAAGCTCTTACCAAGCTTATGGTATCTTCAGTAAGTTTAAGATCGGTGAAACTTGGGGAATCAACGTTCGTTTCGAGTATATCGACGATAGCAATAACAACGGCCGTTTGACTACCTTCAACCCATTTGCTGGATCTCAAGCAGCTAACGCTTGGTATCAGGGAAAATATGCGCAAGACAAAGCGATCGCAGAGCAAATCATTGCAGCTACTCCTGCATTGGGAGGCTTAACTGCTGATCAATTACTTGCAGCTTTAGACCCGAAAAACTACAAAGATTACGGTTCAGCTTCCAACTACGGACAGTATAAAACATTTACTGTAACTCCAGTTTGGAACTATACTGAAAATCTACTCATCAAATTGGATATGAGAAGAGACTGGGCAACCGGTTATCAATTCGTAACTTCTTCTGGTGAGAAAAGCAAAGACCAATATGGTATAACCTTAGGTGTCGTTGCTAAGTTCGATTAATTCGGATTAAGTAGATTTCTACGAAAAAGAGCGTCCAAATGGGCGCTCTTTTTTTATAAACAGCCAGATCATCCCTTATCATTATAGCATAGGAAACGGTTAAGGAGATGGACAGAGGAATTAAACGTGCTGAGTTTGTTTTCAATTACAATAATTTTGTATAAAACTGAGGTATTTCTGGCCGCACTTGAATAGATTGCTCTTGTCTTTTTTATTTGCCACTCAATTTTCTTTGATTTATTTTTGCTCTCTCTATCGCCGCTTCGATAATTTTCATATCTGGTTCTTTCTGCCAAGCCCTCTGAACATAAGGTAACTTCAAAAGTTCTATTTCAGTTGCGCTTGATACCATTGGTAAGATTTTTTCGATCAGTTCGCCAAATCTTTCAATCTTTGCCCCAAGTAAAACATAATCATTTGCTGTGTAAACTGCCAATGTTGACCAATCCCAAAGCAAAGGTTTTATTTTTAATATTTCGTCATACTTGATAAATCTTTCCCGATTATACAAATTTATAAAAAGAATTCCATCAGCTTTGACTATTGTCTGGCGGGGCCCCTTAATATAAAGAAACATTAAATTTACTAAAAGCAAAATACCAAATACAAGCACAACTATTGCCACAAATAATGATGGTTTCATCTTATAATTTTTTAATATATTTCCAATATGAAACGATTGCATTAATATCCCACCAACACAAAGCATCGTCAAAAAATATTTATTACCAAACCATGGATGCCAATATTCATCCTTGGTTATCAAAGGTTCATCATTCACTAACATAGCAATTTCATCCAAATTTCAATGATCTAAAAATTGGTAATGATAATTAATATCTTATCTCATTTTATTTACGATTATTAAATAGAGCGCCGGAAAGAATGCTTGGTCATGACATAATCAATGTTATCAAAGTGCTTTTGCGACCCCTGGGTTAGTGTGTCAGACCTAACCATCCGGTGTATGATGGATTGATATTAATTCAACGTAATTGCGAAGCTAATACGCCAATTTTTGCACTTGCGTAGCTATATTTATGATTAAGCAAATAAGAAATGTCGGATAACGAGTTATATAAAGCGATTGGGATACTTTAATGGATATCCAGTGTTTAGGAGTAATTTTATTTAAGTAGATTCTCAGAAATCTAGATCTGATTGTCCAGACATGGCAACCAATTGTCTTCTGAAAGAATGAGGAAGGATATTCCAACAGGATCTGAAAGTCTTTTTCCAAAAGCCGCCATCTGCTTTTTTCAGTTTTGCCTTTAAGTGCTCGCTCATTTCAGATCCTCACTTAAATTTTTAGAGCGAAAAAAGGTTAAAAAAACCTCGGGTTATTCGATATTTCGTGGATCAGAATTTTAAAAATCTATCCAAGAAATTGTGGATCCCCCGGATAGATTTTTATGATTTATACGTCCTATTCAGGACAATCCTGGAACTACTAACCTTTTACACAGAGAACTTGTCTGAGTTCAGAGACAACCTCTACCAAATCTTTCTGGGAATCGATTACATCGTGGATGTCTTTATAAGCACCTGGGATTTCATCTAAAACGCCAGTATCCTTTCTGCACTCAACTCCATTCGTTTGCTCTAGAAGATCCGATTCGGTAAATTTCCTTTTGGCTTCGCCTCTGCTCATTCTTCTTCCGGCCCCGTGAGATGCGGATTCGAAAGATTCAGGATTTCCTAAACCCTTTACGATGAATGAACGAGTACCCATAGACCCAGGAATGATCCCTAATTCTCCCTTCTTGGCGCTAATAGCTCCTTTTCTTGTGACAATAATATCTTCTCCAAAATGAGTTTCTTCAGAAACATAATTATGGTGACAGATAACTCTAGACACTTCTTGGATTTGAGGAAAAAACTTCCTCAAAGCTTCAAAATACAATTCCAACATTGAGAGACGATTTAAGTAAGCGTATCTTTGGGCCCAGAATAAATCCCTTCTATACTCTTCCATTTCTGTCGTACCAGAAAGAAACACTGCCAAATCCCTATCCGGTAAAAGTTCATTATGAGCAAGTTTACGTGCTCTATGAATATGGAATTCTGCTAGTTCTTTTCCAATATTTCTAGAACCGGAATGAAGCATCATCCAAACTCTGTTTTCTGTATCTAAACAAAGTTCTATAAAATGATTTCCTCCTCCCAAAGTACCACATTGGTTTAACGCACGCTCATAAAGAGGTTTCGCATGGTCAGAAAGATATTCAAACTCTTGTTTAAATAGAGATTTAGCTAGGGCGTAAGTCTCTCCATGTTTAAAAAGTTTTTCGACGACTGGACGTTTATGCATTCCGAATCCTACTGGAATCTTTTTCTCAATTTCGGAACGAATTATTTTTAGGGAATCAGGCAGATCATTTCCCGTTAAATTCGTAAGAACTGCTGCCATTCCGCATCCTATGTCAACGCCAACCGCTGCAGGTGCAACTGCATCTTTCATAGCAATAACTGATCCAACTGTAGCACCCTTTCCGTAATGTACATCTGGCATCACTGCAACATGTTTAAAAACCCATGGCAGAGAAGCAATATTACGTAATTGTTGTAAAGCGGCAGATTCCACTTTATCCAAATCGGTCCACAATTTGACTTTTACTTTATCTCCTTTTAATTCTGATCTACACATTTACTTTACCTTGTTAATTCGGTTGATATATACGAATCTGCAAAGAAGGCAGACATATTTTTTAAATCAGGAGAGAATTTATTTTCAAAAAGTCATCTCAAAGAAAATTTCTCTGCGAATCATCCGTCGAAATTTTCTTCGAAATATGAGAAGGATATTAAGCAGCTAAAACACCATAAACGATAATCGCAATCCCTACGATATTAGCAGTGACTCCAATTCCACCTAGGATCTTTCCAAGAGGAGGATTCTCCTTGAATTCATCTTTGATACCCTGTAGCCAATTCACTGTGTCTTTCAAAGCAAGAAATCCAGAAGAAACTGCAAATGAGATTGCTCCCACCAAAGCAGCGGTTTCAGAAAGAGGCGCTAGTTGAAATGCAAATACCAACCCTAAGAGCATAGCGCCTTGCATGAGTGATCCTATATGAGCTGCTTGCAGGTATCTGGAGGGAAATTCCGCCTTCATTCTCGCGAACGCGTATGCAAATCCAGTTAAACTTCCATATGCCAAATTTAAAACTCCGGATAGGATCAAAATTTTTTCGGGTAAATTCATGGTCATCACCTATTTATATTTTGGCTAAGTTGATATCGTTCAGCCAGCAAGAGTCAATTCTGTTTTCATTCTTCGGAAAATGAGAAGAAAATAAAAAAGGCCGCGTTAATCCGCGGCCTCTTAGGATAATTCGATTTTAGTTTCAAACTAACGTTTCTTTTTGGAGAGCACTTTTTTCTTAGCCTTCTTACTTCCATTCCTGTGAGAAGAAGTATCTTCTAGATCTTCTTCATCGTATAAGGAAACGTATGCTTCTGGATGAAGTTCGAATGTTTCCTCTTCCGCAGGATGTTTTCTATCTCCCACCACTACTAAATATAGGGAAGGAAGAACGCTCAACACTAGAAATAAAGCGGAGAATAACCCTCCTACAATTACCGTTGCAAGAGGTCTCTGGACGTCAGAACCTACCCCAGATGCCAAGGTAGCAGGGATCAATCCAAGAAGTGCAAGTAGCATTGTCATTAGCATAGGTCGCAATTGGATCACTGCAGCCTGTGTGACTGCTTCTTTTGTTGTTAATGTAGGTTCATCTCTTAGGAGGTGATTTGTCCTCGAAACAAAAAGAACTCCAGACATCGTAGCAATCCCGAATAGTGAGATAAATCCCACTCCACTGGATACGTTAAAATAATATCCTCTGAGTAGAAGCGCATACATTCCTCCAACCAAGGAAAGCGGAAGACATGCTAAGGCTACATATACATACTTTAAATTTCTATAAAGTAAGAATAGTACCCCGAAGATGATTGCGATCGTGACCGGAATAACACTCGCCAATTTTTTACCAACGCGGGCAAGGTTCTCGTATTGTCCACCGTAACGGATCTCGTAACCTTCTGGAAGTTTGACCTTTGCCTGGATCTTCTTCCTGAGTTCGGCCACAAATCCACCCTGGTCCCTTCCTCTTACGTTAGTACGAACAGTGATTGTCCTTCTTCCTTCTTGGCGGAAGATCATGGTAGGTCCGTCTTCCAAAGTGATCTTAGCTAATTGAGAAAGTGGGACCCTTTCACCTTTGGGAGAAATGATAGGCATTGTCTCTATCGCTCTTTTGGATGCTCTGTAATCCTTAGAGAATCGTACCACGATCCCGAATCTAGCAGGTGTTCTTGGAGGAATGTCGGAAGGTCCCTCATAAAGAGTACTAATTCTCTGCATTCCGATGGCAGCTTCTACCATCTGTTGTATATCACTTACATTAATCCCGTAACGAGCTGCAGCTTCTCTATCGATCCGAATGGTCAACTGAGGACTATCCGCTTCCTGCTCGATCCCAAACTCACTTGCTCCATGCATATCCTTTACGATTTCCAGGACTTCTTCTGCAAGTTTACGCATCACTTTTAAGTCTTGTCCGGATATGAATACTGCAAGGTCCGCGATGGTTCCCATGATCGCTTCGGACAAGTTATCCATGATAGGCTGAGAGAAACTGATCCTTGCACCTGGAAGTGTCGCTTCCAGGTCATTTTTCATTCTAAGAAGAAGTTCTTGTTTAGTGATCCTCTCCTTCCAATCATCGTAATCTTTTAAACTTACTAAAACTTCTAATCTGTTCGGAGGAAGTGGATCGGTTCCATCATCATTCCTTCCTAACTGAGAAAGCACCACACTTACTTGTTCGTTTTTATAGATGGTCTCTCGGATCTTAGGCATAAACTTACGAGCTTCCGGAAGGGAGATCCCTACTGGGAAAAAGATCCTTAAGTTAAAACCACCTTCGTCCATTTCAGGCAAAAATTCGGTCCCAAGTTTGTATCCGCCTATTCCTAAAAATACGGTCACCGCAAGGAATGTATAAATGACTACTTTTTTGGATCTATCCACTAGATAGACTATTAGCTTTTTATAACGTTCTTCCACCCAGCCGTAAAAAGGGTTATGCCATGCGATCGGTCCGGGCTTCTCAGATTCGAAATATTTTCGGAACATAAAAGTCATCAAGACTGGAACGACCGTCATAGAGAAGATCAACGCTCCAAGGATCGCGAAAGAGATGGTGAATGCCATCGGCTTAAACAATCTTCCTTCTATCCTTTCAAAGGAGAAGATAGGTAAATATGCAAGTATGATGATCAGAATGGAAAATAAGATCTCGGTCCCAACTTCTCCCGCAGATTCCGCAGTAAGTTTAATGATTCCCTTACTCTTATCGGATGGAGTGGCATCCCTATATCTTCTGATGATATTTTCCACCATGATGACTGCACCATCTACTACGATCCCAAAGTCAATAGCCCCTAAGGAGAGTAAACTTGCAGGGATCCCGGTCATATCCATGAGAAGAAAAGCGAATAATAAAGCGAAAGGAATAGTTGCCACTACCACAAGAGAAGCCTTGGCACTTCCTATAAAGAAAATTAGGACTAAGCTGACCACCATCACACCTTCTAAAAGTGTGCGCCCGATAGTGCGTAACGTATAATTTACAAGGTCACTTCTATCGTACGTAGTTCTTAGTTGGACTCCATCTGGAAGATAATTCTCGTTTATCTCCTTTACCTTGGCACGGATCCTATCACCCATCTCATTCGGATCTCCCCATCGACGCATCGCCACGAGACCCTGGACAGAAGAATCAATGTCCATGACCTGATCGTCTATACGAACCGTATAACCTAAGACACCGCTCGGGATCGGATGGGAAATTTCCACAGTGGCTAAATCACGGATAAAAACAGGCACACCGTTCACAGTTTTTACTACAATATTTTCTATATGTTGGGCTTCACGGATCGCACCCAAAGAACGGATCGGAAATCCTTGTTCTCCTTGTAATAGAAGGTTTCCTCCGGTATTCAAGTTATTCACCTGAACCGCTTGGATCACATCGTTTATCGTAAGTTTATAACGTACTAGTTTATCCGGAGAAGTTACGATATGGAATTGTTTAGGCAAACCTCCAAATGTAACTACGTCTGCAATCCCAGGGATAGAAAGCATCTTCGGCATTACGATCCAATCCTGGATCGTTCTTAATTCCATAGGTGTGTGATTTCCGGAAGACTCCACAACATACCTAAAAATTTCACCCACGGGAGAACTCATAGGACCTAAAGCGGGTTGGACTTCCTCAGGAATGTCCGCATCTGCGACCCTTTCCATAAGTCGCATCCTTGCAAAATAATCGTCTGTTCCATCTTCAAATACAAACTGAAATACTACGAGACCATTGATTGTTCTAGAACGACGAACTGCTACTTTCGGGATTGCATTCAAAACCCTTTCGATCGGAAGAGTGACTCTTTCCTCTACTTCTACAGCTGCTTTTCCCGGGAATTTAGCAATTAAACGGACTTGGGTATCTGCAATATCCGAATATGCTTCTTTTCTAATATCTGTCCAAGCCCATACTCCTAAGATTGCGATAAAGAGAGAGGCAATGATAGTAGGAATTCTATACTTTAGTACCGATTCTATAAGTTTATCTATCATTAGTAAGACCTCGTATCAAACAAGTAACCCAACTGAATGAGAAGTTGAGGATTTTTATAATCTCCACTTCCAATCCCTCCACCAACTTGTAGGAAAAAATTTCCAAGAAGGAAATCGTAAGTAAGTCCTATATATCTTTGGTTCAAAGTTACCTTTTGTTTGTCCCTGCTATCATATTCCAATAACGCAGCCAGGTTTGGATTTTGTTCCGCTACATAAGAACGAATGATCATATCTTCAAAAGTAGGATCTCTATGCTGGTATCCAGGAAAATCAGTGCCTGTAGGATAAGAAGTTTGCCCACCTCTTCCTAACTCAGGAGCAAATGGGTTTACTTGGAATTGCCCGATTACAACAGAAACGCTATGTGCAATTACGGAAGTTTTCCAAAAACTAAATCCTAGATCTGCCTGCCATCCCCACCAATGAGGTCCCCAATGCCCGCCTGATCCGCGGATTACGATATCTTTATAATAGTAACCTAAATTGAAATTGATACTTCCTGGAGAACCTACAGTTGCTCCATATACGAAGAAATTTGTAGATTTAGGAAGAGGCTTCTGAGTAAGATCATCTTTTTCTTCTTCCCCAAATCTGCTTTTACGATCCGAGTCAGGAGTCCACTCGGGAGAATATTCTCCATTCTTCTCGTTTTTCTCATCCTTCTTTGTTTCTTCCGAATATATGGAAGAAACAAAAGAAAATAAGAATATTATAATAATAAAACTTAGTATTCTTTTCATAAAGATTAAAATCCGAAACTAAGTCCTTTTAATAAGATGGCACCTTCGACTACCACTCTGTCACCTTTGGTCAGGCCTTCCAGAACATTAACCCTTTCTCTGGTGGAGATCCCAAGGACCACTTCCCTTCTGAAAAATTCATGAGGAGTTTCTTCTACAAATACGTAATTTTTACTTTCTACAGTTACCACAGAGTTGAAAGGGATAACTACAGAATCACCCCCTGTTTCTTCAGGAAATTTTACGGTTGCGAACATTCCAGGTTTTAATCTATAACCTTCATTTTTGATCGCTATTCTTACTTTTACTGTCCTTGTAAAAGGATCCACGTTATCTCCCAATGCTTCTGCGGTTCCGTTCCATTCCTGGTTTGGAAAAGAGTTAAAAACAACTTTCACTCTTTTCCCTTTTTGCAGATTGGAAAGTTGTGATTCAGGAACATCTGAAATGATCCAAGCAGTTTGACCGGCAGCTTTTTTGATCAATGCAGGATTTAAACCTACAGCTCTCAATTTTCCTTCGAACTCTGCGAATTCTGCCTCATCATTATTCACTTCGGTTTCTGCTTCGATCAGATCCTTCTCTGTAGCGACCCTATGTTTGAACATATCTTTGATACGATCCAAATTCTTGCGTGATCTGTTCAGACTGTTCTTAGCATGAACATAACCAACATACAGATCGTTCAACTCTGCTGATTCAAATAATACGATCTGTTCAGAATCGGATACGGAAGGAGAAGTAGTGGCAATCAACCTTGCAGGAGCTTCCACATTCACGAATTCTCCTGGCTTACCGATCTCAGCACTTTTAACAATCTCGAGCCCAGGACTGTTCTCTTTAAATTCAATCCTTTCGCCATGATCATGGACGATTGCTTTTTGAGGACGAAGAGCGTTTTTCTTCCCGCCCTTGTTTAAAGTGAAAGATACGATGGAAACGGAAATAGCCGCCACCAGAACGATTAATATAATTCTAAGTTTGTTAGATGATGGAATCATTTCGAGCCCCCTTCTTTAACACCGGAATCTCCGTTGGATTTATAACTTGGGACGATTAGCCCCGTTCCTACCGAGTAATTTACTCCTTCGATCGCTTCCATTCTGTCCGTTTGGAGGCGTAACATTTCCACGATACTGGATCTGTATGTTTCGAAGAAGTCTGCGAATTCTAAAATGGATATATAACGTTTTTCGTAACTAAGGATCATATCCTCCGCTAGGTCAGCGTAATCCTTAGTATAAGTGTTTCTGAATTTTTTATAGAGATCGTCTTTTGCTCTCGCGGTGGCTAAAGCAACACTAACGTCGTTCTCCACTTCCAAGATCAGGTTTTTCAATTCTTGTTTTCTGACTTGGATGGATTTTTCGGCAGCCTTGATATTACCTTGGTTCCTATCAAAGATAGGAATGTTCAACTGAGCGGTAATCCCCCAATAATTCTGGAAGGCCGTTCCCCCTCTATTGTACATAGGACCAAACGCAAGATCCGGGATCGCATTCGCATGTTGCAATTCCAGGTTTGCTTCTTCGTATCTTAAAGCTTGCACTGCTTTTTTCAGGTCAGGTCTATACTCCCTAGCCTTAGTAAGCATATTATCTAATTTAAAACCATCCAATGTGGCTTTTTCTACGAAGTCTAGATCCAAAACAGGAACGATTGCAATTGTTTGGCTTTTATAAGTATCTTCGTTGAGCAAAACTCTTAGATCTGCTTCTCTTTCTAAAACTTTGATCCTAAGATCTTCTCTTTCTTTTCTTAAGAAGAATAGAAGTGCTTTTAAACGTAAAACTTCTGACTGAAGAACCGCTCTTCTTTTATAAGCAAGCTCCGCAGAGTTTACTGTTTTATCCAAGGCGATCAAACTTCTGTCATAGAAAGCAATCGCATCTCTATAATAATGAATAAAGTAGAAGGTCCTACGAAGTTTAGTGATCAAAGCTCGAGCAAGATCATAAAACTCCTGCTCACTCATCTTCGCGCTTAACTCAGCTACTCTGATCCGTTTGTCTATCTTACCGCCAAGTAAGAATACTTGTTGGATCTGCACCACAGTTTGTCCAGATCTGGTAAAATCAAAATAACGTTGAGTAGGCTCAGCGAAAATACTCTGATCTATAAAAATATTCGGGTTCGCATAGAGGCCTGCTTGTTCTATGCCTGCCTTTCTTGCATCTATATTAAATTTGGAAGCGAGTAATAGAAGGTTATTCTTCCAAAGTAGCTCTTCTGCTTTTGCAAGTTCCAAACGAACTTGTGTCCTTTCCTGATCTCCCGAAGCAGCAGCAATCCTTGCTTCAGAATATAAAGGATCATTTCCCCCAGGCACACCACCTGAGGACGAATCCGGCTGAGATACGGTCTGATTTGTAGTCCAGACCAAGATTAGCAACGTTAGTATCTTTTTATTCATAGTTGTACGAAGTTATCCCTGAAGATAGCTTTAAGCTTACGCAAAGACCCCCTATGGAACGAAGATCATAGACCTAGGGCGCGAAAATCGTTCCGAAAGTAATATTAGTAATTAAGCCAGGTTAGGTGGGGGAAGATTTGTTAGGGAAAAGTGGAGATGTCGGTTTGATCTATATCGACCGTCTACATTAACGATCTTAGAATCGAATGTGGATGGGGACCAAGGACAACCAACCAACTCATCAGCTATAAAATCAACAAGTCTGCTGTCTCTTTCTCTAGCTTGAGTATAAAGTAGTCCTTCAGAATCCGTAAGATCCGATTCAAGGGCGGTGGAAATATTTTTCTTTGTTTGGGATAAAGAAATGGCACGGCTTTCTAAGTCCTTATCTACCCATTCCAAAGTAGATGAAAAGACTACCAGAGCTATCTGTAATAAAATCAGCAGAATGTAAGGTATGCGCCGCACTATTAAGCCAAAGGAATATAGGTGTATATTCCGTCAATCCTAACTATATATTACGAGGAAATGCTTAATATTCCAATATGTTTTTGTTGAATTAAATAGAAGATTAACTAACGATTAGGGCTAGGTGGAGTATAACCTACATGGACTACTGTACCGCGCTGAAAGCGTATCAGGATCTCTCGATCTGGTCTTGAACCTTCTGCAAATTTAGAAATAGGCCTATAATATAACCATTCTTCCATTCCTGGTGCCCAATTGTTCACGACTCTTTTTTCGTCCGGCTCACCTAGTTTGTTTTTTACATATAATTTATTTTGGCTCAGTAAAGAACGGATCAGCTCAGAACGTATAAAAATATTTACCGAGGCCTCTACAACATTTGGATCCGCATCTTTACCTAATAAACTTATGTCCGCGTCAGGAATAGATTTGAGTACGAATTCTTTACACTTTGCATCGTCTGCAAATGTTTCCATACATTCAGAATACAAACGTTTCGGGCTCTTAGATTCTCGATTCGTTTCAGGCGAAAAATACGCACACTGAAGAATAGAGAACAAAGAAAGAGTAAATACGAATACAAATGAGGATCTCATTTTCTTTTTCTCCTACTGGTTTTCCTTTCAGAAGAACCGCCGCCTCCGGAAGTCACTGGCATTGCTTCTGCAGCAGGATTTTTAGGCTTAGCCCCCTGCAATTCTTGGAAGCCTCCAGTAAGCTCTTGTCCTACTTTTTTATACTCTTTTTTCTCTTCAGGCAACTGAGTTTTTTCGGTAACTTCTACACGTACGAGGAAGCTAACGATCTCATATTTCATGTTCTCGATTGCTTGGTCAAATAATCTAAAACCTTGTAGTTTATATTCTACGAGAGGATTCTTTTCTCCGTAACCAACAGTCCAGATACCTTCTCTCAGATGGTCCATGGAATATAGATGTTCTTTCCAGCGATGATCTAGAATATCTAAGAAGATATTTCTTTCTAAAAGTTTCCAAACATCCCCGCCTATGCGGTCTGCCTTTTCTTGATAGAAACCTTGAGCAGCATTATTCAAAGAATCAAAAATAGCTAATTGAGGATTTTTGGATTTTTTAATTTCGTCTTGGTCTACTTTCCAAGGAAGTCCGAGTCCTTCGAACCATTCTTTTAAAACATCCCATTCCCAACCGTTAGGATTTCCACCTTCGCAGGTAGCAACTACTTGGGCTTCTATCATTTCTTCTAAGAAACTTTTTGCCTGACCGGTAACATCTCCGCCTTCCAGGACTTCGTTTCTCATCTTATAGATAACGATCCTTTGACGGTTCATCACATCATCATATTCCAAGAGGTGCTTACGAATATCGAAGTTATGACCTTCTACCCTTTTTTGCGCCCTGGCAATTGCGTTAGACACCATCGGGTGCTCAATCTCTTGTCCTTCCGGCATCTTGAGTCTTTCCATGATGCCCGAAATCCTATCGGATCCGAAAATCCTCATTAGATCATCTTGTAAGGAAAGGTAGAATCTACTAGAACCTGGATCTCCCTGACGACCGGAACGACCTCTAAGCTGGTTGTCTATCCTTCTCGCCTCATGTCTTTCTGTTCCTAAAATATGAAGACCGCCTGCTTCCAGAACCTCTTCATGGTTCTTTCTCCAGATCTTTGCGCTGGTTAAGATATCATTTGCTTTAGATTTTTTTGTTTGAGAATCTAATCTTTGAGAAACGGATTCTGCTCTTTCAAAATCTGCACGAACTACTGCTTCTTTAAATTCGCTGATTACAGGATCGGATTCTTTCCAAGATTCCAGACTTTCTTTAAATAACTGGGCCCCGCCTAAAACGATGTCAGTTCCCCTTCCTGCCATGTTCGTAGCAATTGTAACCGCTGCGGGTTTTCCCGCGTTTGCAATAATCTCTGCTTCTTTTTCGTGGAACTTAGCGTTAAGAACGTTATGTGCAATTCCAGCTTGAGCTAAAAGTCTAGCAAGGACCTCAGATTTTTCGATGGAGATCGTACCGACAAGAACAGGCTGTTTTTTATCTCTACAATCTTTGATCTCATTTAAGATAGCCGTGAACTTTTCTTTTTCAGTTCTATAAACTCTATCAGCCGCGTCCTTTCTTTGAACAGGAACGTTCGGAGGAATTACAATTACATCTAAATTATAGATCTTATGGAATTCTTCTGCTTCTGTATCAGCTGTTCCAGTCATACCTGAAAGTTTTTCGTATAATCTGAAATAGTTCTGGAAAGTGATACTTGCAAGAGTTTGGGATTCCCTTGCAATCGTAACTCCTTCCTTTGCTTCCAAAGCTTGGTGAAGTCCGTCAGAGTATCTCCTACCGGACATCAAACGCCCAGTGAACTCATCTACAATAATCACTTCTCCGTTTTGGACCACATAGTCCACGTCTCTTTGGAATATTTTATGAGCTTTTAATGCTTGGTGAACGTGATGAACTAAATCCACGTTTTGAGGAGCGTATAAGTTTTCGATCCCAAGGATCTCTTCGACATGGGCAACACCCTTTTCTGTCATCAGAGTGTTTTTGGCCTTCTCATCCTTCTCGTAATCTTCTCCCTCAACGAGTTTAGGAATGATCTTATCAATACGAGTATATTTGTCTGTGGATTCGTCAGAAGGACCCGAAATGATAAGTGGAGTTCTTGCTTCGTCGATCAAAATCGAGTCTACCTCATCCACGATCGCAAAGTAATGACTTCTTTGTACTTTATGATCAATATGAGAAACCATATTATCTCTCAGATAATCAAATCCATACTCGTTATTAGTTCCGTATGTGATATCAGAAGAATAAGCATTCTTACGATCATCATGTTCCATATCATGCTGGATGATCCCAACAGTTAAATCCAAGAAATCATAGATCGGCTTCATCCACAAAGCGTCCCTTCTTGCCAGGTAATCGTTCACTGTAACAACATGAACACCTTTACCGGCCAACGCATTTAGATAAACTGCAAGTGTAGAAGTTAGAGTTTTACCTTCTCCAGTTTTCATCTCGGAGATATTTCCCCAATGAAGAGAAATACCGCCCATCATCTGCACATCGAAATGGCGCATCCCTAATTTTCTTAAGGCTGCTTCTCTTACAGTAGCGAATGCTTCTGGAAGAATATCATCCAATGTCTCCCCTTTAGCGAGTCTCTCTTTGAACTTTCTAGTCTGAGAAGAAAGTTCAGAATCGTTTAGAGAGCGCATGGACTCTTCCAAAGAATTGATTTGGACTACAATCGGAGTGAGTCTTTTAAGATCTCTTTCGTATTTACTTCCGAATAGAACCCTGAGTAATTTCTGAATCATGTATGCACCATCAACCGTTTCAATTCAAAATAATAGTCCCGTAGTTCGGGACATTGGATAAAAATATTATAAATCCAAAATTCCTTCAAAGAGCGCTCTGCCTGCTCTTTCCATCTGAGACCTAAGATCTTCCGTTTCGGGTCCGGGAATCCATCCTGCTTTTTTAATAAACTCAGAATGTACATTCTTCCAAACGCCTAGCATATTTTCTGTTACTTCCAGATGACACTGTATACCGAATACTCGGTTCTCATATCCAAACATCTGGTTAGAATAAAAACTACCCTGTAACAAATGATCCGCACCTTTAGGGATCTCGAATACATCCTCATGTAAATGGAATGCAGGAAAAGAAGAAGTACCGCTCAATTTAGAAAATGCAGGATTAGAAGGATTCACCACTTTTACATCTGAGAACCCTACTTCTGGTCCCTTCTCCCCTTCGTAGACCTTAGCTCCTAAAACAGTTGCTAAAATTTGAGAACCCAAACAAATACCGATCACCTTCTTATCTTTCATAGATACCAGATGAGATGCAAGTTCCAGCCAAGGTTTGAAAAATTTATGCTGACTTGGGTCATGAACTGTTTGAGGTCCGCCTAAGAATACAACCAGATCAAACATTTGGTGAGCTGCAGGAACGATATGCACACGTTCATCATACGCGTTATGATAGGTAATCCTATAATTCCTAGCTTGCAAAGAATCTAATAGAGTTCCAGGACCTTCGCAGTCCTTGAACCGAACGATGAGACATCTCATGATTGCCCGGCCATTCTTTTGAAGAAGATCACTTTCATATTTTTAGGGATTTTATTTGGATCAGACTCTTCGCTGATAGCCCCGATAAAATTATAATATAAGATCAAAGGTTTTGTTTTGAATAGAAGTGTTTCAGGAGTTCCAGTTACGAGTCCATCTGTACGGACCACTTTGAATGGTGGCTTCATAATGATGACTGGAAGTTGTATCCCGAATTTTTTAACTTCTTCTTTCATCAGAATCGCAGCTTGTTTCATTTTTTGTTCTGTAGAAAGAGCTTCCGGATTATCAAAAAATACATCCGGGTCAACGACCATGTATAACTTGATATGCGGAGTTTTTTTCAGTTCTGCATTCAGATAATTTAAAACTGGAATTTCTTTTTCGCAAGGAGGACAATTCGGCCCGTATACATTCAATGCAATACGGTCTGCAGCGATATCCGATATTCGGATATTGTCTCCTTCCAAACTGATGCCTTCAAAATCTTGGACACCTAGATTGGATTGTTCTGACGGAGCACAAACTGTAAGAAGGCTCGTTATTAATAAAGGGATTAGGCGGAAGAAAATTCCCTTGGAAAAGGGAACACTAAGCCTGGAATCGGAGTTGGCCTGAGAATCCATGGGCGTTTACCAAAATCGGAGATTCTCCCCAGAATTCAAGGAATAAACGAAAGATATAAGGGATTGACAGAGAAGAGAAATTGAGAATGATGGTAGTTTCAAAGGCCTCTATCCCCTCTCAGGAATACAAAATGACCCAGAACCAGAATTCAGAATTCGATATTGTAACTTTGATTGAACTGGCCAAAAAAAACAAGTACGAAAGAGCCGTAGCCGGCTTCCAAATCCTGGATAGAATCGACAGACTCGAATTACCTAAAAAAATCAAAGGACGCAAACTTGCAGTCCAAGCGATGTTTGCACTCGCAAACGACGAAGTTCAGTATAAATACGTAACTAAAGAAGAAAGAGCTATCACTGAAGCAGAAGCTCAAGGCAACGGAGCCACGTATTCCCAATTCAACGGACTATTCGAAGCTCCTCAAGCACCAATCGCAGAAGAAGATATGGAAGAAGATTTCATTCCAGAAGAAGCTGCGAAACCTCTTATGGACATGGAAGATGGCGAAGAGGGAGAATCCTACGACGAAGAGGAAGATGATTCCGATGACGACGAGGATGAAGACGAAGAAGACAACGATGATGATGATGATTCCGACGACGATGAGGAAGAGGAAACAGAAAAAGAAGAGGATTAATCTATCTTCCAGCTTGTCCGGCAATCTGACGGTTCTAATAATTTGAAGGAGGAGAATTCCTCCTTCCATCTACATTCCACACAAAATCCAATCAAAGAGGGAGAGAGAATCTCCCTTTCTATTCCTTCTCCACTCCAAAAAGACGAATTCCTGGTAATCATTGGGATTGGCTGCGGGTATCATGCGATTTCTTATTTGAAATCTGTCGAAGATACTACAAAAATCCTACTCTTAGAACCATTTTCCGAACTAGAACCCTTAGTTGGAGCTGAACTTAAGGAAAAATTAGGCGGAGTTCCTGTATATTATGGTTGGGAGAAGTTTGAAAACTTAGATAGATCCGACTGGATGCCTTCTTCCACTAAGAACCTGCGAATATTCATTCACCCGAATTATTCCAGACGTTATCCTGAACTGAGCGAAAGGATGTTCTCCTTCTTCCAAAAAAAGGAATCTGTTTTTCAAAACAAACTCGCGAAGCAGGAATTCGGAAGACTATGGGTCAGAAACTTCTTCAAACATCTGAAAAAATCCTCAGAAAGTCCAGACTCGTATCGAATCTTAGGAAAAACTCTTTCGCCAAAGCCTGGAAGAATTGGATGTTTTGTAGGAGCTTCGCCAAATTTAGAATTTGAGATCGATTGGATCCGCCAAAATAAAGAAAAATTATTCTTACTTAGCTCAGACACTGCACTTGGATATTTATTAGAAAATGATATCCAACCACATGCCGTGCTTTCCATAGACAGCGGACTTGGAACATTCTACCATTTTCCGGAGTACATTCCTGAGAATATTCCAATCTTCACTTGGTTTGGAGGAGCTTGTAGGATCTTCGACCTCAAAAATCCAAAGATCATCTATCTTTCTACCCATCCATTGGATCAGATACTGGGAGCAAAATTTTATCCGAAAGCCCCAATCTTGGAAAATCCAACCTTAAACGTGGCAGGCCTTGCAGTTTCACTACTCCGATCCTTAGGAGCAGAATCCGTTCTATTGAAAGGATTTGGTTTCGAAAGAGAAGGAGGAAAAACTCACTGTAGATCCACAGGTTACGAAAGATACGATAGGTTTTTCATCAATCGCAAGAGAAGCTTATACAATTCGAGATATACACCTGAACCTCGATGGAGAACGAGAACGAGCGTCCTAGAAATATTACAAAAATGGAGTCCAATCCCGATTCTTTCGGAAATCGATTCTAAGGCTCGGGAATTCTCAGGTTGGGAAAATTCATTGGACAGTTATCCTTCTTCTTTTCCTGGCTCCGGACAGAACTGGAGAAAACTTTGTTCCGGAATTTCGGATCTTCCGAGTGAGATCCAGAACCTTCTTCCCAGAGAAACTAGGCTTTTAGACCCAAGAATCTAATTTTTCAGTCGAAGATCCTACAAGAAGAGGAATTCTACTACTTGACATTCAGAGAGAATTCTCTAAAACTCTCTAGTTCCGGGAAACCGGCCAACCTTTCGGTTTAGGATTATGAATAAAGGTTATATTATTTGTGTCGATGATGAAGTGTCGGTACTGGAGACTCTCCAGGAACAGCTTCATAATGAGTTCGGAAAAACTCACGAGATCGAAACCGCAAGAAGCGCTGAAGAGGCACTTGCCTTATTGGATGAGATCCAAGCTTCCGGTTATGTGATCGAAGTTATCATTACGGATCAAGTGATGCCCGGTATGAAAGGCGCCGATTTTCTGGAATCGGTCCATAAACGGTCTCCTGATTCGATCAAAATTCTGCTCACCGGTCAGGCCGGTTTGGATTCGGCCATCCATGCGATAAATTTCGGGGGATTGAGCAGATACGTGGAAAAACCATGGAACATAGAGGATCTAACAAAAGACATCCGATCTTTGATAGAAAAGTTCCGGCAGAACCTGGAGAATCAACATTTAGTCAATGAGCTTAACAGAAGAATTAAGGACCTCGAAGAAGAAAACCGCAAACTGCAGCAAACAGGCGAATAACCAGCTGAATCAGTCCGGTAAAATTTCCCTAGGAAACATTTACTCGTTCTCCCTAGTACTTTGTTTATTATCTTTCGGCTCCTTGGCCGCAAAAGAAGCTCCGCCTAAGCCTAAATATACGGAAGAACAGATCCGCAAAAAGAAAGAAGTTCTCTCTAAGGTCTTAAAATACGGAACCACAAAAGAAAGAGCAAGTGCTCTCAGAGAGCTAGAAGATTTTCCAAAAGAAGACGCAGGAGAATTGTACGACCAAGTCGGAGTGATCCTTTCCAAGGATCCGGATTGGTCCATGAAAATTTATGCTCTTAGAATTTCTGGGATCTTAAAACTTACACAATTCGAAGATAAGATCATCGCATTATTAAAACATGACCAACAAGACGTGCAGAAAGAAGCAGTTTATGTAGTCAAAAAGCTTAAATTCGATTCTGGAATTCCTGTTTTAACTGAATTACTCAAAAGCCAGGATTTTACCAAAAATTCGAATTTCCTCATCGCTCTCATTGAAACCTTGGCTGAATTTCCTCAGGCAAGCGAACCATTCTCTGTATTAGAAGCAAGATTCCAGGAGAAATTTAATGATCCAGAAATAAGAGCACAGATCGCTCTCTATTTCGGAAAAGTAAAAAAGTCCTCGATCGAGAATGTTCTGATCGCAACTGTAAAAGACGAAAAAGAACCGATCACACTTCGCGCTTATTCAGTAAACGCACTCGGAAAGATCAAATCGGAAGCTGCAATCACTCCACTTAGAGAACTTCTGGAAAAGATCCGCGCCTTAAAATCCAAGAACGATATCCAAGATTACCAAGCACTTAAGATACATACGATCACTGCTCTCGTTTCCTTAGGAGATAAGGAAATTATAGAAGAATTATATTCATTCGCAAGAGACGACGATGCAATGGTCCGACTTCGTGCCATCAAACATTTGGCAGAAACAGAAGATCCTGCGGTTATCGAAATTTTAGAATATAAGGCGCAAAGAGATCCTAGTGAAAAAGTAAAACGTGCTGCCCAAAATGCGTTAGACCAACTTCGCAAAAAACTAGATCCAAGTTTTGTTCCGGCAAGTGCAGAGACTAAACCAGCAAAAGATACGAGTACCAGAAAAGCTGGAGGTTCTAGTTCTTCTTCCAGAAGATCTAGAACAAGCGGCGGTGGTGGAGAAGGTTCCAATCCGGTTCCATTAAGCGGAGAAGGTAGCGGATCTTCTTCTGGAGGAAGCAGTGGTGGCGAATCCGGTTCAGGCGGCGGTGGTTCTTCCGGAGGAGGAAAACCTTCCGGCGGAGAATCTGAGGATCTGGAAAACGATTAATGAAACAATTCCTTCTCCTATCCGCAATCCTTTGTTTGATACCTACATCGGATGGGAGAAGATTGGATGCAGAACCTGCAGGAAATACTTATCGCGGGACAATCACTCTAAAAGAACCTAGAGCCCTCGACATAAAAGAATCTTTAACGGATTCTTCTCCTAATTATCCGGAAACAATCAAACTATATTACCAAGGCCTAAAGGAGAACTACGTAGTATTCTATGATTGGAACGGACATACATTATATTATAAATATAGAGATAATAAATTCGATAGAAGATTAAGAAAATATGTTTCTAAATTAGCTTCCGGTGCGCCTTACGAAGTCACAGGAGAATACCAAGGAGTATTCGTATTCGAAAACAAAACGATTCGAAGATTTAAGAAGAAGGGAGAAGATACACTCGCAGACAGAAAAGAAAAACAATCCATCCCAGTATTCCTACTAGTAAAATATAGAGAATTGATCTTAGAGGAAATCATCTTTTGATCCGTCTCCCCTTCTTCAAAATTTTTCCGTTCTTATTCATCCTTACGAGTATATCTTTAGATTCAGTTCCATTAGATCCAGACCAAAAAGTCTACCAACCGGGAGAAACATTCACAGAAGATTTTATTAAGATCGATTTCCCAGAAAAAGCACTGGTCCGCACCGAATCTAGAAACCGTTGGAGAGCAGTTCCTCTCAAAGACAGACCATGGCTTGTAATCTGGCGCAAACTGGACAGAGTCGGCGAAGAAACTCTTGGAACCAAGGTATTAGAAGCTGTGTTTCCAAACACAACACCTGAAAAATTCAGCATCTCCAGGACGGAGATACTACGTTGGTCCAAAGAGGACAATTCCGGTGGAAATCCACTCCAACTCTATTTCTTCCTGCTCCGAAAAGAAGATAAGGCTTACACATTCTATATCGCTTTTTACAAAGAACGCCAAGACCTGAAAGAATGGTTTTCTAATCCGAACCGTTACCTAAACGCTCAATAAAATCGACTTGCTAGGAGGCGTGGTTCTCAAAAAATGGAGCCTCCGGGCCTATAGCTCAGTTGGTTAGAGCAGCAGACTCATAATCTGCGGGTCGAAGGTTCAAGTCCTTCTGGGCCCACCATTTTTTTCCCATATTTCAATTTCAGTTAAATCGGCCCAGAAGGGCTTGAAGCTTTTGCACGAAAGTATTTGCAGCGACCCATAGGAAGCGTCGCAAATGCGCCGCGAGCCAGGATGGTGAAGCGAGTGCAAAAGACGCCGTGGAGCTTAGTCGAGCAGGATGTGAGACTGCGTAACGGCAAGTCCTTCTGGGCCCAACGTTTTTTTCCCATTTGCCGATACAGCAGATGCAGAATCTCCGGGTTGCAGGTGCAAAATCACTCAATGTAACTTATTTTTTCTTCGTAGCAATTATACCTGCTGAAGAAAAATCGCATTCGTCAAAAGTTGAATATGTAATATATGAACTGATTTTCAAAAGGACTCCGTAGGTCTGCAATACTGTCTCGCATTCGCCTATTTTAGCTTTTGTATAGAACTTGGAAGAATCCAAATCAATCACTGTTAAATTTATTAAAGTTGCATTAAGCACTTCTTCCGTAGTGCGATTTTCTAAATCCGATCCAGTCAACCCTTGCTCAGTAAATACTGCCTTGTAGGCTGCATAGTCTCCGATTTCAGCAGCTAATATTAACTTTTCCTTAGCTTCATTTCCGCGAAATGAATTTGGCTGCCCTATTTCTGAACATCTAATGAAAAAACTTAAAAACAATATAGCAGTAAGGATTCGCATTTTATACCTCAAATATTATCAAAAGAAGACAGAAAACGTAAAAGAGAGTCCTAAGCACATTAAATGAATAAGACTCTCCATACCAAAAGAGAAATATATTAATCTATTTGATATATTCTACTTTTTCTTATTTGTTTTTTTCTCAGCTACAACTTCTTTAACAGGAGTTCCTTCAACTTCTACACAGCTTAAGAAAAAATAATGATAAGATCTAGCTTTTACATCCACATCTTTTAAACCAGTTGATCCAGGTGCAGCAATTAAAGCATCTCGAACTGCTTCAGCTATACTGTTAGAATACCAACGTGAAGGAGAAAAGCCACAATCACGACCTACTACTCTTTCTCCACTACCAACTACTTCTAAATTAGCTGGAGCAACTACAGCATATCTATTGAACTGACCCCAGTTATAGGAGCAGTTTGCAGCAAGAGCAAAAGCGAATAGTAAAATGGAAAACTTAATTCCTCTTTTCATATTATTTCAAACTCCTTGCTTGTGCGCAATTCCCTGCTGTAAATTTAAGCCCAACTTTAGATAGGTCACCTTTACCTTTACTTTCTATGTTCTTATTCAGATCGTTCAGGACATTAGTTACCACGAAAGGACAATCCTCTCCAATAATTTCCTCGGATAGTTCAGCTGAATCATTTTGAGCTGGAACTACGTAACCGACACGACCAATCGTAAAGCAGCCTGTCATAAGAACTAAAGCTGTACTTAATATCAGAATTCTTTTCATTCTTTCCTCTGTTTTAAATTTTGCTAATTTTTGCGTGTAAATTCAGAGAGTCAATAACAACTAACTCTTTATAAATTCGAATTATCGAATATTTCAGTTAATAATCTCCTAAAATTAAAACATCTTCCACCGAATGCAGAAACAGAAACTAATGTTAAATTAGAAAAGCTGCACCGCCTATGGCCTCTGCTTAGGCCTTTAGCCCGGATCTCGTTTCTCACGCGGAGATTAAGAAAAACGATCTTCTATGTCCAATCCTTCATTCTCAGAATGATCTCTGCCAAAAAAAGTTATTTTATCTACGCAATAAACTAGTTTACTATTTTTTAATGCATACTCTGCACAGGGCGGTTTTTGGATCAGGACACTAAAGAATACTTTTGGTTTTATGGATTTACTAACTTTGCAGTCCCCAAAAAATATTGAATTGCTGTCGGAATCCCCTCTCGAACCACCGTAAAATGATCTCCAAAGATTATCTTGTAATCCACATCCAGTCCAGCTTTTCGCGCTTTCTCAAAAAAAACTTTCCCGCGAGATTCATAGTCATGTTTGCCATGTAATATAAGAAGGGGAATCTGTAAACTCTCTGCGTAAGAAAGTGGCGATCGGATCCCTACTTCCTTCGGGTTTTCCACATCAAAGGCCACAAAATATTCAAAGTCGCCGATCAAATATGATGTCTTAATATTCGGTTCCATCGCCGCGGCTTTTTTAAATGGAGAAGGCAACATCGCAGAAAACAAAGTTATAGAAGCACCTATGCTATGGCCACAAATGTAGATAGAATTAGAATCGACATAGGGTAAATCCGCCAAATATTTACCTGCGGCGATCGCATCCTCTACTTCACCGTATAAAAACTCAAAATCCCCTGCATTTCCATCTTCCGATCTCCATGAGGGATACAATACGATAAAACCCGCTTCTATAAACGGTTTAAGATCTGGCCAATCGCGATGGTCTTTTGAAAATCCTCCATGCGCATATACTACTGCTGGATGTTTTATATCGTCATTTGGAGTTTCACTCAACCAAGCTGACAGTTGTAAATTTCCAGATTGGTAATATACTTCCTTTGCTCCGGAAGGAACTATACTCTTGGAATATTGTAATTTTGCTTTAGGTTGGATTTTCTTAGATGAAAACTCCTCCCTTGCCTTAATATAATTTCCTGGATGGATCGGTGTTGATTCCAAGATCCGGATAGAATACGTTCGACAAGTCAATAGAAACAGAAAGATTCCAGCAATCCTTCCAATAAGTAAAACAATAGATTTCTTTTTTTCCATTTATTGATTAGCGTCCTCTCCCCACTCTTCTTCTGAAGGAGGTTTTAAAGCCCCATTACATTTTGGTCCACTGCAATGATGTTTACCATCCCATTCTCCCTCTTGTATATCATCCTTCCCATCTGGACCATTGCCAGGAAAAATAAGCTTACCATATCCATTCATATTTCCATCCACAAACATTCCTTCATAGCGTGCGTAAGGCTCTGGATCATTCCAATTCCCATTTTTATATAAACTAGTATTATCGTAGCGTATCTGAACACCATAGCCTTCATATCTTCCGTCTTTAAAACTACCAACATACTTTACATGATTGTTTGCATCATACTCCGTTCCTTGGCCGTTCCAGTTTCTATTTTTAAATTCACCACGATAATGTAGACCATTCCAATGGATCACAGAACCTTTTCCATTTTCGCAGTTCCCTTCGTAGCAAAGTCCTCCAATATAATAGGTCTTACCAAAGATCCCACTATACACTTTACCTGTTCTCATCGTTAAAGTCCCTTGACCATTTGGAACTCCTTTTTTGAATTCTCCTTCATACTTCCAAGGACAACTATCTAACTCTTCCTTAGGCCAAGGACTCGTTCGTAACTTCTCCCATTTACCATAACCATGGAAATTATCGTCTAAAAACTCACCCTCGTAGTTTTCCCCTTCGATTGACTTTGTGCGTTTTTCATACGTTCCCCTTCCCCAACGCAAGCCATCCCTAAACTCTCCTTTATAAATTGCATAACCGCGGAATTTATCTCCTTGTTCAGGACCAAAAAAATCTACTTTTTGCTCTCCATATCCGCTCTTGCATCCACCCTTTACACAGTATCTTGTCCCCATGCGAGGGGGAGAACATTGATTGCACATCATGGTAAACATACATAGAAACAGTAGCCAGTAGCTTTTATATGCGATTCTCATATCTTATTATCCTTTCTATTCTACTAGTGTACGGGAGCCCAACCATTATTTGGTCTTTCCATCCAGCTCGGAAGGGTCCAAGGAACGGATTCCGCTTTCTGATAATCCTTCGTGGAACCTGTAATTGCGTCCCTTCGTCCGTCGGCGATGTTATAGACATTACTGTCTAAATATTCGCTTACTTTCTCCCAGCTTTTACCTGCTTGCCACATTCTAATCATCTCTTTGGACGCGTCCAAAGCAGATGTAGTTCCTGGTGCCACATCAGGAGGCGCCTTATCCGGACCTCCGTGCAATGTACTATCCTGGTTCGTATAATCCTGGACTTGATAAATCTCACCCTTCTCGTTTCTAGCTACGTGCCCGAGAGCAAATGCATCCGTTACTGTATGTAATATTTCTCCCAGTATTTTTACTCTATCCAAATAACTTATATTAGGATCATTTGCCTTTTCATATAAGTTCTTTAGTCCATTCTTCATATCAGTAACTGCTTCTTCATTCGTTTGTCCTTTTTTCGATGCCATAGAATGTTTCCACTGATCTTCACCAAAATGTGACTTATATGTTTCTGTCCCATCTACAAGAAAACCGAGTCCCGCATGTTGTAAACCGATTACTAAAGCCGTAAAGAGTCCACTTGCTGGAACATCCGGATTACGGATACCTTCTTTCAAGGCATTGATCTCAGCTTCAGACATGTTCGATTCATAGCCTGCCGCAAGTGCTAATTGCTCATGGTTATCCAAAAATGGGGCCGGTTTTCCGAACCAACCATTTATGGTCCCCAATATACCTTCCATAAAACCAATTTGGTAATTATGCACAACCACACCATTCTCTCCTACCGCATATGTGTGGGTGTCTTCTACTTCAAGGTTATACACCTTCGTTGGTTCTACATGATATTGCCTCAATCCGGTGACCGGAACTCTTGAGCGATCATGAAGTAGTAATGTATCACCCACAGATAGATCTTTCACTTCTATCCACGCATTCTTATCTACTACCCAAAAAGGATGGTTCCCGGTAACCTGAAAGCTTTCTTCACCATTTACTTCTAAATCGAACAACTCAACTACATCATGAACGAATAACTCGCTCACTTCTTTATATTTATATTCTCCCGTTCGTTCATTCCAAGATAATACATGATCTCCCATTTTGATTTGATCGATCGCTTTATATCCTCCAGGCACATGAACAAGTGTCCCTGCTACAAAGCAGCTTTTCCTAGACCAATCCTTCGTAAACTGGTCCATTGAGCCAGCAAGTTCCTTATTCGTTATATTTACTCCATACGTCTCTTCATTTGACCTTCTCTCCCAATATCCACCCTCTGAGAAACCTGTTACATATTTTGCGGCATTTGTTACCGCATCTACTGTTCCATTCCATGCAGATTGAATGCCTTCACCTAACGCATTCAATTTTGGTTTAACTTTTTCAGTCCATTTCTCGCTTACATAATTTCCTACGTCTCCGTAAATCGTATGCCCTGTTGAGTCCCCCCAACCAAGCATATAACCGGCTCCATTCCAGAGAGACTGGGCACCAGACTTGATTCCATCCCAAGCGGATCCTACAATTCCAAGTGTTCCTTCCCACAATCCTAGGGATTCTTCTCTCAATTTAGACTGGTTCTTAACATGATCCTTATATTCCTCCTCAGTCATACCACCAAGAGAAAGAGCCTGTGCCTTACCAACATCACCAAAGAAATTCTTATTATAAACTGCATCGCCGCTGATCGAATCGTAAGTTAATGCTGTAGCTCCATTTGCATTTAAAGAAGTTGTGTAACCTTGCGATATATCATTATAAGATAATGTTCCAGTCATACCTGCAACAGATGGCGTAGTTACACTATACGTATTTCCACCAAAAGCAGTATGGCTGTAATCCAAACTTGACTGAGGTAGATATTTGTTCGTATTTTCAGAGAATCCGGCTGACTGCCCAAATCCTGCGTTCTTATCATAACTTAAGCCTAAGTTTAGTGCGGCGGCATAGTTGCCATTGGTTTTGGTGCCTAAACCGATACCAATACCGGCATCCACTCCGGTAAATCCGTTCTTATCAAACGACATTCCCACGTTACCTGTCAATCTACCGCTTGATCCTAACGTTGTTTGTAGTCCTATACTACCTGAAATATCTCCTGTCTTCGCATTCCAAGAAATACTTCCTCCAACTCCTATGCCAGCTTTACCGTAACCGCCACCTACACTTACTCCAAAGCCATCTTTATAACTGTAAGACATTTCATAAGATACTGCACCTGCAGTTAATCCTTGTAAGTAAGCATTACCTACGTTCGCTGCGCCAGCTACCGCACCTAAGACACCACCTTCGTATGCTCCTTGCACTGATTTATAAGCTGCGAATGCTATGAGGGACGCTCCCCCTGTAAACGGCGCACCTACAATCGCTGCTACTGCAGTAATTGCATCCACGACTTCTTTATTATCATGGTAGGCTTTAGAAACTGTATTCGAGAGTGCTTTTGTATCTACTACGTATCCTAACGGAGTAATTTGAACTGCAAAGGCTACCGTATCTCCTACGGCACTCGCAAATCCATCGCTCTTTAAGGATTCGCCCTCTGCCTTCATTTGGTCGTATTTCTCTTTTAATTTTAAAGGCGTATAGAATTGATTAAAGTGCCAATCTCCGAAGACTCCACCTTCTGTGGATCCAACTAAGTAGCCGGATGACATGGCACTCTGTTCCATCAGCTTCTTATCGGAAGCGCTAGCCATCATGTATTTTGGATCACTAAGTAAGCTTCTTAACGATCCCTGTGCCGCTTGCATAACTTTGGCCATGGCCATCGGATCTAAGGCTGCAATCTTCTCTTCTCTGTTTTCTTGGTTTACTGGATCGTAGGTCTTCTTGAAGTCCTTATCCAGTACGCTAATTGCAAGCTTAACCATTTGTTGGAGTTCTGCGGTGGATGGTCCTCCATCTGCGGCAAGCGCATTGAAATTACTTAAATCCCACTCTTTACCGTCGCTATCTTTTACTTTTGGTAATTGTTTAGGGCCTTCATATCCGTAGATTGTATAGTTTGGAAGGATCTGTTGTTGAGGTTGTCCGTCTGGTCCAACTGTTTGCCTAATAAGCAAATCCCCAACCGGCATAAAGCCATCTTGGATTACTTTTTGGACGAGTTGTTTTCCTAGATCCTTATTGGCGGCACCTATTGTTTCTTCATAGGTTTTTGGAATATTATAGAGGCTGTCCAAAGATTGTAATACTACAAGCTTCTGTGAC